>NZ_CP098611.1:3797975-4114473 GCF_023983615.1 Phormidium yuhuli AB48 | reverse complement strand
GCTCTTGTAGTTCGTCTAACAGGTCCTCTGCTTTAGCATATTTTTCTTGCGCTTCGTCCAAGTTGTTCAGGACAAAGTAACTGTCAGCTAAGCGATTTAAACCATCTATATAAATTGACCGATCTTCATCTTCAACTGCCAACGCAACTTGCCTTTCGAAATACTCAATAGCTGTTTGATGTTGCGCCAAATTGCTATAACAAATCCCCAAGTTCAGTAAGGCCAGTTCTTGTTGCCTACGATCCTCTGCTGCTTCCGCTAATTTCAACCAGTCTTGGTACAGAGAAACTGCCTGTTGATAGTCTCCTGCTTGAGTATAGAAGGCACCCGATTGTCCTAGAGCCTCAGCTTGGTCCACTAAAAGTCCTGTCTCTTTAGCTAGGGCTAATCGCTGTTCCACAACATCCTGCAAGCGATCCTGCTGCTGAGTTTTCTCATAGCAATAGCTTAAGGTTCCTAAAATTTGTCCCTCAGTTCTTGAATCTTCAATAAGCTTGGAAGTCTCCAAAGCCTCTAACAGATTAGCAATTCCCGCTTCTGTTTCACCAGACTCGAACTTAGCTGCACCTTTCATCCACAAAGCCCAATGCTTTAGCCGGTTGTTTTCATTATCTGGAAACCCTTGCAAAATTTGATCTGCATGAGTTATAACTTGATCATATTTTTGAACGTTATAAAAGACTCGGATTTTCTCAGTAGTAATCTCATGAAACTCATAGCTATAGTTTAAGCGTTCCGCAGTAGCTAGAGCGTCATTTAAGTGGTCTAAAACAATTTCAGGTTGATTTTCAATTATTCCCTGACTTGCCAAAGCTTTTGAAATTTTAACCGTCAGTAAGTTGGCGTTGATCGCCTTGCTAAGTTCTAGTGCAGACTCTAGTCCTACTACTAAAGATTTTTCGTCACCCTTCAGGAGATTTTCGATATAACTTAGGACTACTAGGCTAGATGCCTCTTGGTAGGAATCTTTTAGCTCTTGTGCGATGCTGAGAGATTGTCGTAGCAATTGGATACACTGCTGTTGAGAATAATTTTTAGCCGTCTGACCTAGGTTTCCTATGTTACGCAAGGCCTTGCATTCTATATCTCGATATCTATTCAGCTTCGCTATTTCTAAAGCTTGGCAAATCTTTTCAAAAGCTGTCTGTGACAAACCCAGTCCGTTTTGTATCAACCCTAAGCGCAAAAGGCTTTCTGCCTTAAGTCGCGTAGACTCCTTTTTTTCTAGAAGTGACCAGGCTTCTTCGGCTAGGGTCAAAGACTTCTGACACTGAGCCAACTCCCAGTAAACATCTACCAATCCAAGTGTACTTTGAACACGCAAAGATAGTTCGTCAATCCTTACAGAAATATCCAAGCTTGTCTGATAAGCATCTAAACTCTCGGACAGCATACCCATCAAAAAGTAGCTGTCTCCCATCGTACTTAATGTAGTCGCCTCCAGAGCTTCATTCTCGAGGAGTTTAGCCACACGTCGGCTCAGTTCACTATACTCTAGTGATTTTTGAAATTGGCTGATACGATTTAGAGAAACTGCTATGAAATTATAGATTTTGCAAATTTTTTCTTTTATTTCTACACTGATTTCTTCTTGTATGCTAATTTCTTCCAAACAAGGCTCAGCGAGTTCGACTAATAGGGTGCTGTGGTATCCTTTCACAAAGAACTCGCAGCAGGGATATAACGTTTCAATAGCCTGAACCCATAACTCCAGTTCCATCTGATGGTGAAAAATTTCTAACTGGGGCTTTAAATCTTTAAGAGATTGCCAATCTGATGCGTCAGTTAATTGGGATTCCCAATAGCAAATCGCTCGTTCATGAGCATCAATCTTACTATCCAGATTTTGATGACTGATGTAAGATGCGACAAATGGTTGAAACTGATAAGTATTTCCTGCTAACTCAATGAGTAAAGAGCGGTTCACCAATTCTCGCAGAGACTTCTGTACGTCTAACAGTCTTGATTCAGGTTCTGGTGAATTATGTTCTGGGAGATACACCGCAGCTGCTGCATGAACGTCAAATGCTTGACGGTATACACTCAAATCAACCAGTAACCGTTGAAGGGACTCCTCCAGTCTTTCAAAGTGCTGCTGCAAAATCCAAAGACGACGTACATCGCTATTATCAGTACGCTCCCCAAGAGCTTCTTCAGCAATCTGTTCAAATTTCTCAAGCCCTAAATTCTTTGCTTCACTCAGCTGACCTTGACAATACTCCTGCAAAAAGCCTGCAATTAATTTTAGAGTTAATGGATGACTATCCATAGACTCAACAAATTCACATAGCTCAGAAAATTCACCTTGTATTCCTAATGACTGTAGTAACGCAACCCCAACTTCTATCCCTAAACCTTGTAACATGAGCCAGGAGACTACCCGTTCTGAAAGGATGGGTTTTTCTTGAGTTGTAATTAAAATTGTGCTGGTATGCCCCAGTTGTTGCCAGCGCCTAAAAAATTCTTCATATCCTGTATCCTGCCATTTTCGATCATCCTGCAATAAAGTCTCTAGATTATCAACAACAACCAAGTATCGAGTTTCATTAAGACAGTTCAGTAATTCATTCACAATCTGGGAGTTGTCAGACCCAATTTTTTGACTCTCTCTTTCTTGACCCAAACTGTGCAATACTTGCTCAGCAAATACAGAAAAATCTGGCTGTTGACTCACATCAGCCCAAAATTTACCTTCAAACCCAAAGTCTAATTCCTCAACTTCTTGAAATAGTTTTGCACCTAATGCCGATTTTCCGATGCCACCTACCCCCTGAACTCCAATAAATGTAATCAGAGGATCGGATAGCCAAGCAGAAATTGTTGCAATTTCTGAGTGTCTTCCTTGCCAATGCTCAACTTTAGGTGGAACAGTAATCAAACTGGCAGAGACTCGGGTTTCTGATTCCGTGTCAATTTTACGCAGGAGAACTAATAGTTCTTCACTTGCCCTCCTTCTATCAGCTTCTTCCCTCATCTCAGTGACAAGGTCTAACCAGGTCGATCCAGGTTGGTGGACACTAGCTTGCAGGTCAACGAGTTCTGGGAAACGTTTTAAAATAACCTCAGTAGGAACGGCTCGCGCCCCCAAATCTGTCTCAGTATTTCTGGAAAGATTCATGATCCCGATGACCCCTCCTGTCCTTGTATTCAGAACAGGGGAACCACTAGCCCCAAAGTTAGCCTGTCCAGCTTTAAGCTTGAGGAGCCATGAGCGTCCTGTGTTACTTTCTCCCTCATACTCAAACGTGCTACTGTCCCCGTGGAGATAGTCTTGTGGGTAGCCATAGCTGTAGCAAGCATCGCCTACATTCGCTTGTTGATCGAACCAAACACAGGGATGGTTGAAGCTCTCTTGGGGAAGACGTAATAACGCTAAATCCAGAGATTTGACTATGACATCAATTTCAGCTAGAACCTCCTCTTCAAACCCTCCCCATATTACTCCCACTTCGTCAGAATCACTATCGATAACAACGTGAGAACAGGTGAGTAACAATTGGGGAGCTACAAAAAAGCCTGTTCCAGTGCCATTCTCCAAGTTAATACGAACTGTACATTCTTTCAGTAGCTTTTCGAGGGTGGAGTTCAACATGGCTGACCGGGATAAGTATTCAAAAGATTACAGGGTATGCTTGTCGTTAAGATCGAATTATGTAACGTACTGCTAGATAATAAATCTACGTCGGCAGGTAAACTAGGAGTTATCCGATGTTTTGTTTTTTGACGACGACTCCCAATGCAAGGTTATTTCGACATTAGCTTTGCTACTACCTTGAACGATGAGAGTTGTTATTTTGCCCGATTGGATTCCAATCTCGAGTCCGAATTTGACACTCGCTTTTTGAGGTTTTATGGTTTCCAATGTTTCCGTCAATTCACTAGAAATCATCTTGATCGCATTTGTAACATCCTTGAAGGGATGTTTTTTAAATGAAATCGGCTGCTCTCCAATTAAAGTTGCTTCAACATAAACTGTACTACCATCTTCTAAGTTTACTGGCACTATTTTCGTTGAGTTTGCCATAAACAATATCTAAAAATAAAACAAGAAGGTAAGTTGATTAGTCTAAAAAATGTAACCCTTGATACATTAAATAGATTCGAGACCCCTATTTTTCAAGAAGGCATGCAATCGAGCTTAACCGATTCCCCTAAAAATCGCCACAGTATCTTCATATACGTTAACAGAATCCACTTTAGCGATTGATGGTGGAATGTCAATTAACCATCAATCCGGTTTATTTTTATATGCTCATAACAAAACCAGGCTACCGTCGATAGACTTGAGTTGCCGTAGCCTGGTCGGTGGGAACCACGAGCATTTCACTAATGTTGACATGGTTCGGGCGGCTGGCGCAAAACCAGACCAGATCCGCGATATCTTCGCCGGTTAGGGGCGTTAAGCCATGATAGGTTTCACTGGCCCGCTGGCGATCGCCGTGGAAGCGAACCTCACTAAACTCCGTCTCCACCAAACCCGGATCAATCTCACTCACCCGAATCGGCGTTCCCAGTAAATCCTGTTTTAAGCCTTGAGTAATCGCCCGCACTGCCGCTTTCGAGGCACAATAGACATTCCCCCGAGGATAGGCATGACGGCCCGCGATCGAGCCAATATTAATAATATGTCCCCCCTGGCGTTCAACCATCCCAGGGACAATGGCCCGCGTCACATAGAGGAGTCCCTTGACGTTGGCATCAATCATCTCCTCCCAATCATCGAGATCGCCCTCTTGCAGTTTATCCAGGCCCCGACTGAGTCCAGCATTATTGACCAGGATATCAACCCCTTGCCAATCCACCGGCAATTGCGTCAGCTGACTCATGACCCCATCGCGATCGCGCACATCCAGGGTCAGACAATGAACCGCCGTCCCCCATTGGCGGTGTAACTCCCCCGCCAACTCCTGAAGGCGATCGCCCCGACGGGCCAGCAAAATAAGCCTCGAACCCGCTTCAGCAAAGCGTTTGGCACAAGCGGCCCCAATGCCACTACTTGCCCCAGTTACAAGAACAATTTTATCCTTAACAGAATTCATAACCTCTGTGACTCTCACGGCGCTGCTCGTTTCATCCTATCACTGCTGCTTGGTCTCCCCCGCCTATGGTTGCTCGTCAGACCCTATCCCTGCCAAACTCCTCCCTGCATCTCTCCTACCTCGACTGGGGAGTCGCATCGGGCGAACCGGTGTTGCTGTTACATGGCCTGGCCGACCATGCTGGCGTCTGGCAGCCAGTGGCAGAAACCCTAGCCGCCGAGGGCTTTCGGGCGATCGCCCCTGATTTACGCGGCCATGGCGATAGCAGTAAACCCCCTCAAGGCTATGGCTGTGAGCAGATTATCCGTGACCTACAGGCCCTACTCACCCACCTCGGCTATGACTCCGCCCATATTCTCGGTCACTCCTGGACTGGCAAAGTCGTTCCCATCTGGGCCCGGGAGTTTCCCCAACAATTCCGCAGTGCCATTCTCGTCGATCCCTTTTTCATCGGCAAAATCCCCAAATGGTCTCGCTTTACCTTCCCCCTGCTGTACCGCGTCTTGCCCTTCCTCAAAGCCATGGGTCCCTTTCCCTCCTATGACGCAGCGATCGCAGCTGCCAAAACCCTGAAACAATATCGAGGTTGGAGTGACCCTCAACGACAGGCCTTTGAAGATAGCCTAGAAGAGAACCCCGATGGAACCTGGGGTAGTAAATTTACCCAAGCCGCCCGAGATGGCATTTTTGAAGATGTTATGGTCGTTGACGGCTTAACAGAACCCATAACCCTTCCCACCCTCTTTATCAAACCCGAAGCCGGACTCAATCGCAGTCAATGGCAACTGAAGCCCTACTATCGCTATCTTAAACAGTTGGATGTCCGTGAGGTTCCCGGTAATCATTGGGCCTTTTTAGTGGAACCCGCCCCCTTTAGTCAGACCTTGCTGTCCTTTCTCAAGCAACAGACCTCCAACTCCCCAGCCTCGAACTCCTAAACGACTGACCCCCCAACCCCTCTAAACCTATGGATTTTCCCCAATCGCGCCAACCGTTTTACAACGAAATCCAGAAAACCCCCATTGATTTAGGCAAAGCCGCCCTCTGTATTGCCCTAGAAGAGTATCCCGGCTTGGATATTGATGCGAATTTACAAAAACTCGACCACTATGCCGACGAGGTAGCTGAACAACTCCCCAAAGAACGATATCCATTACGAGTGATCAATACCCTAAATTCCTATTTATTTGAAACTCTTAAATTTCACGGAAATAGCGAAAATTACTATGACCCCAAAAACAGTTTTTTAAATGATGTTTTAGAGCGTCGTGTGGGGATCCCCATTAGTTTGTCCCTCGTTTATCTAGAAATTGCCAAGCGATTAGAGTTCCCCATGGTGGGGATAGGAATGCCCGGTCATTTCATCATTCGCCCTGATTTTGAGGATGCCGGAATTTTCGTAGATGCCTACAATGGCGGTGAAGTTCTGTTTCCCGAGGATTGTGAGCGACGGTTGAGCCAAATTTACGGGAGGCCAGTTCCCCTCCAGCCCGAGTTTTTAGAACCGGTCAGTTCTCGTCAAATTCTCGTGAGAATGTTAACCAATCTCAAAGCGATTTATATTGCCCAGCAAGACATCAGTAAGGCCCTAGCCGCCATCGAGCGGATTTTATTATTAGCCCCCGATTCCGTTTTAGACTTGCGCGATCGCGGCCTAATCTATTACCAATCTGGTCAGGCGATCGCCGCCAGCCAAGACCTAGAGCGTTACTTATCTCTCCGCCCCAACGCCCCCGATGCCTCAACCATTCAACGTATCCTAGAACGACTTGACTCCTAAAAAAAGTTGTATCCAAAACACCAGCAAACCTTGACCTAAATCGACTAAAAATGTTACATTTCTACTAAACTCAACTCCTAAAATTCCTTC
This sequence comes from Phormidium yuhuli AB48, assembly GCF_023983615.1. Taxonomy (GTDB): domain Bacteria; phylum Cyanobacteriota; class Cyanobacteriia; order Cyanobacteriales; family Geitlerinemataceae; genus Sodalinema; species Sodalinema yuhuli. The sequence continues at coordinate 4,107,564 of NZ_CP098611.1, read as the reverse complement.
TCCTCCCATGACTAAAATCCTTGCCTTTGCCGGAAGTTCTCGAACCGGCTCCTTTCACAAAGCCCTCGTTAAAATTGCTGCCCAGGGTGCCGAAGCCGCCGGAGCAGAGGTTACCCTAATTGACTTAGGGGACTATCCCATGCCCCTCTATAACCAAGACTTAGAAGCCAAAGAGGGCTTTCCCGACTCTGTTTTAGCCTTCAAAAAACTCCTCAAATCCCATCACGGACTTCTCATTGCTTCCCCGGAATATAATAGTTCCATCACCCCACTCCTCAAAAACGCCATTGACTGGGCCTCCCGTCCCGAAGAAGGAGAACCGCCCTTATCCCTGACCTGTTTCCGGGGCAAAGTTGCTGCCTTAATGGCCACTTCTCCCGGAGGAATGGGAGGCTTACGGGGCTTAGTTCATGTGCGAGATATCCTGCAAAACATTGGGGTGATCGTCATTCCTCAACAAAAAACCATTTCTGGAGCCTATCAAGCTTTCAACGAACAAGGACAGCTCATCGATGCCGAGCAAGATGCTGCCGTTCGGGAAGTAGGAAAAGCCCTGGCAACCGTCAGCCAAAAGCTGCATGGTTAGAGGCTAAACCCGACTAATCAGAATCACTATGGGAGATGGGAATGGTGATAATAAACTCCGTTCCTTCTCCCATAGTTGACCGACAATCTAGAGTTCCTTTGTGTTTTTCGACGACAATCTGATAACTAATCGATAGTCCTAGTCCTGTTCCTTTGCCAACGGGTTTCGTCGTAAAGAAAGGCTTGAAAATCTGCTGACGAACCGACTCAGGAACCCCAGACCCATTATCACTAATACGAACGGTGACCGTCTCATCAGGATTATGACTGGTCGTGAGGGTTAAACGACTGGGTTGGGCTTCGACCTCCTGATAACTACGTCGGCTATCCCGCTCATCCAGGGCATCAATGGCATTACTGACAATGTTCATAAAGACCTGATTCATCTGCCCTGTAAAACATTCAACTTTGGGTAAGTCCTGATAGACTTTCTTGATAATAATTTCCGGGCGACTCGGTTTAGCTTTGATGCGATTTTGTAAAATCACCAGGGTACTGTCGAGTCCTTCATGGAGATCTGAATGCTTCATCTCCACCTCATCTAAACGGGAGAAGTTACGCAGCGAACTCACAATTTCTTTGACTCGATTGGCCCCCACTGTCATGGAGGTGAGTAACTGGGGTAAGTCGTCTAGTAAAAAATCAAGATCAATGGACTCTGCCTCTTCCGCAATCTCTGGGTGAGGGTCACTATAATACTGTCGGTACAGACTCAATAAGCTAAGAATATCCTCAGTGTATTCCTTGGCGTGAACCAAGTTGCCATAGATAAAGTTAACGGGATTATTAATCTCATGGGCAATCCCGGCGACGAGTTGGCCCAAACTAGACATTTTCTCCGTTTGCACCAGTTGTCGTTGAGTTTGTCGGAGTTCATCAAGGGTATCGGAGAGAGTTTGTGAGAGTTGCTCCAACCCCGAGTCATTCGGCTGCACATTAAGAGGGGAGGAGGAAGTGCTGGCCAAGACTCGCCCAATGGCGTAAAAATATTGACCATCTCCGAGAACCACTAACGTCCATTCAAACCAGCGATAGGAGCCATTTTGATGACGATAGCGGTTTTTAAAGCAGGCATGAGCATTGGGGGTGAGATCATGAAACGCCGTTTGGCTGGAGTGGAGTTCTTCGGGGTGGATATAGTCCAGAGAATTTTGATAGTAGAGGTCTTCTACTGGATAGCCGAGATGGTCATGCCAGGCCGGGTTGACCTGTTGGAAGATACCCTCTTGGTCAAGGAGGCAATGGAGGTCGGGGCTGTTGTCAAAGACCGTCTGCCAGCTTTGGGCGATCGCCTCACGAAGATTGAGGAGTTGGGTTTCCACAATCACACCGCTAACGTGCCCTTGCTCGTCATACCAGGGGGAGAGTCTTTCTTTTAGCCAACGGCGATCGCCATTGGCTAACTTAAGCAAATACGGGGGACAGACGCTGGGCAAGCCATCGAGACAACGACGATAGGCCGCTAGCCAGGAGGGTGGTGCATGGGGAACTAGCTCAGAATACGCTTGCCCCTTACCGGGATGGACGCCAAAGAGATCTTGCCAGGGTTGAGTCCAGAGGATGGACTTGAGATCGCAGTTGAACAGAGCGATCGCTGTCCCAGATTGGTCTAGGACTTGGCGCAAGAGAATTAAATTGAAGTCGTTGGAATGCTCCACGCCTTCGTGCCTACCTGTGAACGTTTTACGAGGGGGAGTGCAGAAGGTCAGCCTAATTTAAGGCTGAGCGATCTCGACCCGAGGGCCCAACCCCCTCCGTCATGGTAGCAAAGCTTAGCAGGAAAATCTGCCAATTACCAACCCACTGCCCGACGCGCTAACAAGATTGCCCCCGAAACAGCATCATGACGAGGCTCAACCACCGCAATCTCAGGACAATCGCGAGCTAGGTGCTGCTGAAACCGCTGTCTCAGTTTCCCCTGACTTTGCCAGGTTCCCCCCAAGGTCACCAGTTCAACCGCAGCATCGTCGGGAAACAACTGCCGGTACACCGTGCGACTAGCCAGGGCCAACTCCACCGCCGCCTCATCGAGAATCTGTAGGGCGACCTCATCCCCTACACTCGCCACCCGGTCCACCACCGGGGCCAACCGAGCCACATCCTTGGCCCTCCAGCCGGGCTGATACACAGACTCCACCAAATCTTCAATCTTATCTAAGCCAAAGTAATCACAGACCGCTTCCGTGAGTTGGGTTTGGGGCGATCGCCCATCCGCTGCCCGAACCACTGCCCGTAACCCCTGACGGCCAATATCATAGGCACTCCCTTCGTCCCCTAGGAGATATCCCCAACCACTGGCCCGGGCCACCCGTCCCTGGGAATTACGGCCATAGGCGATCGCCCCCGTTCCCGCAATGGTCGCCAGGCCCACCTCCTGACCGAGTCCCCCCACAAGAGCAATCTCACAATCGGGACACACCTGCACCCCCTGGGGATGTAAATTCCAGGTCAGAGGAAGGCGGCTATCCTGTTGTAAGAGCTGGACCCAATCCTGAACCACCTGCTTATCCCGAGGTCGGCCCACCCCCGCTAACCCCAGGGTAATGGCGCGAATCACCACAGTCTGGTTAGCCGTGGCGGCGGCGATGGCCGAGAGAATGGCATGATAGGCCGCCTCACCCCCGACGGCATGATAATTGGAGGCAGGGGCTTCCCCTTGTCCTAATACTGTTCCTTGGGCATTAACGAGTCGGCAGCGGGTCTGACTGCCACCCCCGTCCAGACCTAAGACCGTTGGGGTCATAGAAGAAAAGGGAGAGAACAACCTAGAATATGGAACGTCATCATAGCACCCGGAGAGAACCTAGATTGATTACCCTTGGCGTGAATATCGACCATATTGCCACGATTCGACAGGCCCGACGCACCACGGAACCCGACCCTGTAGCGGCGGCTGTTTTGGCGGAATTAGGGGGGGCCGACGGCATTACCGCTCACCTGCGAGAAGATCGTCGCCATATTCAGGATCGCGATGTCTATTTGTTGCGACAAACCGTCAGTACCCATTTGAATTTAGAGATGGCGGCCACCGAGGAGATGGTGACCCTCGCCCTCGATCTCAAACCCGATTATGTCACCCTGGTTCCAGAAAAACGGGAAGAGGTCACCACGGAGGGAGGCTTGGATGTCGATGGAAGTTGCGATCGCCTCACCGAGGTGGTCGGACGGCTTCAGGAGGCAGAGATTCCCGTCAGCCTGTTTATCGACGCCGAAGCCAAACAAATTCAAGCCTCAGCCGCCACTCAAGCCCAGTTTATTGAACTCCATACCGGCCGCTATGCCGAAGCCACCACGGAGATTGAGCGACACCAACAACTCGAAGTCTTGCGAGACGGCTGTGCCATGGCCCGGGCGTCCGGCTTACGGGTGAATGCCGGCCATGGCTTAACCTATCTCAATGTCTATCCCGTCGCCTGTATTGAGGGGATGGAAGAACTCAATATCGGCCATACGATTATTGCCCGAGCGGCTTTAGTGGGGATTGAACGGGCCGTGCGGGAGATGAAACAAGCCCTTCATCGCGAACTGTAACACTTAATTTCCTTAAAGTGTTGCACGGCGGTATGATTTGATACTGCAACTGCCGTACTATCGTCTCTGAAGAGTCCTTTCCACTGACCATGACAACTTACTACTACGTCGCCGCCAGCCAGAAATTCCTCTTGGAAGAAGAACCTCTCGACGAGGTGCTTCAAGAACGGGTGCGGAACTACCAGGAACGAGAAAAAGAAATTGACTTCTGGCTCGTGAAACAGCCCGCCTTTCTCGAAGCCCCAGAATTGGCTGAGGCTAAGGCGAAATGTCCACAACCCTCCGTCGCCATTATTTCTACCGATCACCAGTTCATTATCTGGCTGAAACTGCGGTTAGAATATGTGCTAACGGGTCAGTTTGAGGCCCCCTCTGAGAGCATCGCCGACCCCCTAGCCTCTCTCGCGTCAGCCTAGGCTGATCTGGGGATGTGCTAGCATTATTATCGCTATTTGTCAACCCCATTTCAGTCAACAGCCCATGCGTTTTCCTCAGCCCCTCATCCCGGTCATGTCTGTTGCGATCGCCCTCAGCGGGCTAGGAGCGGTTGGGCGAGGGCCCAGAGCGATCGCCCAATTGCCGGCCTGCGCCCCCCCTCGGGCTGGGGAATTTCTCGTCTTAGTGCTACCTCAACAGAATCAGGACTTAAATAATGTGGGCGATCGCCTCCCCAATCGAGTAGAGGCCCAAGCCTGCACCTATCTCGACGAAGTGGTATTACGGATTCATGGCTTGCAGGGCCAAGAGGATGCCTCCAGCCTCGCGCGACAGATTACCGAAGAATCGGGTCTCAACGCCTTTGTCACCCGTCCCCCCAGTCACAGCGCCACCAATGACCCCGGAACGGGAAGCACCGCTCCCCCCTCCACCCCCGCCCCAAGCTCATCGGGTTCCCTGAGTCTGCCCCAAGTTCAAGTTATTGAAGCCCGGCCCGCCGGCGGACGCACTCCAAGCCGCTCATCAGAGGAGACGCAAACCTCACAGCGGCCATCTCGGAGTCAATCTCGGGACAGTCGGGAGCAAGAGCGCACCGCCCGTTCCCGGGACAGGAATGGAGGGGATTTAGACATCACCTTGGGAGACTTACCCCCCGCTAATCTCCCTGGGGGGAGTGCGGACAGTCCCGCCCCCGATATCAATCCGGACGATTTGCCCGTTTATACCCCCGTGGAGGAGGAAGAGCGTCCTCGCTCAAGTTCCCCTGACCCCCAACCCCAGGCCCTCCCCGAAGTGGCGATCGCCTCCCCACCGGCACGCAGCCGAGGCTATAATCCCCAACCCTTAGAGGCCGGCTATGCCATTCTCGTCGATTACTTCAATCAGCCCCAGGTGGCCCGTGAACTCCAACAGGCCACCAATCGCAGTATCGGCTTAGTCTCCTATGGACAACGCCCCTATTTATTAGTGGGTTACAGTCGCGACGAAACCGAAGCCAACGCCCTCTTACAACGGCTGAGTGAGCAAGGCTTTTGGACCATGGTAGTGGACAGTCAACGGGTTATGGTCTTGATGCCCCAAGTTAGCCTCAACTAGATATCCTCGCCAAATGAACTAGGACGAGTTCAACCGAGTCCCCTAGACTCACGACCCTAAATTGCTCCCATCCCTCTGCGAGGCTCATCTCCTCGTGGCGTTCATCGCTTTTTCAAGACCCAGAGATGTTTGCGACGGACAAACCCGAGTTTTTTAAGCCATCTAGAGATAGTTCTAGCACTGATGTCGTCAGGCCAGAGGGCCGCCATCTGCTCCTGAGTTTTGTCAGAATTTTTCAGCACAAACTCTCGAAATCCATCAATATCCTGAATCTTATGGCTATGACCTGGCGGTCGATATTCCCGGGGACGAAAATCTCCCGTTTCCGCCTTTCGTTTCAGCCATAGGTGAATCGTGTTGCGGCTAATGCCAAAGACTTGACTGGCTTCACTCTTCTTCATACCATCCAACTCAATGGCCTTAATGACCTTCTGCCGCAAGTCGTAGCTATAACTGTTGGACATGCTGACAACCCTCCCTGCAAAAAACTGGTTTTCTTGACAAATGTCCGAATGTTAAACCAGGATAACTCATGTCCTAATTTCTATGACAGTTTTCCTGAATCCCTGAGGTTCAACCCGTCAGCATAGGGTATAGCCCTGGGAAACCTCTCCCAAACCAGAGAAACAGACGCGCTAGGATAGAAAGCGTCTCAATCCAGTCCCCATAACAGTTGCCCCAACTCTCTTATTCACTTGCGTTTTCATGGCTTCTGATTCCTCCCTTCCCACTGAATTCATTTTTGAACCCAACTCCAGCGATGACATCCCCACGTCAGCGGCTGAAGACGAGACAAACTCCTCCGAAACCCCTCCTCAACCGGCTGGCTTGAACCTCCATCAGCAGGTTCGTCTTAAAAGTGAGGCGGGGCAAGTTCTTCTCCTCCTCCCCCCCCAGTCAGAAACCGCCGGCGAACTCACCTGGCAAGAACTCTGGCAACAGCTCAAACATCGCCTCAATGCCGGCGATCGCTTCTGGGAACCCCACACCCCGGTGATGCTGCAAGCGGATGATCGCCTCCTCGACAGTCGCCAACTTCAGGAACTCGACGAAGCCTTACAAGAGGCCCAACTCAAACTACAACGAGTCTCCACCTATCGCCGTCAAACCGCCGTGGCCGCTGCCACCGCTGGCTATTGCGTCGAACAACCCTCCCGAGACGAGAGTTTACAAAACCAGGTCGCCAACGCCCCCCAAGCCCTAGCCGAACCCCTCTATCTCAACAACACCGTGCGCTCCGGCACAGAAATTCGTCATCCCGGCAGCGTCGTGCTGGTGGGGGATGTCAACCCCGGCGGGGCGGTGATTGCTTCCGGGGATATTCTAGTTTGGGGGCGCTTACGGGGAATTGCTCACGCCGGTGCGGCGGGGAATCCCCAATGTCTGATTATGGCCTTACAGATGGACCCAACTCAGATTCGTATTGCCAATGCCGTGGCCCGGGCCCCCTCGGATAAACTCTTGGAGTATTACCCCGAAGTTGCCTATGTGGCAAATCGGGCCATTCGCATTAGTCGGGCGGCGGATTTCAATTTCCCCTCTCGCGCCTAATCAACAGCATTCAAACTAGCTGTTAATCCTGCAACTGAGCCATCACCCGCAACAGTTCCCCCACACTCCAAGCCTGGGCAAAACAGCCGCGAGGGGTATGGGGTGGGTTGCCATCAAAAATCTCGCTAATGCTCCCCACCGCACCATCCCAGAGATGGTCAAATAGGGGATCTAAGAAACTGCGGGCTAGGGCTTTGTCTCCATAGAGCTTGTAGTGAGCCAGAGCAAAGGGGCCCAAGAGCCAACTCCAAACCGTTCCCTGGTGATAGGCGCCATCCCGTTGCCAGCTATCGCCCCCATACTCACCACAATAGTTCCCATCTCCGGGCGAGAGCGATCGCAAGCCATAGGAGGTCAGCAATTCCCGGCCCACCACCCCTAACAGGGAGCGGCCCTGCTCTTGAGTCAACAACGCCTGGGGTAAGGAGAGGGCAAAAATCTGATTGGGTCGTAACCTGGCATCATCCCCCTCAGGACCATCCAACAGGTCATAACAATAGCCCCCCGCCTCATACCAAAAGCGGCTAAATCCATGGCGTGTCTGTTGGGCTAACTGTCGATACTCGGTTTCATCTTTGCCCAAGGCCTGGGCCAAACCCACCATCACCTCCAGGGCGTTATACCAGAGGGCATTGATTTCAACCGCTTTCCCCTGACGGGGGGTGACCACCCAATCGTCAATCTTGGCATCCATCCAGGTTAACTGGACTCCCGCTTCCCCGGCATAGAGCAATCCATCCTCATCAACCCCGATGTTGTAGCGAGTTCCCCGTAGATGCCAGTCCACCACCTCTTGTAAGGCCGGGTACAACTCCTCAATCAGTTGCAAGTCCCCAGTTGCCTCAAAATAGCCCTGTACGCCCTGGAAATACCAAAGAATGGCATCTACAGTATTGTAGTCCGGTTCCATGCCGCTATCGGGGAAGAGATTGGGCATCATGCCCTGATCGAAATAGCGGGCAAAGGTGCGTAAAATGGTCTGGGCAATCTCCGGGCGACCGGTGGCCAGAGTCAACCCCGGTAAACTAATCGCCGTATCCCGTCCCCAATCCCCAAACCAGGGATAGCCAGCCATGATGGTTTGGCCTGAGGTTCCATCACTGAGGGGGCGATCGCAAATAAACTGGTCAGCGGCCAGGGCCAACTGCTGCAACCGCTCATCATCCCCGAGGGTCCCCAGGGCGCGATCGCACAACCGCGACTCATACTCTCGCCGTCGCTGCAACGCCGCCTCTCCATCCGGGTCACAATCCCTCTCAGCACTGGCCACCAAGGTCAGAGATTGTCCCGGTTCCAGGGTCATCTCCAGGGTGGCCCCTTGGAAATGATGTTCACTGGACCCCGTGCCTCGATAGCGTTCCAGTTGCAAATCAAAGTGACGATACCATTCGTTATTGGGAATCCACTGTCCCGGACCCCGTAGGTGCAAGGGAACCGCCCCACCAAAGGCCACCATATCGATGCCCTCCTCCACCCGCCACACCTGCCAATTGCCCATGACACTGCCGCCATGATGGTCGCGGTAGTTGAGAAAGGTCTTCAGCGATAGCCGTAGGGGTTGAGTTCCCCGACTCAGGGAATAGCGAACATAGGTAGTATTTTTGCCCGGTTCCATCCAAACCCGCTTTGAGAGGCGGGCATCGGCTAGGGCATACTGCCAAACGGGGATAGTCCCTTCTAACTCAAAGGTTTCCAAATAGACATAGCCCGTCGGTGCAAGACTGCCATCCCCCCAACGGTTAGATCCCAACTCGAAGCGTTGCCCGCCATAGTCAGCGGTCTCATCGAGTTTCACCAGCATCAGCGTCCGTCCCAGAGGCGGCTCCAGGGCCGCCACCAGTAAGCCGTGATAATGACGAGTCAGGAGTCCAGCGACGGTTCCGCAGCCATAGCCACCGATACCATTGGTGACCAGCCATTCTCGCCGTTCGGCAATGATTAAGTTGCCACAGGTCTCTCGTCCGAGATGGAGACAGTTGGGGAGGGCCATAGGGATTGCTTAGAAAAACCAGCCGTAGGAATGCAGGCCTTTACCCAAGAGATTGACCCCCAGATAGCAGACCCAAACCACCACAAAGCCCCCAGCGGCTAAGAACGCCGGGCGACGACCTTGCCAGCCTCGGGTGATGCGGGCATGGAGATAGGCAGCAAAGACTAGCCAGGTAATGGCGGCCCAGGTTTCTTTGGGGTCCCAACTCCAATAGGTTCCCCAGGCTTCGTTGGCCCAAACTGCACCGGCAATAATGCCAATGGTTAGCAGGGGGAAGCCTAAACCGATAATGCGATAGCTGACGTTATCCAGGGTATCGGCTAGGTTGAGCCGTTGCGGGGATAATGTCAGGGTTTGCGGACGCTCTAGGGTGGCGACTCCTCCCAGTTCGCTGCTGAAGGGGCTAAAACTGGGTTGTGGGTTAGGCTGGGGTTGGTTTTCGGGGCGTTTCATATCGCGGAAACTGCCGGTTCCCACAGAACTCCCCCGTAATTCGACTTCCTGGCCTCGGGTGACCACCAGGAAGGCGATCGCCATCAAAGACCCGACCATCAGGGTGGCATAGCTGAGCATCATCACGCTGACGTGCATCATGAGCCAATTGGATTTTAGGGCAGGAACCAGGGGTTCTGAGACCTGCATCGTTTGGGGCAGGGTTAAGGTGGCAAAGGCAGCAATTCCCATCGCCACCGGAGCGGTCACGGCTCCCACAAGACGACTGCGGCTGATGCTCTCAGCAATCAGATGCACCCCTGTGATGCCCCAGCCTAAGAAAAATAACGATTCATAAAGATTGCTGATGGGGAAATAGCCGCCTTCGAGCCAACGGGCCCCCAGCAGGCCCGCAATGCAAAGATTTGCGATCGCCATCCCTGTGGTTCCCACTGTCCCCAGATAAGGCAGTTTGGGAAAGGCAACACCCACCCAGTAGGTGAGCATTGTCAGGAACAGAATCGCGAAGGATAGATTATCGAGTACATTCTGGAGGGATACCAGATCCATGAGGAGTTCTCTCTTAACGATCAGTGAGTGGGGTTAATAAGACCAGCCCGTTACAGCCTAGCCTAGAACGATCCTAGCGACTTCTGGCCCAAAGGGGAATCCCGAGAGCCGTCTGAAACATTAAGATGCGCGATCGCCAGGCCGATTCACTGAAACTCATATGCGAATATAATTTATACTATACGTTGAAACACGATCCAAACGTTACTCTAAACGTTAACGCAAATGCAAGAAGCTTCCACGGCCGCGATCGCCAAAGTCTCTGACTACTTCAAGGTGTTGTCCGAGGTCAGTCGCCTTCTGGTTCTCTGTACCCTCAAATCCGGGACTAAGAATGTTTCGGAGATTGTCGAGAGTACCGGACTCGGGCAGGCGAATGTCTCCAAGCACCTCAAAATTCTAACCCAGGCTGGATTTATTGAGCGTACCCCAAAAGGAGTCAGCGTCTACTACCAGATTACGGATCCCGTCGTTTTTCAACTCTGTGAGTTAGTCTCTCACCGTCTGTCAATTCACCTGGAAGAACAAGCTCAACATTCCATTGACCTTAAATCCTTCCAACGGTCTATGTAGTTAGATTTATCGATTCATTCAAACAATCACGGTTTTCAATCTATAACCTGGGTAGTCGGTTGTAAAAAATCACTGCCCATTTTTTTTGAAATAAGACGCAAGCAGACTCAATCTGTTTTTTTTATGTTGTCTATGCTTGGATTAAAATAATATCAATTTTTTGAAATTGATTTAATGTTGCTAGCTTGGGTTTATTTGTGTAATGAAAATAATTAAAAATAATTAAAAAACTCATATTTTTGTTAAGATAGGATTCTAGAATGTCTAGAAGTATTAAAAGCAGCGACTTTCAAAAAGTCTAGCTTATTTTAGATATTCATTTAATTTAGAATGCTGAAAAGTTATATCATTTTAGATATCGTGCTGTGGATAGCTGTAGGGGCAAACTCCAAGTTGCGTAACCTCCTCCGTATCGGATATCTGGCCAGCACATCAAAACCTGGCATTAACCAATCATAAAGACTGGGTATGATTTTTTTGGGGGATTCTAGCAAGTTGCGTCATTGACTCTGGGGAAATAATTCAGGGTCTTCAGTTTTTAATGGTCCATACCTCCCGATTTATGTTTGGGGAGTGGAGTAGCCACAACTAAAAATTTCCGTGTTAATACAGTCAGATAAAACTGAATTAGGGTCAAGACTCAAGAATGCTATCAAATGATTGACTTTTTTTAAGAGATTTTGTGGCTTGTAAGTAACATTATTTAACCCATCATTAAAGCCAGCAAATATTTTATCTAGAATGGGATAGAGAGTTTACCTCTCCAGACAGGACTAGGGCGAAATCCGCCCCTAACCTGTCCCCACCGAGAGATCTAGTTCCTGAGCCTGTGGTGAAATTGGAGCAGTCTTCAGTCCGAACTGGGGAATCTCTCATCATTTGGAGGTTTGCTATGCCGTTTCCCGCTCCCTATCCCCATGGGCGATCGCAGCGTCGGGGGGTTTTCTTCTCGGCGCTCCTTGCCCTGACCACTCTGCTAATAGCTGTGAGTTTTCAGATTTCCGCCATCGCCCAGGCCCCCAGTGGTGGCAACAGTATCACAGACGTCTACTTCTTCCATACCGCCACCTGTCCCTACTGTCGCCAGCAGGAACCGTTGATGGACTACATCGACGATACCTATCCCCAAGTGCGGTTACGGTCTTACGAAATCGAGGACTTTCCAGACATTTGGCAGGAGGTGCGATCGCGCTACGGCATTACCTCCGGGGGAGTCCCGCGCACCTTCATCGGCGATCGCTCCTTCATTGGCTATAGCGAAGACGATGGCCCCCTACAGTACCAATCCACCCATCAAGGGTATATCGGCTACCGCAACCAAATTATCGCCGCCATTGAGGCAGAAGCCGGGATTGAAATCCGTCTTCCTGAGGGTGCCCTCTCTCCCCGAAGCGTTCCCTGGTGGCTGTTAGCGCTTCCCGCACTCTACACCGTCAGCTATCCCGTGGTTCAGTCTCGCCTCAGAACCCCTGAATCCCGTCGCCTCTGGACAGGGGGACTAGTTCTGACTCTAATTATGAGTCTCTTTGCCTTTGTCGCCCTAACCCCCGAGGGGATTGTCCGTCAATTTGCCGACCAACTCCCCTTTCCCCTATTCGTCTTTACCATTGCCTTTGTCGATGGCTTCAACCCCTGTGCCTTCACCGTATTGGCGATTTTACTCTCCCTGCTGACCTATACCAAACATCGCCGTGACATGATTTTAGTGGGGACCACCTTTGTGATCACCTCAGGGGTGCTCTATTTCATCTCCATCATCGTGATGATTACCGTGGGGACAATTTTCCTAGAACGCTATGGAGCGGTAGTAACCGTGGGTTTGGGGATTATTATCACCCTGGCTGCCCTGATTAACATTAAGGACTTCTTTTTCTTCAAAAAGCTGTTTTCCCTCTCCCTCTCAGAGAAACAGCAGAAACTGATTACCCAGAAAGCCGCCGCCATCGTGCGATCGCTCCAAGCAGCGCGAGGCGATCGCCGTCTATTCGCAGCGGCCCTCGGCGGAACAATTCTCTTATCAATTGTGGTCAACACCCTAGAGTTCGGCTGTACCGCCATCCTGCCAATGATTTACTTCACCCGTCTTTTTGGAGTCTGTCAAGGGGGTTGGAACACCTGTAGCCTCGGCTGGACGGCCATCTACACCACCATCTACACCATTCCCCTATTTGGGATTTTATTGACCTTTATTTTCTCCTTCCGCTCAGCCCGAGTCACCGAATCCCAAGGACGAGTCCTCAAACTCCTAGGGGGAGTCTTTATGCTCTTTTTCGGTCTCATCATGATTTTCAACCCCGAACTCCTCATGATGGGCTAACCCCCCTCTTGCCTCTTGCCTCCCTCCTCCTCCTCCTCCGTGCCCTCCGTGTCTCCGTGGTGACCCTCTTGCCTCTTGCCTTCTTCCCCCCCATGCCCTGGAGTCCCCTACACGCCCAACTTCACACCACCCTAAGACAGCGGAAGCTTCTACATGAGGGCGATCGCCTCCTGATTGCCGTCTCCGGGGGGCAGGATTCCCTCTGCTTAGCCCAACTGGCTTTAGACTTACAACCTAAATGGCATTGGACAATTGCCATCGCCCATTGTGACCATCGCTGGCGAGAGGACTCCGCCGCCAACGCCGCCGCCGTCGCCGAGATGGCCCAACAGTGGCATTGTCCCTATTTTCAGGCCGTCGCCCCAGAACCCCTTTCCAGTGAAGCCGCCGCCCGAACCTGGCGCTATCAGGCCCTAGAAGCGATCGCCCAAGCCCAAGACTACCCCCATCTGCTCACCGGACATACCCAGAGCGATCGCGCTGAGACCCTCCTTTATAACCTCATTCGCGGAGCCGGGGCCGAGGGATTACAGGCCCTCACTTGGCAGCGATCGCTCAGTCCCCATCTAACCCTAACCCGTCCTCTACTCGAACTCTCCCGTCAACAAACCGGCCAATTTTGCCAAACGCGGCAACTCCCCGTCTGGTGGGACTCCAGTAACGACGACCCGACCTATGCCCGCAATCGCCTCCGCTTAGATGTATTGCCCTACTTAGAACAACAATTTCACCCTCAAGTCAGTGCCAACCTCGCTCAAACCGCTGAACTCCTCCAGGCCGACGTGGCCTATCTCAACCAGCAAGCTGAGACCCTGTTAGAGCAGGTTTTGGGCTATGGGGATCAAGCCCTCCATCGGAAGCACCTGAAGGAAGCCCCCCTGGCCCTACAACGTCGGGCCCTGCGATTGTTTCTCAAACAGCACCTAACCCGTGATCCCAGCTTTGCCCATGTTGAGAAACTCCAGCATCTCATCAGCGCCCCCAACCGGAGTCAGAGCGATCCGTTCCCTGGAGGGGCGATCGCCCGTGTGGTTCATCCTTGGATTCATTGGATTCGCCCCAACGGCCCCTAAGCCTTACTCCGGTGCCGTCAGATGTCCCACCACCTCTTGCAATTGTGTGACCGCATTGTGTTGTGAGTCCGTCAATTCCTGGAGATGTTCCAGAGAGCCCGCCAGGGGATCAGCGGTTTGTTTGAGCTGCGTTAGGCGATCGCCCAGTTCATCGAGGAGTTCCTGATACGCATTCACCCGGCCCCAAGTTTGAGCAATTTCCGCGCGGCGATCGCGCAGTTGGCGATCGCGCTCCTTCAACTCCTGAAGTTGTCCCTCATCAGCACTCATCTGTTGTGTCACCTGTCCGCGCAAATCATCCAACTCACCGCGCAGGCTGTTCAACTCCCCTTCCAAGGTTTGCACCTGTTGCTGAAGACCCTGCTGCTGTTCCGTCAGCCGAGACACCAGAGGGCTTAAATCTACCGTTCCCCCAGAACTAACCGGTTCCGGGGGATTCCCCAACCGTCGCCAGAGCACACTCTGATATTGATTCATAATCCGTTCCCGTTCCCGTAGGCTGCGTCGCTGTCCCACCAGGGTATCGTTGAGGAAACCATAACTTTCCTGTAAATCCGCTAACTCAGCCTCCAGAGAAGCGCGATCGCCCTCACCGGCCCGGGCCGCCTTCGCCTCCAGCTCATTGAGATCCAGGCGTTGTAACATCAACTCCTCCTGCTCATCAATCACGAGGCGCATCCCCGTTTCCAGCTCATTTTGTAACTGACGTACCCGCTCCTGAAGGGTATTCAAGGGCATCCGTTCCAGTTCCGACAAATCCACCTCAGGGCCTGAAGCCGTCGCCGGGGCCGTACCCACACCCGACATCTGACTCGCCAAATCCGCCAACCCCGTCAACTGGCCGCGCAACCCCGTCAGCACCTGTTCCTTCACCTCCAGAAGTCGTTCCCGGACCGCCACCTCCGTGCGTTTGCCCGCCAACTCCAATTGGGACTGATGCCACTCACCCCAACGTTGCTCCAAGCCTTGCACCGCCTCATCTAACTGAGATTGGTCATCTTGAGCCTGGGTGCGCCATTCTTCCAGCTGACCCTTACGTTCCCCCAGCCAGGCTTCTTGAGCCGATAACTGGTCTTGAACCGCCGCCAACGAGGTTTGCAATTCCTCCGGTTGTAACATCACCTCTGACAGATACTGGAGCCATTGCTGCAAACTGCCAGCCTGCTCCGCATCAATCGAGCCAGAACCTTGAAGTTCCTCCCGTTCCCCCTGTAACTGAGTCCAAGCCGACTCAAGTTCCTGACGAGACTGCTCAACCTCCTGACGCAAGCGGTCAATCTCCCCCTGTTGCTGTTCAATCTCCCCCTGTTTGGCCTCCAAGCGGGCCAACTCCTGTTGAACATTGTCCACCTCTTCCCGGTGGGCCTCCATCTCCATCTCACGGCGGTTGAGTTCCTGACTTTGATAAGTCAGGGACTGCTTCCACTGCTCAATCTCCTCCTCCTGGGTTTTGAACTTCTCCTGGAAGCGGGAGAAATTTTGCAAAATCTTAACCAGTTGGCCACTGGCTTCCTTGAGGCTCCCTTGAACCTGCTTGCTGGCATTGAGATCCGCAAACACCAGAGCCCCGGAATTAAAGTTCCCAGAATCATCCGCCGGGATAATATCCTCTCCTGGGACTGGAACCCAGTTATATTCCCCTCGCTGACTTGCTAACAGTTTTAGCTCCGTTTTGCCACTGCCGAAAACGCCACTTTTCTTGAGGACTTCCGCTAGATACAGCACGCTTATTTTTCCTTTCCCGAGTTATCGTACAGACGAGACAGGGAATCCGACGCGATCGCCGCGTGGGTCTCGCCCCTGGCCATTATTGAAGATTATGGCCAGCGGTCGTACCCCCAGCACGATCAGTTGAGTCAAGAAACCCCTAACTGAGCATCACTCACTGCGTTTCGTGACCCCAGGTGGTCGTTGTGACCTGTAGACTGGAATGGGGTCACAACTACAAATCCCCCCCTATCCTAACCCGCGTACCACCGTCTGGCACAATCATCTGGCACAATAACAGTTTAGTCGTCATCAATTCTATTCGGTGAAAACGCCAGCCGAGTCCCGAAAGGCCCGGAAACACGGCCGTTGTTCCCCTGAGGATGAACTAGACGATCAAGCAGCGAGCTTAAGAGCCACATGCAGGGAAATTTAAATGAAATTGATATCCGCAGTATCCTGCAACTGATCGAACTCGGTCAGCGCACCGGAGAACTTTTTGTAGAAACCTATAGCTCGCCACCGATTCCGGCTCGCGCCTATAGTCCTGCCCATCTTCAGCGTGAGATGGCCAGCTCTCAGAGTTCCTGGTTTGTCTTTTGTGCCAATGGGCAGTTAGTCTATGCCGGGGGCAGTCCTGATGGCAATTTAACCCGATTACGGGAGTATTTGCGCTACTACCAGCTCGATCACCTCATCGACCAAATTCAACGCTCCGCCTTTGAAACCACGAACGCCCCAGAATATGGCTGTCTCTGGCAATTGCTGGAAAATCATCTGATTGCTCCAGAACAGGGTCGCAGTATTCTCCGTAAAATGGTTTATGAGACCCTCTTTGACCTGCTCAGCCTCCATCAAGGCTCCTTTATCTTCGACATGGGTCCGGCCTTGTCCCCCCAACTGATGACCCTGGAGATGGCAGCGCCCCTGTCCAAAACCGCCAAGCAAGTCCAAGAATGGAAGCAATTTTACCCTCATCTGCAATCGCCCCATCAATGTCCGGCCTTGACGGATGTTGAGTCCCTACAAGCGGAACTCCCTCCCAAGGCTTTTAATACCCTCAACCGTCTCTGTGATGGAAAAACCTCCCTGCGTCAGATGTCCCGCTACCTGCATCGGGATCTCGTCCCCATTGCCCGGGTGATTCACCCCTACATCAAACAGGGACGGGTGCAGATTTTGTCTGCGCCGAATTCTTCCTCAGGGGGCGATCGCCTCGTGGATACGGGATTACGCCCAGCCACAGCCCGGATTCCCAGGATTGTCTGCATTGATGACGAGCGCACCATCCGCAAAACCATTGAACTGATGCTCAAACCCCATGGCTATGAAATCACCTCCTTCGGCAGTTCCCTCAAAGCTCTGTCCCTCGTGTTCCCCCTGAAACCCGACCTCATCCTCTGTGACATCGCCATGCCCGAACCCGACGGCTATGAACTCTGTGCCATGTTGCGTAAATCGCGGGCCTTCCGTCAAACACCAATTATCATGTTAACCGGCCGGGATGGCTTTATCGATCGCGTGCGAGCGCGAATGGTGGGGGCAACAGATTATCTCACTAAACCCTTTGGGGAACAGGAACTGCTCATGCTCCTGGAAACCTATATCGGGCCAGGCATTGACGGACCCATACCCTCCGTCGATACCTCCCTAGACGATCCAGCCTTAGAGGTCTAAGATCCCACTCAAGTGTCAAATCAGTCGGGAACTTGCCTTCAGATGGGTTTGCCTCCTAGTCTATAATCGTGATTAGTTCTCAGGCGCGGAGTCAGCAGATTCAGTTACCGGATGCCGTCGACACCGGAGCCGTCTGATAACGTTATGTTAATGGCGAACCTCAAACAGGCAGCAGAGCAATCTACCCCGATCAACTGTCAGGGTTCGGACGCGAGCGTTCGGTCAGGATTCGCGAGCAGGTAAGTAAGTAAATGAGTAAAGTTCTGGTTATTGAAGATAGTGTGACCCAGCGGGAGATGATTGCAAACCTTTTGCGAGGGAGCGGACTAACCGTGATTGAGGCAACAGACGGTGTGGAGGCCTTGGATAAGATTCAGGGCAATCCTCCCGATTTGGTAGTTCTTGATATCGTCATGCCGCGCATGAATGGCTATGAAGTGTGTCGTCGCCTTAAGGCTGACCCAAAAACCCAGAACGTACCCGTGGTGATGTGTTCCTCCAAGGGGGAGGAGTTTGATCGCTACTGGGGGATGAAGCAAGGGGCCGATGCCTATGTGGCTAAACCCTTCCAGCCCACGGAATTGGTGGGAACTGTCAAGCAAATGTTACGGGGTTAAAGAACGAGGCTAATGGTTGGGAACCCAGATTTTTTAATGGGGCAGTCACAAGAGGACTTAGCCTCCGAGTTCCAGGAACTCGAAACCCCTGAAGGGGAGTTACATCTGAGGTTTCAAGTTCCCTCAGGACGAGAACTGGCACTTCCGGCAACGGGAATCCGCGAAGTCCTCGATCCTCCCCCCGATCGCATTACCCCCATGCCCAATGTCTCCCCCCTGCTGCTGGGGACGTTCAATGTGCGGGGGCGCGTAATTTGGGTGGCCGATTTGGGCCAGTTTTTGGGGGATTCCGTCGGTCTAAACACGGATCGCGCTGAAATATTCGTGATCGCGGTCGAAGATCAAGACACTATACTAGGGTTAGCAGTTGAACGGATTGTTAAAATGCAGTGGCTTGATGTAGAAAAACTGCAAATGCCAACGGACATTCCCGATGGTGTCGCACCGTTTCTACGGGGGGAATGGGTCTTTGAAGAAAACGAACGACCTGTGACCCTACGACTGCTTGACCAAGTCTCAATTCTGCGCTCAGCGCGGTGGGCCGCTTGAGGGTTACAATAAGCGCCATGGGAAGCTGCTGGCAGAGTTGGTTCTACATCGCTATGCGGACGGGAACAACGAACGGCGAGCATCTGTCCCTTGCCCGTTGGCGAGAGTACCTGGTCCGCGTCGCAGCGGAAAAGGAGGAATTTTGACGGTAAACCTGGGGGAGGCAGATGGAACCAAGTATTGACTTTGCTCACGAGTACGAACGAGCACAGCAAGTGTATCTGGACGGCAACTATGAGGAAGCCGCACCGCTTGTTGACCAGCTCGTAGATCAGTATCCTGAAGACCCCAGTACTCGGTTACTTCGAGGACATATTTACTGCGGACTCCAGCACTATGATGTGGCCCGAGGTGAGTATGAACAGGTCTTTCAGATTACTGATGAGGCTGAGTTTCATGATCACGCTCAACAGGCCTTGGCCTATGTGGACCAGGTGGATGTCAATGGCGGCGGTGCTATTGGAGAGTTTGAAGAATTTGAAGAATTTGAAGAGTTTGAAGCTCTAGAAGGCAGCCCGTCCGACCCGACTGATGAAGAGGTCTTAACTGAGGATTGGTCTCAGGAAGAGGAAACGGCGATCCTTGATGAGGAGCTTGAGGAGGGGTTTGAGGACGAGGCCCCGGAGGAGGATCCCTTTGCCCTAGGAGATGATTGGACTGAACCGACGGGAGATGAAGACGACTTTGAGGGGGACTTGGGTCACTTCGACCTATCCCCCGATGCCCCAGAAGAGGGCGATGAGGAGGGTGATAATCCTTTTAACCTCGACCAATCCCCGGATTGGGGCGACCTGGATTCCTGGGAAGAGGGAGTTCCCCAGGAGTTGGAGGAGGGCCTAGAGTCTGAGGAGGACTTCGACGAGTTTGACCTGGACACCGCTGAAACAGTCGCTAATACCGGCTTGCCAGACCCGGAGCTGGATGAGGAGGAGGACAACCCCTTTGTCCAAGAGGAGGAAATGCCCGTCAGCACAGGTTCCGGCGGTGAATGGGGTGATTTGCCCGATTTTCTGCCAGATGAGGAAATGCCCGATTTACTCGGAGGGGAGGAGGGGTCAGCTCCTGAGGGAATAGATGACTTGGAGGATGTGGCTCTCCCCGAACCCTTTGCCGAGTTTGATTCCTTCTCAGAGGATGATTTTGAGGCTGCTGATCCAGAGCATCTTGAAGCTTTAGGTAACAGCGGGGGTCATCTGGATGAGGACTGGGATGATGATCTCGAGGCCGTGCCCTTTGGCGAGTTTGATCCCGATGCTGCTGATGCAGATTTTGGTAGCTTTGGCGCCCTTCATGGGGCCGATCTGGACCGGGATACCTCTGGCGCTGATACCTTTTTGATGTCTCCTCCAGAAGATACCCGAGGCGGGACAGAAACCCGAGAGGCGATCGCCGACTATCCGGAGTCTGATGAAGACTTTGACTTCGAGGCTGGGGAATTGCCCCCCGAAGCCACCGACGATGGGATGCCCTTTGAGCTGCCTATTTCGGGCCAGGGGGATGATTCAGGCTTTGATAGCTTTGATGACTTTGACGATTTCGATGCTCCCGCTGAGGAGGAGTTTCAGGACTATCCCGACGAAACAACCGATGATCCGACCTTTGTCACTCCCGATCCCAATTTGGTCGGGGGCGATCGCTTTGATTTTGATGCCTTCGATGATTTTGGCAGTGAAGACTTCTATGACGATGAGGAATTCACCGCCGACGAAACGGAAGAACCCCAAGCCTCCAGCGTTGACTTCTTAGACGAATTTGAAGACTTTGACGATCTCGGCGAAATCCCCAACTTCGACAGTGAAGACAACACTGATTCCTCTCAGTTCAACACCACCTCCGGCTTCCTAGAAGCCACCATGGACGTTCAGAGTGGCCGCCGGGGTCAGACGGAGTCCTCGGCCATGGACTTCGCTGATATGACCGATGGTTCCATTGTTCAGGACGAAGAACTCTTTACCATCGCCAGCAGCAGCGATCGCGTCCCAGCCTTCGCCCAAACCGAGAGCGGCACGGTAGAGACAGCCGTGACCCTAGAACAAGGGCCCTTCTCCTTTTTCGAGAACGCCAGTCTCAAGAATAAACCCGTGATTGCCGCCTTAACCGCCGGCATTCTCTCAGCGGTTGCCGTAGCGGGAATTAGTCATGTTTCCACGCGCTATCTCGCTAACTCAGAACGCTTTGACATCGAAGTGCGCCGACGCCTGCTGCCCCATGTGCAACTCGGAGGCTTAGCCATGTCCCTAACGGCGGGCTTAGCCGGAGGGGCCACCACCTGGTTCCTCGGCCGCCTCAGTGCTACCCAGGTCAAACGGACGACGGTGGATTTACAGGGTGCCTTTGATGCCGTCTCTCAAGGGGACTTCGGCGTCCGGGCCGCCGTGGTCTCTGAGGATGAGTTGGGGCAGATGTCGGCCAAGTTCAACCAGATGGCCCGGGTCATTTATACCACCACCAACGAAGCCCAACGACGGGCGGAGGAGATGGAACAGGCAAAAGAAGACCTGCAACGACAGGTGATTCGCCTCCTCGATGACGTGGAAGGGGCCGCTCGTGGGGACTTGACCGTAACCGCTGAGGTGACCGCTGACGTTCTCGGGGCAGTGGCAGACTCGTTTAACTTAACGATTCAGAACCTCCGAGAAATCGTCCTTCAGGTGAAACAGGCGGCCCGTCAGGTGAGTAAAGGGGCGACCGATAGTGAATCCTTCGCCCGCAGTTTAGCCTCTGATGCCTTACGCCAAGCTGAAGAGTTAGCGGCAACCCTGAACTCAGTCCAGGTGATGACCAACTCCATTCAACAGGTGGCCAAAAGTGCCCGAGAAGCCGAAGAAGTGGCCCGTTCCGCCTCGGCAACTGCCCTTAAAGGCGGGGAAGCCGTGGAACGGACGGTGGCTAGTATCTTAGAAATTCGGGAAACAGTAGCAGAAACGACGCGAAAAGTCAAGCGTTTGGCAGAATCATCCCAAGAAATTTCTAAAATTGTTGCCCTTATTAGTGGAATTGCCTCCCGAACCAACCTGTTAGCCCTCAATGCCAGTATTGAGGCGGCACGAGCGGGAGAAGCAGGACGGGGCTTTGCCATCGTTGCCGACGAGGTGCGACAGCTCGCAGACCGTTCTGCCAAAGCGCTCAAAGAAATCGAACAGATCGTGATGCAGATTCAGAGTGAAACCGGTTCCGTGATGATGGCAATGGAGGAAGGGCAACAGCAGGTTATCGGCGGCACAAAACTCGCCGAACAGGCCAAGCGATCGCTCGAAGACATTATCCAAGTCGCCAACCGCATTGATGTCCTCGTGCGCTCCATTACCGCTGACACCGTTGAACAGACGGAAACCTCTCGGGCCGTCGCTCAAGTCATGCAAGCGGTTGAGCTGACCGCCCAGGAAACCTCCCAAGAGGCACACCGGGTCTCGGGAGCGTTACAAAACCTGGTGGGAGTCTCCCGGGACTTGCTCACCTCCGTAGAACGATTCCGTGTGGAAACCAACGAACGCTAAACCTCACCCGGCAGAGGCGACCATTGCAACTACCCGAAACAGCCATGGCATCAGAACAATCACAAATCATGGGATTCTTCATCGAAGAATCACGGGATCACCTCGGCACCATTGAGCGCGGTTTGCTCAATCTCGGCAGCACCCTCGACGATCGCGAAATGCTCGACGAGGTCTTTCGTGCCGCCCATTCCGTCAAAGGAGGGGCCGCCATGTTGGGGCTACGGGGGATTCAAAGCGTATCCCATCGCCTCGAAGACTGTTTCAAAATCCTCAAAGATAACCCCATTGCCGCGGACCATCGCCTAGAGTCCCTATTTCTGCAAATCTTTGATAGTCTGCAAGAACTCGTTGACCGCCTCCAAAGTCCCGAGGGCTTGCGTACACAAGATTCTGATCGCGTCATTGTCGAGGTGGAGCCAGTCTGTGAAGAACTGATCACCTACATCAATTGTCTGTCTCGGGGAGAAGTACCACCAGAACCCGCCACGCCCCTTAACCCGGCTTCCCTACCGGTGACCAGTCCCCTGTCCACTCAATCAGAAGAAGACAGCGCCCTGCAATTAATCATGACCAGCGATGTGCTGGCCCGCTTGCGGGAGATGCTGCAACTGTTTAAGCAACCCGATGGCCCGGAAACCCGCCAATCCTTGCGGCAACTCTGTAAACTCCTCGCTCAGGTGGGGGACCAGTTTGAGTTGGAGTCTTGGACTCATTTGGTCAAAACGGCCCAGCGGGCGATCGCCGATACGAACAATACCTTTGCCAGCTTAGCCTCCGTTATTATTAAAGACCTGAAACAGGGACAGGAACTGATCTTAGCCAATCGAGGAGATGATATTGCTCCCAGTCCTGCCCTCTTAGAGCTAGCCCCTCATACCGCTAAGGACTTCAAGACCCCTCAATCCGAGATTCACCAGCCCCCCGAGCTAACGAACCGAAGCCTGGGAGAACCGCAATCATCCCCAGTCGAAGAGGTTCCCGTCTCAAGAGAGCATCCTAAACCCAGTCGCGCCGACACTCAAGGTCCCGAGGTGGGCGGCTCAGAACTGAGCAGTTTGGCCGATTTATTTGAAGGGGGCAACGACGACCTCGATGAATGGGAAGAGGTCAGCCACTTCGACCCCTCAGGCATGAGTGATCCCCCCCATGGACTGGTCAGCGATGAGGATAGCGAATTTTCCGATTTCTTTCTCGACGACGACAGCTCAGACCCCGAGCCTTCTGGGGGAGATGATGAGGAGTTTACCGATGATGAGCTTTTTGATGACACCTGGGACGATGACAGCTCAGCCGCTGAACCAGAAGTAGCCGTGCCAGAGGAGGCGCACGAACTTCAGGATTTACTGGATGTGGGCACTGACGACCAACTGGACGAAGCTGGACCAGAGGCGGAAACAGGCTCAGAGCTACTGGATGTATTAGAGTTTGAGGATGGGGACGCCGATGAGACTCCCCTCCTCGATCAAAGTCTCAGTTTAGGAGATGAGAGTACCGCCGAACTCGAAGCCTTATTTGGGAGTTCCGATGGACAACAGTGGAATCCGACCACCACCGAGTCGGATTTGCAGTTTGACGACATCTTTGCCGTCGATGAGTCCGAGGAGATGTCTCCCGAACAGGAGGAGGCGGGGGAAGACTTTGACTTTGAGTTAGATTTTCAGCTTGATGGCGGACAGACCCCTGCACCCGAGGCCGTCTCGTTGGACTCAGAGGACGAGGAGTTAAACTTTGATGAGCTAGAGTTTGAGGATGAGGCCGAAGGTAGCCTGACCCAGACCAAGGCTCAGGAGACCACGCAGACGGGAGACTTAGACTTAGACTTAGATTTAGATGAGTTGGAGTTAGACTTCGATTTAGAGGCGGAACCCGAGGCGGCGTCTACGGGAATGGAGACCTCCGATGAAGATTTGGGTTTTGAGTGGGATGAGTTTAATTTGGAGGCGGAACCTGAGGCAGCATCGGCAGAAATGGAGACCTCCGATGAAGATTTGGGTTTTGAGTGGGATGAGTTTAATTTGGAGGCGGAACCTGAGGCAGCATCGGCAGAAATGGAGACCTCCGATGAGGATTTGGATTTTGAGTGGGATGAGTTTAATTTAGAGGCGGAACCTGAGACAGATCCCGATGCTTCTGAGTTGACGTTGACGTTGGAGTTCGAGGATGAGGAGGTTCCTGAGTCCTCAGATGATGAGACTGAGGGGTTAGATCTGGAGTCTTTTGATTTAGCCCATTTTTCAGAAGACCAGGAGCCCCTTGAGAGCATTGAGGAGTTATCGTTAGATGACCTCCTAGGGGAAAACTATGACGATGTCGGAAATCGTGACGAACGGTCTTCTTTCGCCGCCGAGATTCAGCTGCAACCCCAAGCCGACCATGAGGAAGACTTGAACTTTGATGATATGTTTGCTGATGAGTTCCCAGAGGAGGAAACGTCAGACTCCCAAGCCACCGCCGAAACCCCGGAGCCGGCCCCCCATAGAACTCGGCCACAGGAGTTGACTGAGGTTGCTCCTGAGATGGAGATTGCCGTTGTCAATGAGTTTCCTGAGTTACAGGTGCTGTTGAGTATTGCCCCACAATTTTTAGGGGAGGATGGCTTCGACGAGTTAGCCGCCTATTTAGATCAGACGGATTCCCCAACTTTGTCGGCCCCTGCTGAAGAGGCAACGGATGATTTTAAAGATCTCGAAGATCTCTTAGATCTTGATGGAACGGGACCCTTGGGGGCCACGAGCCGACCTCCCCAGAGAGCCAACGAAACACCCCCAACAACGGGTCGCTCAGCAGGGGGGAGTGGCCGGCCCAAACGCACCACGCGGCCGGCGTTTGAGCAAACGATGCGGGTTCCCATTAAACAACTGGATAATTTGAGTAACCTGGTTGGGGAGTTGGTGGTGAATCGTAATAGCTTGGAACAGGACCAAGAACGGTTACGACAGTTTCTCGATAATTTGTTGCACCAAGTCAGTCAACTGACGGAAGTGGGGCAACGAATGCAGGATTTGTATGAGCGAACGTTGCTGGAGATGGCACTCTTAGCTAGTCGTCAGCATCGTAAGTCCCTTCATGCAGCTGAATCTCGGGCGAGGAATAGCGGTGATCCTAGCTTAATTACTCAGGGACAGATGCAAGGACATAGTCATCATGCTCAGGACGATGGGGAATATGACGCTCTGGAGATGGACCGCTTTACGGCGTTCCATGAACAGGCTCAGGATATCATTGAGTTGATTGTGCGAGTGCGAGAGTCGGCTTCGGATATTGAGTTCTTGGTGGATGAGAATGACCAGGTGACTCGTCAGTTGCGGCAGATTACCACTCAGTTACAAGAAGGCCTAACGCGATCGCGCATGGTTCCCTTCTCCAATGCGGCAGACCGCCTACCCCGAGGGGTGCGGGATAATGCCCTCAAGTTTGGCAAGCAGGTAGAGTTACAGGTCGATGGTCGCGAGACGCTGATTGACCGCATGATTCTGGAACATCTCACTGATCCCTTGACACATTTGGTAAATAATGCTATAGCTCACGGCATTGAGACGCCAGAGGAACGGCACGCCAAAGGCAAACCCCCCACGGGAAAAATTAACATCAGTACGTTCCACCAAGGTAACCAAACTATTATTGCCATTGCCGATGATGGGGCGGGGATTGACACAGAGAAGGTCAAAAATAAAGCGATTCAGAAGGGGCTAATTACCGCACAACAGGCCCAGGGAATGACTCGTTTGGATATTTATGATCTGTTGCTGTTGCCTGGGTTTAGTACCCGCGACAAAGCTGATGACTTGGCTGGACGGGGTGTGGGGATGGATGTGGTGAACACCAAACTCAATGAAATTCGCGGGGTGGTGAGTACGGATTCGACCTTGGGCAAAGGGACGACCTTTACGATTCGTTTGCCGTTAACCCTGAGTATTTCTAAGGCCCTGTGTTGTATTAGCGATCGCGCCCCCATTGCCTTCCCGATGGATGGGGTTGGGGAAGTGTTGGATAATTTGCCGGTCGATCGCATTGTCACGGAGGCCGATGGACGGGCCTTTGTGCAATGGCGCGATCGTCAGGTTCCCTATCAGCCGCTGCGGGAGTTGTTTACCTACAACCGCACCTCGCGGCGATCGCAGATGTACGGGGCCAACCTGGAGGAGGATACGATTTCCGTGGTGATTCTGCGCTCAGCGGGGAGTTATTTAGCCATCTCCGTCGATCAAATTGTCGGGGAACAGGAAATCGTGATCAAACAACTGGAGGGCCCCATTCCCAAACCGACGGGAATTACGGGAGCCACGGTGATGGGGGATGGACGAATTGTCCCCATTGCCGATGTGCTGGAGTTAATTGATCTGTCCATGGGCCGCGTCCGTCATGATTCGAGTAATTTGCTTTGGAACGCCGAAGAGTTAGCGGGCCAAGAGGGTGAAATCCTTGAGGAAGAGAAGACAGAACCCTTAGTCTTGATTGTGGACGACTCGATTACCGTGCGCGAGTTGTTGTCGATGACCTTTAAAAAATCCGGCTACCGCGTCGAACAGGCCCGGGATGGCCAGGAAGCCTGGGAAAAACTGCGATCGGGCTTACCCTGTGAACTGGTCTTCTGCGATATGGAAATGCCCCGTATGAACGGGATGGAACTCTTGGAACGGATGTATCATGACGAGTATCTCTCGGATTTACCCATCGCCATGCTCACCTCCCGGACCGCAGAGAAAATGAAACGCAAGGCAGCAGATTTGGGGGCGCGAGGCTATTTCACGAAACCCTATTTAGAAGAAGTGCTGTTAGATGCAGCAGCGCGAATGCTGAATGGGGAGGTGTTGATGACGGCGTCGGAACCGGTGGGGAGTGATTAGGGGAAGAGGGAACAGGGAACAGGGGGGAGGCAAGAGGCAAGAGGCAAGAGGCAAGAGCCAAGGGGCAAGAGGTGGGGATGTTCTTCGTTAAAGGATGCTACAGCCCATTGCCGATGAGAATAAACGGCGCCCAATAGTAGGGATGAGCTAGGGGATCTCCCATGGGGTTTTGTCTCTGCCCGCCCCGAATCTCTATATCTCCCCGACGACCGCCTACCGCCGTATAGTCCCCGGTAATCAAAGCCATCTGGGCCTCTCGCAGGGCTTCCGCCTTGGGTAAGCCCAGTTGCATGGCCCCATAGAAGCCATTCATCAACACCTGGGTCCCGCCATCACTGACGACCCACAGCGAGGCGATCGCCGCCCGGGCCCCGGTACGCTGAATCTGATACCCAAACCCCAGAATCTCCACCCCTGTACCCAACTCCGGCCCACTCACCGCCGTCTCACAGGCGCTGAGCACCACCAGGGCAGCGTTAGGTAACTCCCATTGGTCGAGGTCAAACAGGGTAATACGATCGCCATCCCCGAGCAAAATAAACGAGTCATTGGGATGACCCGATTGAAAGGTTCCGTGGGTGGCCAGGTGAATAATGGTGTGGTCTCCCAGGCGAGGCTCAATGGCTTGACGATTGAATCCCGCACTAAAAAAGGCCACCGTCCCCGGTAAGTTAGCCTCAAGATTCTCCACCTCCACCTGGGCGTAAGGCAGACCATTGAAGTATCGTTGTACCCCCGCCACCTCTACCGCCAAGTCTTCAGCCGGGAAGGCTCCAGCCAGGATGCTCAGGGGAGCGGCTTGGGATTGGGAGAAGTCCATCAGGGAAGCGGCAGTAATGTGGTTGACGGTATAACGCTGGGTCAACCATTGGTCACCATCATGGAGGGCCGCCAGGGGAATATAGCGTAATTGGCCGTCAGCGGCGTAGAGGATGGTTTCGGCTCCCGCTCGGTCAATCTCCTGGGTTAAGGGGGCAATTAGCCATTGATACAACTGCTGGGCGTTGGGGTGGGGATGACTGAACGGGTCTAGGATGTCGGAGCGGAAGGCGGCGATCACCCGGTTTAGCTGCACCCGGTCAACAGAGACAGTGTGGCGGGAAATGCCCGTGGTGGTGACCAGGACGAGTTCCAGGCGATCGTCGAGGACGAGGGGATAGAGTAGGGCGGCGTTACCGGCTTGTTGCAGGTTGCCTTGCAGGCGGGCTAGTTGTTCCGGGTTAGGGTTTTGGCTGCGGGCATTACGTTGGAGTTGGGCAACGCGCTCTGTAATCGCGGTGCTGGTGAAGAAGGTTTGGGGGTCGGTATGGGTTTCTAAGTGGCTGTAGAAGCGGTCTATAATTTCCCGCTCGGGTTGCCAGAAGGACAGCCCTTGGCGGGTTTCCTCGGTGCCTCGCACGTTGCGGATTTGGTAGTCTTCGAGTTCTTGTAGTTTCAGCAGGTCGAGGACTTCTTGGGCTTCGAGGACGCGGTCTTGTTGGAGGAGGAGGTCGGCGAGGCGGCGGTAGTCGTCGGCGACGGTGTCGGTGAAGGATTGTTGCAGGTCGGTGTCGAGCTGGCGAATATCGCCGCGTATGGCTTCGAGGATATCGACGCTGGCCTTGAGGAAGGTGATGGCGAGTTCGGGTTGGCCTTGGCGGTTGAGGGGTCTGCCGATATTGCTGAGGACGGTGGCTTCTTCAGCCCGGGCACCGAGTTCGTTAAAGAGGGCGACGGCTTGGCAGTACTGCTCTAGGGCGAGCTCGTACTGCCCCAGGCTAAAGTAAGCACTGCCCAAATTGCCCAGGGCGATGCCTTCCCCACCGTGATCGCCAATCTCGCGGGCGATCGCCAGCCGTTGTTCATAGAAGTCAATGGCGCGCTCGTACTGCCCCAGACTGTTGTAAACATTGCCCAAATTGCCCAGGGCGCTGCCTTCCCCAGCCCGATCTCCTATCTCGCGGGCGATCGCTAGGTATTGTTCAGAGAAGTCAATGGCGCGCTCGTACTGCCCCAGGTTGTCGTAAACAATGCCCAAATTTCCCAGGGCGCTGCCTTCCCCAGCGCGATCGCCTATCTCGCGGGCGATTACTAGGGATTGTTCATAGAAATCAATGGCGCGCTCGTACTGCCCCAGACTGCGGTAAGCAACACCCAAGTTGTTCAGGGCACGGCCTTCCCCCGCGCGATCACCTATCTCACGGGCAATCTCTAGGTGTTGTTCATAGAAGTCAATGGCGCGCTCGTACTGCCCCAGGTTGTCGTAAACAATGCCCAAATTTCCCAGGGCGCCGCCTTCCCCAGCGCGATCGCCGATCTCGCGGGCGATCGCCAGGTATTGTTCATAGAAGTCAATGGCGCGTTCGTACTCCCCCAGACTGTTGTAAACATTGCCCAAACCACCCAGGGAGTTGCCTTCCCCAGCGCGATCGCCGATCTCGCGGGCGATCGCCAGGTATTGTTCATAGAAGTCAATGGCGCGTTCGTACTGCCCCAGGTTGTCGTAAACATTGCCCAAACCACCCAGGGAGTTGCCTTCCCCAGCCCGATTGCCGATCTCGCGGGCGATCGCCAGGTATTGTTCATAGAAGTCAATGGCGCGCTCGTACTGCCCCAGACTGTTGTAAACATTGCCCAAATTCCCCAGGGCCCGGCCTTCCCCAGCGCGATCGCCAATCTCGCGGTTAATAGCCAGGGATTGTTCATAAAAGTCAATGGCGCGCTCGTACTGCCCCAGGTTGTCGTAAACAATGCCCAAATTTCCCAGGGCGCGGCCTTCCCCAGCGCGATCGCCGATCTCGCGGGTAATAGCCAGGGATTGTTCATAAAAGTCAATGGCGCGCTCGTACTGCCCCAGGTTGTCGTAAACAATGCCCAAATTTCCCAGGGCGCGGCCTTCCCCAGCGCGATCGCCGATCTCCCGCAAGATCGCTAGGTGTTGTTCATGGAAGGCAATGGCGCGCTCGTACTGCCCCAGACTGTTGTAAACATTGCCCAAATTCCCCAGGGCCCGGCCTTCCTCAGCGCGATTCCCTGCTGCTCGATAGAGTTCTAACGCCCGTTCCCAAGAGGCCAACGCTTCTCGAAATTGACTGCGGTTGAACTGCTCAATTCCCTGCTGGAGCAATTGGTCAGCTTCAGCATTCGCACTTGCACGCTCCTGTTCCCGTTGATACTCTTCAGCCCTAATGGCCACCACCGTCAGCCGATAGCGTCCCCGTCCCGAAGCGTCATAGGCATTAGCAATCACCGAATAGCGGCCCGTTTTGGGAAGTTGAATAGAGATTAGAGCGTTGAACCCTTCACCACCATCATCATCTTCTGCGACCCGCTCACCCTCAGGACCAACCAGAATTAGATAGGCATCAAAGTCATCACTATCGAGGCGAATTTCAACGAACTGTCCCGCTTCACCCTCAAAAGTGTGTAGGTCGTACAAACTGCCATCCGGTAAGACCTCATCACCATCCTCTAGTTCCCCTTCGACCTCTAGTAGGGCTGCGGTTTCAGCCTGCTTTAACCCCGTCTGGGGCTGCGAAGATGCCAATTTGCCCAATCCTTGCGGTGCTGGCGGCAAGGGCAACCCAGCTTTCCAATCCAAGGATTTTGTCTCTAAGTCTATGACTGGCAACGTTGCCGCCACCGGGTTTGCACTCAAGTCAGGCCAAAGCCCCAATTCCCAAGGGATTCCCTGATTAGGGAGAGGGATTTGCCGTCGTCCGGCGGCCATGACCCCCTCCACTGCTGACAGCCACAGGGCCGTCGTCACCAGCATCCCCACCCACTTGCCCCTATGAGCCATGATTGCCCGCCTCCCGATTTTATCTAGTGACGTTCATCGATCCGCCCCTATCCGTTGGTTCTCAGCTTCCGTCTGGGGTACTAGGGGATATTCCTAAAATTGTATACCTCTGAGCCGGGAGAGCTTATTCAGCGTTATAAAAAAAACGATGGGAAGGGGGGAGATGGGAGAGTCTAGGGTTCGATGGGTTCTCCGGCGGCTTGCCAACCGGCGAGACTGGGGGTGAAGGATTGCACGTTGTCGTAGCCGAGGAGTTGCAGGCTGGTGAGTGCCATGGCGGTTCGATAGCCACTGCGACAGTAGAGGACGACTGGGCGATTTTTGGGAATCTGATTCAGGTTTTGACTGATAGTTCGCAGGGGGATGTTGACAGCAGTGGGAATATGCCCATCGGCGTATTCGGAGGGTTCGCGAACATCGATGACGAGGGGATTGTCTCGCTTCATGAGGTCTTTGAGGGCTTGGGTGTCCCCGACTCGGTGATAATCAGCCGGAATCGAGGTCAGAAATTCATCGATCGCCTCGAACACTTCTACCGAGTCGGCAGTATGGCTGGCCAGGGCCGACGATAGGGCAATTGAGAAACTACAGAGACACGCAAGAATCAGGGTCAACAACAGTTTTTTCATGGAAGTGATAGCCAAAATAAATAGGACAAAAAATGGAAAAAAGCAGGCCATAGGCAGTAGGCATAACCCACCCCTAACCCCTCCCAGGAGGGGATTGCAGCAGGCAGTAGGGGGGAAGAAGGCCGTAGGCAGTAGGGGGAAGAAGGCCGTTTTTCTCTTGCCTATTGCTTATTGCCTATTGCCTATTGCCTCTTCCCCCCCTATTGCCTATTGCCTATTGCCTCTTGCCTCTCTCACCTATTCCCTCGGCATATCCCGTGAGGCCACCACATCGACCCCAGTATCGAGGGCATTGCCGAGAACCACATCGCCCATAGAAACTGGGGCTTCAAGGGTTAGGCTATGGAGGGCATCACAGAGGTCTCCCATTAACTCTTTGGGGATAGCATCGCGGGTTTTCACCGGTAGCCGGGCCCAGCGGCCCTTCTCGACGCGCACAGTGGTGGTCACCATGCGTTTGGGGGCGACGTGTTCTTGGCGGCCATAGGCATCGCCGCGACGACAGCTATTGCCTCGAACTTCTACCACTTCCCCCTCGATATCATCCACCTCTAGGCGACAGCCCATGGGACAGCCAATACAGAGATAATGGGTGGTTTCAGGTTGTTGTGTTGCTGTGGTCATTGTTTCTTCCTCCCAAGGGATGGTCTGGCGGGGTTACGGTTGGGGCACAATGTCAACTCGTAGACTGTCCCCATGGAACTGTTGTAAAAACTTGGGCCGTACTTTGATGTTGACCATTTCGGCGGGGAGAACAAAACGGATTTTCTTCTCGTACACCTCTCCCAGACGCAACAGACAATTCTCCATGGGCCGACGAACTCGCATATAAACGGTGTGGTCACGATCGCTGGAAATGGTCTGGGGAACACAGTAGCCCACATTTTCCCCGGGAATCAGCCGAATATTATCGGGGGGCGGCTGTTGGCCCCGGGCGTAGAGTCCGGCGTTGCGTCCGGCGAGTTCTGACTCCTGACTGACGAAATCCACCAAGTCGTGAATATGAACGGTATTGCCACAGGCGAACACCCCATCTTTGCTAGTTTCCATGGTACTGGAGACTAAAGGACCACTGGTAATGGGGTCAAAGCGTAAGTTCAACTGGCGGGCTAATTCGTTGTCGGGAATTAGACCGATGGACAGCAGCAGGGTATCACAGGGAATCCGCTGACGGCGACTCATATCGGGGGTAAAACCATCCACGGGGGCGACGGTGACCGCTTCGAGGCGATCGCCCCCATGAATATCCACCACAGTTGTGGACAAATGCAGGGGAATATCGAAGTCCTGGAGACATTGAACGATATTGCGGTTCAAGCCGTTGGCATGGGGCATAATTTCATAGACCCCCACCACTTCCACTCCTTCGAGGGTCAGTCGTCGGGCCATAATCAAGCCGATATCCCCCGACCCCAGAATCACGGCCCGGTTCCCCGGCAATAAGCCCATCATGTTGACAAAGCGTTGGGCTAAGCCGGCGGTGAGAACCCCAGAGACGCGGGTTCCTGGGGTGCGGATGGCCCCTCGGGTGCGTTCCCGGGCCCCCATAGCCAACACCACGGCTTTACTAGAGAGAACATTTACCCCAGCTTGGCCGGACATGAGTTTGACCCGGTTGTCTCGGTCTAAATCCAGAACATAGCTATCGGTGGCTAGGTCGATGTCTTGGTCTAAGACCTGTTCCAGATAGCGTTGGGCATATTCGGGGCCCGTGAGTTCTTCTTTGAAATGATGGAGGCCAAAGCCGGGATGGATACATTGCAACAGAACCCCTCCCGCTTCTTTTTCGCGATCGACCACCAGGACTCGTTCGGCGCCACTTTCTTTGGCCCCGATGGCCGCCCCCATCCCGGCGGGACCGCCACCGACGACGACCACATCATAGTCGGGTTTCAGATGTTTGGGATTGGTAATTAGCATGATTGGGACACCTCTTCATGTCGCGGACGGGCCACCCAGGAGTCCCCGCCTCGTTTGGTAATGGCCGTTAGGGGAATGCCGAGTTCTTCCTGGATGAGTTCCATGCAGCGGCCGGTACAGAAGCCTCCTTGACAGCGCCCCATTCCAGCCCGGGTGCGGAATTTAATCCCATCGAGGGTACTGGCCCCACGACGAATGGAATCCCGGATTTCTCCCTCGCTGATGAATTCGCAACGACAGACGATGCGTCCGTAACTGGGGTCTTTGGCCGCCAGTTCCATTTGTTCTTCCGTCGAGAGGCTGGCGAAATGGATGGGTTTGGGGATGGTGGGGATAAAGTCGTCTGAGTGAGTTAGGGATAAGCCTTCATCCCGGAGAATCTCGACGAGGAGGGTGGCGATCGCCGGTGCAGCAGTCAGTCCAGGGGATTGAATCCCAGCGACGTTGATGAATCCGCGTTTGGCGCTGGGGCCGATGATGAAGTCTTCGCTGTCGGTGACGGCCCGCAAGCCAGCAAATTCGGCGATGCAATCTCGGGGACTGATTCCGGGAACGACTTGGGTGACGTGGCTAAAGACGTTTTGACCGCCGGCGGCGGTGGTGGTGAGGTCTTCTTTGCTGTCGACATACTCGGCGGTGGGGCCGACCATGAGGGTTCCGTCGTAGGTGGGAATCACGAGGATTCCTTTGGAGACGGCGGTGGGACAGGGAAAGATGACTCGTTTAACGAAGCCTTGCAACCGTTTATCTAGGAGGTATTCTTCCCCTTTGCGGGGACGAATGCGGAAGCTACCAACTCCGGCCATCTCGGCGATTTTGTCGGCGTAGAGTCCGGCGGCGTTGAGGATGAAGCGTCCCTGAAGGGTCTCTTGGGGGGTTTCGACAATCCAGGTTTCCCCTTCTTGGCGGATACCCGTGACAGGGCGATCGCACTTGAGGGCGACTCCGTTTAAGACCGCGTTTTCTGCCAGACCAAAACAGGCCTCGTAGGGGTTAATCACTCCCGTAGTGGGGGCGTAGAGGGCGGCGATCGCCTCCTCACTAATGTGGGGTTCTTCGGCTTGGATGCGATCGCCATCCCAGAGTTCTAAGCCGGGAACCCCTTTGCGGGTCCCGTAATCTTGCAGTTTCTCTAGGGTGGCGAGTTGGTCTTCGGCCATAGCCACGGTGAGTTCACCGATACGTTTAAAGCCAAATCCTAGTTCCTCGCAGAGGGTATCCCACTGTTGGTTTCCCTCCCATTCAAGTTGTCCTTTGAGGGTTTCTGGGGGACCGTGATGGCCGCCGTGAATAATGCCGCTATTGGCTTTGCTGGTTCCAAAGCCCACTTCTCCTTCTTTCTCAATCAGGGCGGTGGTAATAGCATAGCGACTCAGTTCTCGGGCAATGGTACAGCCAATCACGCCGCCGCCAATAATCAGTACGTCGTAAACCATGGCGAACCTTATAGCAGTGAAGTGTTCTCAAGGGTGAATAGCGATGGGGTATTGTTAACGGACTATTCACCATCCGATCTAAGCTGAGCGGGAGCGATGAGTTGACAGAAGCTCGTTTTTATGCTAACGAACGCTCGTTTCAGTTCTCAAACGGCTAAACCGGGGGGCCAAAACCCCGAAAACTCTTGATATCCACTCATCTTTCTAGTATAGTCATCAAGTTTTTGCCGATTGCCCCGGAAACCTTAAATTGTTGTGAATCTTCGTATTGGGACGGGCAATTTAAACAGATGTTAAGGATATCGAGTTTAATGGATGTTAAGGCGTTGTCGCCGTAGGGCCAGGTCTTGAGCCAGGGCGATCGCCGCCAGGGTGCTGGTGGTACTGGCGATTCCCTTACCGGCAATGTCAAAGGCGGTTCCGTGGTCAGGGGAGGTGCGGATAAAGGGTAGGCCAATGGTGGTATTGACGGCTAAGTCGAAGGCCATCAGCTTCACCGGGATTAAGCCTTGGTCATGATAAAGGGCTAAATAGGCATCAGAAACCGGCACATCGGCCCGTTCAAACCAGGCCCGTCCGGGGTTCACCCAGAGGGTATCGGGGGGGGTGAGTCCCCGTAACTTAATCCCAGGACGTTGGCGACGTTCCTCCTCTAACCAGGGTTGTAGGCGTTCGACTTCCTCTCGTCCTAAGTCTCCCGCTTCGCCACTATGGGGGTTGAGGCCGGCGATGGCAATATCCGGGGCCCCAATGCCAAAATCTCGTTGTAGCGACTCCACCAGTAAATCTAATTTCTCCGTTAGCAGTTCCGGGGTTAAGGCTTGCGGGACATCTTGCAGAGGAATATGAGTCGTGGCGAGGAGGGAACGTAGAGTCCAGCCGGTATGGGGCGATCGCCCCACAAACATCATGCCAAAGCGATCGCAGTTCGCCCCCTGGGCTAAACATTCTGTCTGTCCTGGATAGATGTGTCCCGCCTGATGCCAGAGGGATTTGGCAATGGGAGAGGTGATAATGGCATCAAACTCCCCCGCTTGAGTCCGCTGGATGGCCGCTTGCAGATAGGCAAAACTGGCATCTCCCGTCGCCGCTGTTCCCTCTCCGGGAGTGGCGGGGTCGGTGTCAATATCAATGAGGTTGATGGCGTCGGGATCTTTGAGAGGCTGACAGCGATCGCCCCAACCGGTCATCTCGCAAATCCCCCGCAGTCGCCTATAGGTGTCGTGCAACACCCGACGACTCCCCACCACGGTTATCTGAGAACTGGGACAATGAGGGTCTGCCAGGGTTTTGAGGACGATTTCCGGGCCAATTCCAGCAGGATCGCCAAGGGTGAGGGCCAGACGGGGGGTTGACATAGGGCACAAAACCAGGGACTAAGGGGCAAAGCACAGGGAAGTGTCCCCTGCGGCTTTATACTAAGGGAGAATTAAGGCAAACCCTATCAAATTACATTAAAACTATGAGCGGAGAAATTTTCAACGCAGCGATTCTCTCGTCCACCCTCATTTTATTGGGTCTGAGTTTAGGCTTCCTCCTCCTGAAAATTGAAGGGGGCGAAGAGGCCTAAGTCCTCTCAACCCGAGTGGGGGGGACGTGGCTCTCCCTCACGAGTCCTCGGGTTCATCGAGATGTTCGGCAATCTCATGGTAGAGATTGGCCACATGGTCATCTTGCAGATAGTAGAACACATTACGCCCCTGTCGTCGGTAGCCCACAATACGATGGGCGCGAAGGGTGCGCAGTTGATGAGAGACCGCTGACTCACTCATATTGACCACTGCCGCCAGGTCACAGACACATTGATCGCCCTGGGATAAGACCGAGAGAATGCGCAGCCGATTGGGGTCGCCCAGACAACTAAAGAAGGCGGCCATGCGTTGGGCTTTGTCGACATCGAGTAGCTGCGATCGCCGCGATCGCACCTCACTTAAATCCACCGGATGGCGAACCGAGCAATGAGGGGTTTGAGATTGAGGGCTAGGCTGCGATTTATCCATAATTACCCTTTAGTTTAACCCAAAGCCAGCCTCTCTCGACCTCAATCTGTCACCGAGACGAACCTTAAAGCCTCTCTCTACCACAACACTCCCTGAAATTTCTGGCAGAAGATGAGAAGTTTGTGGTGATGTCGTTAATATATGTTAACATTTGTGACAAGTTAGAGTCGGCCCAGTCTATCGTCTTGTCTCGATCCTCACTGCGCTGGGACTGGTTTTAGGAGGAGCGACTGTCGTTACTGAGATCCCCATGAGCCTATTAATCGTTGGTGCCACCGGTACCCTAGGAAGACAAATTGCCCGTCAAGCGATCGACGAAGGATATTCGGTCCGCTGTCTTGTCCGCAGTTTTAACCGAGCCTCATTTCTGAGAAAATGGGGTGCGGAACTGGTTCGTGGGGATCTCTGCGATCCCAGTACCCTACCCCCAGCCTTGGACGGCATTACCCATGTCATTGATGCCGCCACCGTTCGCATCACTGACTCGCTGAGTATTAAACAAGTCGATTGGGATGGCAAAGTGGCCCTCATTCAAGCGGCCCAACACGCGGGAGTTGAGCGGTTTGTCTTCTGTTCCATCCTCAACAATGACCAATATCCCCATGTTCCCCTCATGGACATCAAACGCTGTACCGAGCGTTTTCTGGCCGAATCTGGACTCGACTATACCGTCTTACAACTGGCAGGCTTTATGCAGGGGTTAATCGGTCAATATGCCATCCCCATCCTCGACAATCAACCGGTTTGGATTACCGGCAAAGCCGCCCCCATCGCCTACGCCAACACCCAGGACATCGCCAAATTTGCCGTGAAGGCCCTCAGCATTCCTGAAACCGCCAATCAAACCTATCCTGTGGTGGGAACTCGGGCCTGGAGTGCCGAAGACATCATCCAACTCTGCGAACGTCTTTCTGGCCGCAACGCCCGCATCACCCGCGCCCCTCTGGGATTATTACGAACCGTACGCCGGGCAGCCCGCTTCTTTCAATGGGGCTGGAACGTTGCCGATCGCCTCGATTTTGCCGAAGTCTTGGCCTCCGGAAATCCCCTCACCGCCGAGATGGATGACGTCTATCCCGTCTTTGACATCAACCCCAACGAAATGACGACTCTGGAAGCTTACCTGCAAGAGTACCACAGTCGCATTATGAAGAAACTCAAAGAAATTGAGTACGAACAAGAAAAAACCAAAGCACGCAAGAAACGGCAGCGATCGCCCTTCAAATCCTCGGATTAGACCCCCAAAAACCTCAATTACACCCTTGTCCTAGGGAACATTCATGAGAAGATACTCTGGGATCATCGCCATCCCTCAACAGATTGTTCAACGTACAACCCAAGAGGTAAACTCCGAGCGTGCCGAAAGTTGGCATTATCTACAACGAAATTAAACCCGCTGCCTGTCGCATTAAAACGCAACTCGAACAGGATCTGACCGCCCGGGGATGCCAGGTGCGGGTTACAACGGGCATGGGAGGCATTCTAGGTCACTCCAAACCTGATAGTCCCGTTTGTCACACCCCGATTCATGGCTTAGTTCCCCCTGGCTTTGACCCAGATGTTGACTTTGGCATCGTCCTCGGGGGCGATGGAACCGTCTTAGCCGCCTTCCGTCAGGTGGCCCCCCTGGGGATTCCCCTATTAACGGTCAACACAGGACATATGGGGTTTCTGACGGAAACCTATATCAGTCAACTCGACAGTGCCCTAGAGGCCGTCTTTCAGGGAAACTGTCGTATCGAAGAACGCACCATGGTCACTGTGCGTGTCTTGCGAGAAGGAACGGTTCTCTGGGAAGCCCTCTGTCTCAATGAGATGGTCTTGCATCGAGAACCTCTCACCAGTATGTGTCACTTTGAGGTGATGGTAGGACAGCATTCCCCCGTCGATATTGCCGCTGATGGGGTGATTGTCTCCACTCCCACCGGTTCAACGGCCTATGCTCTCTCCTCCGGCGGCCCCGTGATTACCCCTAACGTCCAAGTGCTTCAGTTAGTGCCCATTTGTCCCCACTCCCTCGCCTCCCGGGCCTTGATTTTCTCGGATACGGAACCGGTACAGGTGTTGCCGGCGACCCGGGAACGGATGATGATGGTGGTAGATGGCAATGCCGGTTGTTATGTCTTACCCGACGATCACGTCGTCATTGAAAAATCTGACTATAGCGCCCGTTTTCTGCGTCTGCGTCCGACGGAGTTTTTCCGAGTCTTGCGGGAAAAACTGGGCTGGGGATTGCCCCATATCGCCAAACCCACCTCCGTGGAACTACCCTAAGTGGCGAGACTTGGGGGCGATCGCCCGAGGGGAATCCCTCCCCTCATCCCCCAAGTCCATTCCCCAAAGACGTTAAGATATATAAAAGGCTGAATCGCGGCATCAAGAGCGAGTCTAAGCAAGTCCAAGCCAGCCGTCTCATTACAGCTATCGTTATCGAGCCTCGGAAGTATCCTATGAACCTACCGATTCAAGCGGTCCAATCTCCCTATTACGGCAGTTCCCCCAATCGCACCCCTCCCCCAGATTTGCCCTCCCTCCTACTCAAAGAGCGAATCGTCTATTTGGGGATGCCTTTGGTTGCCCAAGTGACGGAGTTGATTATTGCCCAACTGCTCTACTTACAGTACGACGACCCGGACAAACCCATTAAAATCTATATCAACTCCACGGGAACCTCTAACTATGGCGGCGACCCCGTTGGCTTTGAGACGGAAGCCTTTGCCATTTGCGATACCCTCAACTATATCAGGCCGCCGGTTCACACCATTTGTTTAGGAACGGCAATGGGCATGGCGGCTATGCTCTTGTCGGCGGGGACTCCCGGCTGTCGTGCCAGTCTGCCCCATGCCTCGATTATTTTGCAACAGCCTAAAAGCTTTGCCCAAGGACAAGCCACCGATATTCAAATTCGGGCGAAGGAAGTTCTGGCCAACAAAGCGACCATGTTGGAAATTTTTGCTCAGAATACCGGTCATTCCGTTGAGAAAATCGGTAAGGATATGGATCGCTTGTTCTACATGACGCCAGAACAAGCTAAGGACTATGGTCTAATTGACCGAGTTCTGGTGAGTGAGAAAGGGGACAAACATAGCCAACAACTGGCGGGCGTCTCTTAACCTAGAACGCCACGGTTATCCAGCCACTGTTATCCATCTGTTGCCCCTTGGGGGCGCTTGACTATCTTTATTGTTTTAAGGGAGAATTTCGCGTTATGCCTATTGGCGTGCCTAAAGTTCCGTATCAAATGCCTGGGGATACCTATACCCAGTGGATTGATATCTACAACCGCCTCTATCGCGAGCGGATTATCTTCATCGGCCGGGATATTGACGATGAACTGGCCAATCAAGTGATTGCCGTGATGCTGTATTTGGCCTCAGAAGACCCGGATAAAGACATCATGGTCTATATCAATTCTCCCGGTGGGGTGGTCAGTTCGGGGATGGCTATCTATGACACCATGCAGCACATTAAAGCTGATGTGGTGACCATTTGCGTGGGCTTAGCGGCTTCGATGGGGTCTTTTCTCCTGGCGGCTGGAACCCCGGGTAAGCGTCTGGCACTGCCCCATTCCCGGATTATGATTCACCAACCCTCGGGGGGAACCCGTGGCCAAGCCAGTGATATTCAAATTGAGGCGAAGGAGATTCTGCGGATTCGCCATCAGTTGAATGAGATTTATGCGGCGAACACCAAACAGCCGATTGAGAAAATTGAGAAGGATATGGATCGCGATTTCTTCCTCTCCGCCGAAGAGGCGAAGGAATATGGACTGATTGATCGCGTCTTGGAAGGAAAGCCGGTTTAATTGGTTAAAGGGGACTTCTCTCGGCTACAATCCGGGGGGAGTCCTTTTTTTTGCCCTTGTATTGAGCGTCCATGGAGTTACTGGATTGTTATCGCCTCTTAGGATTAACCCCTCAGGCCAGTTTAGCTGAGGTGAAAACCTCTTATCGACGCTTGGCACGGCGGTTACATCCGGATCTCAATCCTGGACTTCCCCATGACCCCTTTGTGCGCCTGCATCACGCCTATCAGGTGCTGTTGGAGGCGGTTCCGGCCCAGCCGGTGACCCCCCAGGGGCCCGTCCCCACAACGGCCCCACCGGCCAATACCTCAACTCCTCCCTCGCCTCCCCCTCAACCGGCTTCACCGTTCCGCCATCATCCCCAACTGTCTCCCCTCGAATGTCAGTTGAAGTGCCAGGCCTACTATCGTCTGCAACGACTGCTCAGTCAGGGGAAGTTTGCCTATGCGATCGCCCTAGTGGAAGGGTTATCGCAACGACTGGCGGTTGATTTAGAGGTGCGCCAATGGCAGGCGGTGACCTATCAGCGCGTGGCCCGTCACGCTATGGAGTGCGGGGAGTTTCCTAAAGCCCACATTTATCTTAAAAAAGCGTTGCGCACCGACCCTTATAACCGCAGTCTCCGCCAAGAAGTGGAGCGAGATTTCCAACAGTTGCAACGACAGGTGCGACAACGCTCAGGTCAACCCAAGGGTTGATAGCACGATAATTATTTTTTGTCAATCCCTAATCGACCTCTTACTTCAACTCTCGTCTTGGAACGCTGGCAGGGGTGAGTCGGGGAATTGTCGCCGGGGAATTGGGGAGGCGAAGGGTTGTGCCTCCACTTCATCATAGAGTAGGCTCTCCTCCATCGCCTCCCCAGGAGCCAGACTCGGTGGGTTATTGCCGGGGACAGGGGTGTAATTGTCCGGGGACATCATCCGGATATCTTCACCAAACTCAATCGTGTCGGGAGTGACGACAGAAGAGTTGGCATCATGGGACTCGGGTGAGGTAAGGCCCAGTCCAGGTGGCGCCTGCACTCTGGGGGCAGGCTCTTGACCTGAATCACTGGGATAGGAGGGGCTTTGATTGGCGATTTGGTTCACGGGTGCATCATGGGTTAAATAGATATGACCCAAGACTCGTCCTTGGTAGCTGCGACGAGTCAGGCGCCAACCGGGATCGAGGTGAAGGCGATAAAACTCCCCATCAGCCGCCCCCCGTGTCCGTCCAATGGTCAAGCGAGGAAGGGTGCGATCGCCCATGGGAATGCCCATTAAGACTAATTCTCCTTCTCGCCGTCTAACCTGGAGGCTGTAGCGTAAGCCTAAATGTTCCCCTCCAGCGCGGATGGAGTAGCCATTACTATCGGTGCTGCGGCCACAAATCCCGGTAAAGTCAAATTCTAGCAGCAACGGATCGACTCGGGTGGGATTGCTGCCTTGTTCCTGCCAACAGGCGCGGCTATTGGAACGCTGTTCCACAATCAGGAGTTGATAGCCGTTGGTTCGCCCAATGGGGGCCGCAATGGGAATGAATTGACCGGAATCGACTTCGGCCTGTTCAAAGACGGCGGCCATTTCAGAGGTGCTGTTCTCTTGGTTGTGACTGTGGGCGATCGCCTCCGGGGTGATGACCCCCCCCAAGCTTAGGGTGGCCAACCCTAACAGAATCCGTGTTTTTAGGAGTTGCATACGCTCTTGTTTCCCCGGTATCATGTGCGAACCGAATTAATACTTAACCAATAATTAAGACCACTCCCTGCTCAACTGTCAAGTCAAGATCACGATTAATCCTCCCCATTAACTCTCCCAGGGATCGGACATCCCCTCGGTTACCATCTCTCCATGACCCGGGGAAAGTTGCGCTTCTTCAAGGGTAACCATTTGCTGGGAGATTTGACGACGGGGATTTCCTC
The DNA here is from genome assembly GCF_023983615.1 of Phormidium yuhuli AB48. GTDB lineage: Bacteria > Cyanobacteriota > Cyanobacteriia > Cyanobacteriales > Geitlerinemataceae > Sodalinema > Sodalinema yuhuli. The sequence continues at coordinate 4,065,041 of NZ_CP098611.1, read as the reverse complement.
CCCAACGATCGAGAAAATCTTTGAAAAAAGCCTCTTCTAACCAAGTTTTTGTGACGACGGCTAAGGGTAACGCCAAAATTAGCCCCAATAAGCCCAAAAACGTGGCAAAGAAGATTTGAGCGGTCAAGGTGACGGCTGGTAACAGGGAAATCTGTTTCCGCATCACCATGGGGCTAAACCAGTAACTTTCCACATTTTGGATGACCAGGTATAAGATGAGGACTCCTAAGGCTTTCAAGGGGCTGTCCAATAGGGCCACCGAGATGGGAAAGATGACACTTAACATCGGGCCGATATTGGGGACGAAGTTAAACACTCCTGCTAACAGGGCATGGGCGAAGACAAAGCGAACTTGCAGGACTCCTAAGCCAATGGCACTCAGGATTGCCACAAAGAGAGAGTTAATGACAATTCCCCCCATCCACCCCAGTAGAACTTCTTCACAGAGGCTGAGAATGCTATCAGCACGCCGTCGGTAAAAGGAGGGGAACAGCCGAATCAGCAGCTTGCGGTAGGAAGTGGGGTCAACGAGAAACATCACCGTCAACACCAACACAAATAGTAGCTTCACGAGCACCGCTAGGGAATTAGAGAAGAAGGTGAAGAAGTTCTCGATGACATTCTGAGCTAGGGGCCCGACCTGTTGTGCTAATTCGGAAAAATTGGGCAGTTGCAGTTGTTCTAAATTGAGCCAAACCGGGGGTGAAATTCGGATTTTATCCAGCCAGTTCAGAAAGCGTTGAAAGCCAATGGGAGCCAGCTCAATAAGCTGTTGGAACTGGTTAATAAAGGGAGGAGCGACGAGGGCAAAAAATAAAGTCCCAAATAGCCCCACTAGAACAATAGCTAGGAACACCGCCATGCCTCGCGAAAGCCTCATATTGAGGCGATCGCCCCACGTTTGCAGAAGTCGCACTAAGCTATTCAGGGCGATTGACAAGACCACTGCACCCATGACTAATAGGAGGGCTTCGCGAAACTCCCAAATAATCACGAGGGCAATAACAAAGCAAATAACAGCAATCCAATCACCGAGTTTCACAACAGCACATCACTCCTAGATAGTTATTCTAAGCAAGACAAGTTCGGGCAAAGATATCAAGATCTAGAGACACAAAAAATTGAACAAGACGTCCCGGATGAAGGGTTTAAAGCACCCGTCAACCTAGGCTCAAGTCAAACTTATTTAGGAGTTCTTCTGACGTTTTTGTCCGGTTTGCCCTGCCTCTTGCCTATGATAATCTCTAGGAGGGCTTTGAAAGCAAATTTAGGCAGAGCCAACATTCTGCGCCAGCGCCAGGGTTCTTGATACAGCCGATAGGCCCATTCTAAATGATTATCTCCCATCCATCGGGGGGCCCGGGGTTTCACGCCTCCCCAGATGTCAAAACTTCCCCCCACGCCAATCCAGATCGCCCGAGGACAGTGATGGCGATGCTGTTGAATCCAGAGTTCTTGTCTGGGAACTCCTAAGCCGACGAGAATCACAGCGGGCTGTTGCTGTTGTACGTCTTGCAGGAGGTGTTGCTGTTCCTCGGGGCTGAGATAGCCGTGATAGACACCGCTGAGGTTGAGGTGAGGGTAGTGCTGGCGCAGGTTCTGGGCGGCCCGTTGGATCACGTCGGGCTTCCCCCCGTAGCAGAAAACCGTTTCTTGGGGAGAAAGTTGGGAGAGGAGTTGTTGGGCTAGTTCAATTCCGGGCTGGCGGGTACAGCGTTGGCCGAGGAGTTTGAGATATAAGACAACACCGGCCCCGTCGGGGATGACTAAGTCCGCCTGCTGAATCACCTGGGCCAGTTGGGGGTTATCTTGGGCTTGCATGGTCATTTCAGCGTTGAGGGTGACCACATGCAGGCCCCGCTGCTGATCCAGTTGCGATCGCAGCCATTGGCAATAATTGGGATGCAGATGAACGGGACTACCGAGAATGGAGAGACTGGGTAAGGGGTCAGCGGTCATGGCATGATTGAGAGGTTGGCTCCACGTTGGCTTGATTGTATCTGGATTTGCTATGTCTTTAACCCTCGATCGCGTTTCCCTGATGACGGCTTCGGGGCGTTTGATGCTACTGGAGGACATTTCCCTAAGGTTAACCTGGGGCGATCGCCTGGGGGTGGTGGGAATTTCGGGGGCGGGAAAATCTCTGTTATTGCGCCTGTTGAATCGCTTACAGGATCCAACGGCGGGGAGAATTTTGTGGCGCGATCGCCCCTTGACGGAAATTCCCAGTTTGGAAGTCCGCCGTGAGATTGTTTTGGTTCCCCAGGAGTCCACGTTATTAGGGATGACGGTTCATGAGGCGATCGCCTATCCCCTCACGTTACGGGGTGTGGGAACGGCGGAGATTCAGCACCGTCTGGATGAGTGGTGCGATCGCCTCAAAATTCCCTCGGATTGGTTGCCAAAAACTGAATTACAATTATCCCTGGGTCAACGCCAATGGGTAGCCATCGCCCGGGCCTTGGCGACGCAACCCCAAGTTCTGTTACTCGATGAACCCACGTCGGCCCTGGATGTGGGCCGGGGAGAGATATTAATCAACCTCCTCAACCATCTAACTGAGGAGCGATCGCTGATTGTGGTTATGGCGAACCATCAATTGGATCAGGTGCGTCAGTTCGCCTCCCAGGTGTTGCATTTACAAGGGGGGCGTAGGGTCGCCTATGGTCCCGCTACAGACGTCGATTGGCCGGGACTTCATGATAATTTTGTGGCGGCCCGTCAACGGGCGGATGAAAACTGGAATTTGAATCCGTAACGGTTAGTTGGCCCTTAGAACAGTCCCCAGTCCTGAGAACGCAGCAGTTTGAGTTGTTCGAGGCGTTGACTGAAATAACTATGGTCCAGACGACTGTAGTTATTCATCATGGCATTGTTGACGGCGATCGCCCAACTCCACAGATGGGCCGCTTGGGTGAGGGGTTGAAACATCTCAGTTTCGATGGGTTCTAGGGAACTCACGCTCTCATAGCCGAGGAGGAACGCATCGCGAATTTTGCGACTAATGCCGGTTCGTAGGGCAATATGGAGGAATTTTGCGACGTCGAAGGCCCGCCAACCATAGCCGCATTGGTCAAAATCAAAGAGGGTGACGCGGCCATCGGGGGTGAAATGAGCATTTCCACTATGGGGGTCTCCCCAACAAATCGTCCAGTAGGGTTCCGCTTGGGGGAGGGCTTGTAGATGGGCCTTGTTCTCGGTGATGGCCTGCTCAAGATAGTGGCGATCGCTAGGACGCTCAGAGAAGAAGGGGGCCAGGGCGTACAGAGAGCGATCAAATAAATAGTCTAAGGAGAGAGGTTCGCGATGATAGCGACTGCGAAAGAAATGGGCCGCTTCATGGATGCGGGCTAAGGTTTCTCCAAGGAGGTAACTTTGGTCGGGGTTGACATCCCCTAGGGGGACTTCTCCTTCCGCAAAGGCGAATAGGGCTGCATACCGCTCCCCTTCTGGGGCGTTAATGTCCACGGCTAGGCGATTATCTATCGTTTGTAGGGGATAGGCGACGGGTAAACAGCGATCGCGACAAAATGCGAGAAATTCCAATTCAAAATAGACATCGGAACGACTGCGCCAGTGGTGATGAGAGACGCGCAAAATATAGGAGCGGGTAATGGTTTGCACGAGATAGACATCACTCAAGCCCCGGTTCCAAAAGTGACAGGAGACGACGCGATCAATGTCATAGGAGGATAAAACTTCGGAGATTAGGGCCTGGGGTGAGAGGCTGGAATAGATGGTTGGGAAGGTGGCGCGATCGCTCTCAATCTGAGCACCTGGATGAGAATATCTCCCAGGAACTCGTTGCGGTGTAAGAGACTGAAGCTTAGCGGGGGCGGGATAGAGTTGCATCATAGTAGGTGAGGAGAAACACTATTCAGTTGTGGCATGAAAGCTGTGGCGACCACTTTGAAACCATGGCATACCTGAAGCATATTTTAGCTCAAATTGCTTTTTATTGATCGGTGGATTTGCACCTGTGCGCGTCATAACTACAGTCGGATTTATTTCATCATTACGGCTCATTTTGTCAGCATTTCTTGACACAATTGACGCCGGTGAATGTCCTCTAATTGTAGCTTTGAAGACAGTTTTTGAAAAAAAATTGCGCTAGAGACCCCAGGGGTACGACCTCAAGGCCAGGGCCAATATCCTTTAAAATGACAGAGTTTGTGAGCGAGATGATGGACGAATGGAGGTGACATCAAAACAATTCAGCCAGGCTCAACGGCAACGGCTGCGGCGATCGCTCCTAGAATGGTATGGTCAGCAGGGGCGATCGCTTCCCTGGCGCGAGGAGCCAACCCCCTACCGCATCTGGATTTCGGAAGTGATGTTGCAACAGACGCAAGTTAAAACCGTTCTCCCCTACTTTGAACGGTGGATGCAGCAGTTCCCTGATGTGCAATGTTTGGCCCAAGCCGATTTACAAACGGTTCTCAAAGCTTGGGAAGGATTAGGCTACTATGCGCGGGCCCGCAATCTCCATCGCAGCGCTCAAGAGATTTGCGATCGCCACCACGGGAAATTTCCCCAAACCTATGATGAGGTTTTAGCTCTTCCCGGAATTGGTCGCAGTACCGCTGGAGCCATTCTCAGTGCTGCGTTTGGCCAAGCTGAGCCTCTCTTGGATGGTAACGTCAAGCGAGTTCTGGCCCGACTTGTGGCCCTACCCGTTCCCCCCTCGAAAGCCTTAGCGCACCTTTGGGATCTCTCCAGTCAAGTGTTAGATCCTCAGAACCCCCGAGACTTCAACCAAGCCATCATGGACCTGGGGGCCACTTGCTGCACCCCGAAAAATCCCGCCTGTCTCCTTTGTCCCTGGCGGGATGATTGTCAAGCCTATCAAACCCATACACAAAGCGATTTTCCCATGACTGAATCCCGTTCACCCCTCCCTCACAAACAAATTGGTGTCGCCGTCATTTGGAACGATCACCAACAAATCCTCATTGATCGCCGTCCCGAGGAGGGGTTACTCGGCGGCCTCTGGGAGTTCCCGGGCGGTAAACTCGAAGCCGGCGAATCCTATCCCGACTGTATTCGCCGCGAAATTCAAGAAGAACTGGCCATTGAAGTGGAGGTCGGCGAGCACCTGATTACCGTCAGCCACGCCTATAGCCACTTCAAAGTCTCCCTCCATGTCTATCACTGTCGACACCTGTCGGGAGAACCCCAAGCCCTCGAATCCCAAGAAATCCGCTGGGTGACGTTAGAGGAACTTGATGAGTTTCCCTTCCCTAAAGCCAATAGCAAGATTATTGCCGCCCTACGGGAGGCTCAAGGGACTAAGTCCCCATAAGGGAACCCCGGCTTGGGGGAAGCCGGGGTTGGGGGTTATTCCCGTTGTGGGAATCTTTTTATATTATAGCAATGCGGACGAAAGGACTTGAACCTTCACACCTTGCGGTACTAGAACCTAAATCTAGCGCGTCTACCAATTCCGCCACGTCCGCAGGGAATTTTTGCTTTGTTATCCTAGCATAGCACAAAGCATAAAGGCAAGAGCCGCAGCCACTGAAATATGGGAGCGCCCCGACCGACTATAACATAGGGTTTTCTACGGAAAAGAGTTCTTCTTCGAGTGCCGATTCTTGCACTGGACTGGGTTCCACCACATAGGGGAGACAGGCGCCCTCTAAACCGCGTTTGATATGGAGGGGGGTTTCTTCAAAGAGAACGAACAGAGGGAACACCCGTTGGGCGGCCTCGCTGTAAATGTGACGATAGCGATAGGGCATGACCCATTCATAGCCGCGATCGAGTAAGACTTGGGTTTGTCGCCAGCGTAGCAGTAGATCCGAGAGGTCTTCCTGGGGGCGGTGGATGAGGATGAAAATCTCAATCCCGACTTTCACTTGCCAGTCAGGTTCACACATGATAATCCCTAACTCGCAGGGCAAACAGACGGTTTCTCCGGCACGAATATCCAAGCCACTCAAGCCCCGTTGACTCAGCGGTTCCCGTAACCGCACGAGGGGGAAGGGCAGTAGGATGAGGCTATCGTCTGGCCGCCGTAGGCTGGGGATAGCCTCTAGGTAGGGGCGATGTTGTCGCAGCAACTCCAGGGTCTCTGGTGTGTCGCAATAGCGAGCGATCGCGTTTTCATAGGAGGATTTTTGTACAAACATAATTAAATCGGTTGCAGGCCCTAGGCTCTCTCCTCCATTCTAATCAGACTGCCGGCCGCTGACAGTGATAGCGTTGGTAGGGAATGCCGAGACGGTAGTAATCTTCGGGGATGCGATCGCAGCCTAAGCCGTCCCGCAGAAGCTGGGGCGGGTATTCAGCTTCCCGTAATCCCGGGGCAATGACCCATAAATCCCACTCGGGGACTGACGCGGAGTGGGGAAGTTGGGCCAGATGCTGCCAGGTTGGGTCATACCCCTGTTGACGAGTCAGGAACGCCATGTGAGTGCTGGGGGGGAGTTCTAGGGCGAAACTTAACCCGAGGGCGATTTCTTGACTATTTTTATAGCCGACAACCACTTCTAAGGGGATTGAGGGCGATCGCACCAACTGTTGGGCAATTTGACGGGGATGATAGGGTTTCTCAAAGGCCCAACCGGAAACCACCACTAGGCTACTGATACAGCCGATGACTAAGACGAGCGGGGAACCGTTCGGGGAGTCATGGCGGCTCAAGGCAGCAGCCACTAAGGCACAGAGGCTGGGATAATAGACAAAGTGATAGCGGGGGGCGACGGTGATATCTTTGCCTAAGCCATAGACGATGATGGCAAACCCCAGAAGTGTCCAAAGGGTGACGAGGAGAAAGACCAGTAGGGGTAAACGGCCGGATGTCTCGGACCATAGCCGTTGAGCGCCCCGCCAGGTCATTGAGGCCAGCCAGGCGGTGATTCCCAGCATCAGGAGTCCGCTGGGGATGGCGATCGCCCAGGGTTGCTGTTCGATGGGCAAGGTTACCCACATCACCACCCAACTGGCTAGGGTTTGTCCGATGGGGGCTAAATTATCTGTCCAACTGGGTTCAAACGGTTGGAACCACCGGGTTTCGGAGCGTTGTAGATGTTGACTGAGTTGAGAGAGCCAGGGGAGAAAGAGCAGGCCGGGGAGTATAGCCGCTAGGGAGTCGGCTATGGCCGGGGGGGAGAATCTCTGAGGGGTTGGCTTGGATGCTGGATTCCCATTCAGACGAGTCCAGCCTAGATGTAGGGTGAGATAGGTGGCAATTTGGGCGAGATAGGCGATCGCCATGAAGTAATGGCTATAGAGGCCAATGGTATGGCAGATGACCCAGAGGGGGCGAGTTCCCATGGGTGGGGGGCGATCGCCCAAACGGCAACGCAGCCCAGACAGCAGGGCCCCTAAACTCAGACTAATAAGTACCAGGGGCAGGGTATAGTGACGCGCTTCTTGAGAGAGATAGACGGCGAAGGGAGATAGGGCCACGAGTCCCGCTGTCAGCAGTCCTATCTGGGGGGATAGGGCCAGGCGATTGAGCCAGTACATGGCGGCGATGAGGGCCACTCCTAAGAGGGCTGGGAGCGATCGCAACTGGTCGGCTAAGGACAAGTCGAGGGGGGCCAAGAGCCGCAACCACTGTTGAAGCCAGCAGAAAAATAGGGGCGGATGGGTGGACTCGCGAGCCAGAGTTGTGGCAATATCTCGACAGCTTGCCTCGGGATTGAGACTGAGAGATGTGGGCAAGTCTGAGAGGGGGAAAAAGTGACCCTGAGGGATATCGGCCATCTCTCGCCCTAAACTGAAGATGGCGGTTAGGACTTCATCAAGCCATAGGGCTTTGTCCCCTAAGGTGAGCAACCGTATTAGGGTTCCTCCGAGAAGTAGCAGCAGTAGTTGAGGGTTTACCCGAACGGGTTTCATGGGGGGGAGAAGAGGGGACACCACAGAGTCGCGGAGGACACAGAGGAGGAAGGGGGAACAGGGAACAGGGAACAGGGAACAGCGTGGGACTGTACCGGAAGTGGTGCGCCCTTAGTTTTGATCGTTTGTTTTCAGGTGGCGTTGTAGGGTATCTGAGAGCTTTTCGGCAATTCCGGCAATCCAGGTTTCATCTTGTTTGGTGTAACTGCGCGGTGCGTTGGCTCCCAAAATCATTAAGCCTTCTGCGCCAATGGGTTGACAAATTACACCTTGTGTGTTAACGGGTAAATAATTAAATTCGATGCGACCGGGGTAGAGGTCGAGTTTCACGAGATAAATCGGTTTTTGGGTTTTGAGGGCCCGTTGGGCGATCGCCCCTAATTCGACGCTCGTTTGCTCTGCCAAGATACCGCGCCGCATTAGAACTCGTCCTTGATACCAGACCACTAGGGTTTTCGTGACGGTGTTGGTTAGTAATAACTGAGAGGACCAGGCTAACTCCCGCTGCACAGTTTCCGGTAAGTCTGGGTCCAGTTCTAACCCCTCCTTTCCTTGCAAAATCACAGAATCTGGGGGTTTCGGTTGTACCCGTTGCCAGAGTAACCCAGTCAAAATCAGGACAGCACAAATAATCGCCCCCAGAACATCTGAACGCACTTGCCAGGTGGTTAGATTATCCGTCAAGAGACGATTCACAAGTAGTAGAGTCCCGCCGAGAGACCCCACTACAATGGGGAGTTGTCGTAATAGGGCGTTGGTATCGGACATGGGGAGAGGGGAACAGGGAACAGGGAACAGGGAACAGGCAAGAGGCAAGAGGCAAGAGGCAAGAGGCAAGAGGCAAGAGGCAAGAGGCAAGAGAACAACTGCCTTCCCCTCCTGGGAGGGGTTGGGGGTGGGTTATGCCTTCTTCCCCCTTTTGCCTTTTGCCTTCCCCTCCTGGGAGGGGTTAGGGGTGGGTTATGCCTTTTGCCTAATTCCCCCTTTTGCCTTTTGCCTTCCCCTCCTGGGAGGGGTTAGGGGTGGGTTATGCCTCTTGCCTTCTTCCCCTACTCCTCTCCCGGTTCAATGATGCGCTGGAAGAGATACCCCGTTCCGCGCGCAGTGAGAATTAACTCGGGGTTGCTGGGGTCTTCTTCGAGTTTAGCCCGCAGTCGGGAGATGTGAACATCCACCACGCGGGTATCGACATGACGTTCGGGGGTGTATCCCCAGACTTCTTGTAGAATTTCTGAGCGGGAGAAGGGTTCCCCAGAGCGGCTGACGAGTAACTCTAATAAGCTAAACTCCATCCCCGTTAGACGGATGCGCTCATCCCCTTTATAGACTTGGCGTTTGTTGGTGTCTATGCGAATCGTATTGACTTGGATAACGCCAGAACTGGGGATGCCTGTACTATTGATTTTATCCACTCGTCGTAAGACTGAGCGAATCCTAGCTTCAAGTTCTTTGGGCGAGAAGGGTTTGACAACATAGTCATCCGCCCCTAACTCAAGTCCTGTGATGCGATCGGCGACATCACCGAGAGCCGTCAACATGATAATGGGGACATCAGACTCCTTGCGGAGTTCCTGACAGACCCCATAACCATCGAGTTTTGGCATCATCACATCCAAGACCACCAAGTCAGGTTGACTGTCGCGGAAGGTGTCGAGTGCTTCTTCACCATCAGCCGCCGTCACCACGTCGTAGCCAATCATGGCGAGGCGGGTTTCGAGAATACGACGGATGCTGGCTTCATCATCAACAACGAGAATTTTTTCTTTTTGACTATCCAATGTCCTTCAAGCCTCTTAAACGAACCTTTGTTTTGATAAAGTTTGTTACCGTACACTATAAGATACTACCCTATTGGAGTTAAGAATCAAGTCGAAATCCTGTCTAGGGTTATCTTTCAGGGTTTTGTGACCGGTTGAACTCCTCTGAGAAGCGGAAACGATAACGGCCCTTGTCCCTACTCACTGAGTCATTATGGCAAAGCCTCGTACAATTTATGTCTGTCAGGAATGCGGTGCTGAGTTTCCTCAATATTTTGGTCGTTGTACGAATTGTGGGGCCTGGAACTCGTTAGTAGAAACGGAACCGGTTGAGGCCCTAACAACCACTCGTCCGGCGAGTGCGGTGGCCTGGAACCGTAACCTCGGCATCACTCACGGGGAAAAGTCGGAGGGACAACCTCGGGCCTCGGTTCGCTTATCGGAAATTGCTGAGGCGTCGGTGACTCGGATGTCGTCGGGGTATGAGGAACTCAATCGGGTTCTGGGAGGGGGGATTGTTCCGGGTTCCTTGGTGCTGATTGGTGGGGAACCGGGGATTGGCAAATCGACCCTGTTGTTGCAAACGGCGAGCGGTTTGGCTCAACGGTGGCGGGTGCTGTATGTGTCGGCGGAGGAGTCGGGACAACAGATTAAGTTACGGGCCCAGCGACTTCTGGATGGCCATCCCCATGTTGAGGTCTCTGATGAGGCGGAGGCTGAGTATGTGTCAGGACCTCAGGGGGGGTCCCATTCGCCGGCTGGAGGGAGGGTTCGTGAGGGACATTCTTCCCAGGAGGGGGGTGCTGAGTTGGGGGTCGGCTCCCTGGCGGTGGAACCGAATTTCTTTCTGTTACCAGAGACGGATTTGGAGGCGATTTTACGGGAGTTGGAGTCTTTAAAGCCGGATTTTGCGGTGATTGATAGTATTCAGACGATTTATTTTTCCTCTCTGACGTCGGCACCAGGTTCGGTGGCTCAGGTCCGTGAATGTACCTCGGCGTTAATGCAGGTGGCGAAACGGGAAAATATTACCCTGTTTGTGGTGGGCCATGTGACCAAAGATGGTTCGATCGCCGGACCGAGGGTGTTAGAACATTTGGTGGATACGGTGTTGTTTTTTGAGGGCGATCGCTTTGCCAGTCACCGGATTCTGCGCTCGATGAAAAATCGCTTTGGGGCTACCCATGAGATTGGCGTGTTTGAAATGATTGCCAATGGCTTGCGGGAGGTGTCTAACCCCTCGGAACTATTTATGGGAAGCCGTGATGAAACGGTGTCGGGAACCTGTACGGTGGTGGCCTGTGAGGGGACGCGGCCGATTTTGGTGGAGTTACAGGCCCTGGTGAGTCCGGCGAGTTTTGGCTCCCCTCGCCGCAGTGCGACAGGGATTGATAGTAATCGTTTACAACAGATTTTGGCGGTGTTGGAGAAGCGGGTAGGGGTTCCTCTGTCGAAGTTGGATACGTATTTGGCTTCGGTGGGGGGGATTCGGGTGGAGGAACCGGCGGCCGATTTGGGGGTGGCGATCGCCGTGGTGTCAGGGTTTCGCGATCGCCTGGTGGACCCCCATACGGTTCTGATTGGGGAAGTGGGGTTGGGGGGACAGGTGCGTCAGGTCTCTCAGTTAGAATTACGGTTACGAGAAGCGGCTAAACTAGGATTCAAACGCGCCATCATCCCCAAAGGACAAAATCCCCCGGAGTTAGGGTTAACCCTAATTCCCGTTGCCCGAGTTCTCGATGCTATCTTGGAGGCAATTCCCTCAGCATCTACAGGGTCCTCGATGGCCCTGGAAGCGGGAGCAGACTCCTCAGGGTTAAGTCTTCCTACCCTAGATTCAGTGGATGATGACGAGGATTGGGATGATGATTTAGCCAGTCCCGGTGCAGCAGAAACTGACCTGTTCTAGACGCTCAACGTCCTCGTTTGAGCAAGTGATCTGACAGATTCGTTCCCATGGGGTTGATGTGGGTTAGTGACCTTGAACCCCATGGCCTATACCTGTCCTGTTGTTTTGCCATGTCCACTCAAGTCTTGATGATGCACCGAGCCTTGTTGTTTATCTTCCTTGGGCAAGACTCCTGGGTCGGTATATTGGGGTTAGAGAATCCACCCCTAATCGGGGGGTTTCTCAGCTTGACTGTTTTGGGAGTCTGGCTGGCCCTAGCCAAGCGCTCTGTGCGTCAGCCTCAACCCGTCGCTCACTTACCCAGTCCTACGTCTGTTACTATGCCTGACACCCCCCAGGACTCATCCTTGGAGTCTTTACAAGCTCTACAAAAACTGCGCTTATTGGTTGAACAGAGTCCCCTCGCTGTCATTGAGTGGGACCACAATTTCTGTGTGGTGGCCTGGAATCCAGCGGCCGAAAGGATATTTGGCTATTCCCAATCTGAGGTCTTGGGAAAACACGCCAGTGAGATTCTTGTCCCGGAAGCCGATCGCCCTCATGTGGATGCGGTTTGGTCGGCTCTGTTGCAACAGGAGGGAGGCAGTCGCAGTACGAACACTAATGTCAATCGGGAGGGGGAACTCCTGTACTGTGAATGGTATAACACCCCGATTGTCAATCCCCAGGGTGAGGTGATTGGGGTGGCCTCGTTGGTGCAAAATATCAGCCAACGACGACAGGCAGAAGAGGCCCTGCATCAAGCTTATGCGGATTTAGAGGCTCGGGTTCGCGATCGCACAGCAGAACTCTCCCAAGCCAATGAACAACTCACCCGAGAAATCCAGGAGCGGGAACGCCTTGAAGGGGAACGCTCGGAGTTTTCGGCTCTGTTACAAGCAACCTTTGATTCCACGGCCGACGGGATTGTGGCGACGGACGAAAATTTAGAAATTATTACCTACAATCGTCAGTTTCAGGAACTGTGGGAGTTGCCGAATTCTCTGTTAGCGAAACGGAAAGGCTGGGAGGTTATCGCAGCGATTGAACCCCTCCTGTCTGACCCCCAGGCGTTTAAACGAAAGGTCTATTTTCTCTTAGAGCATCCCGAGGAGAATAGTTTTGATCAAGTTTATCTCAAGGATGGACGGGTGTTTGAACGCTATTCTCAACCCCAGATTATTGGCGATCGCATTGTGGGCCGGGTTTGGAATTTTCGTGATGTGACGGAACGCCAACGTACGGAGGAGGGATTACGCTTAACCCAGTTCGCCGTGGATGCTTGTGCGGATTTGGTCTTTTGGCTAGACTCTCAGGGCAATTTTACCTATGTCAATGATGCCGCCTGTAAGGTATTGGGCTACGACCGGGAACAACTCCTCAGCCGCCGTGTTTTTGATCTCGACCCAACCATGACTCCCGAGATCTGGCAACAGCATTGGCAAGCCTTACGAGAACAGTCGTCGTTGCAGTTGGACGTGTTCCATATTGCGGCGAATGGAGAAAAAATCCCCATGGCGATTACGGCCAATTATGTCCATTTGGGTGAGACGGAGTTAAATTGCGCCTTTGGCCGGGATATCCGCGATCGCGTGCGCGCGGAAACGGCATTGCGGGAGAGTGAGCAACGCTTTCGTGATGTTTCTGAGGCGGCGGGGGAATATCTCTGGGAAATGGATTTACAGGCCCGTTATACCTTCGTCAGCGATCGGGTCCTAGCGGTGAAAGGCTACCCGTCGGGTCAAGTTTTAGGGGAAACGCCCTTTAAGTTTATGGTGGCAGAGGATATCCCTCAGGTGCGACAGACCTTAGACCGAGCCACGGAGCGCGGCACCAGTTTCAAACTTGAATACCGCGATCGCCTCCCTGATGGAACAGTGGTCTGGGAGGAGGTCAATGGTATTCCCCTATTTGATGATGAGGGCAATGTCAATGGCTTTCGTGGTGCCGGGTTAAGCATCACTGAACGCAAGCAGAATGAGGAAAGTCTGCGTCGTCAATTCCTAGCTGTTGAGGCGGCCATGGATGGAATTGCCCTCCTCAACGCTCATGAAGGAACCTATGCCTATCTCAATCAAGCTCATGTGGAGTTGTTTGGCTATAACCGTCCTGAAGAGTTGATGGGTCAGACCTGGCATCATCTGTACCCCCCCCAAGAAGTCACACGCATTGAACAAGAGATCTTCCCCATATTGGAGCGCGATCGCCATTGGCGTGGGGATACCTTAGCGCAACGTCGAGATGGGAGTACCTTTTGGCAGGAAGTCTCTCTGTCCATGACGGAGGATGGACTCTTAGTGTGCGCTTGTCGCGATGTAACGGAGGCGCGCAGCATGTTAAGTGCCTTGCAGGAGAGTGAAGAGCGCTTCCGTCAACTGTCCGAGAACATTGATAGTGTCTTCTGGATTAGTCATCCTCAAACGTTGCAAGTTCTCTATGTCAGTTCAGCGTATGAACGACTTTGGGGTCATCCCGCCACAGAACTCTATCGAGATGGCAAAAAGTTTATTGAGGGGATTCATCCCGAGGATCGCCCTCGTATTCTCAACGACCTGAGAAACCCAGTCTCAGACCATTACAATCGGGAATATCGGCTGCTTCATCCTGATGGAAGCTTACGTTGGATTCGGGCCCGAGCCTTCCCGGTGCGCGATGATGCGGGGCAACTTTATCGGGTTGTTGGGGTAGCCGAAGATATTAGTGATATTAAACTAGCCGAAGCAGCTCTAGAACGACAACTGCAACGGGAACGCCTCCTCTCGACCATTTCTCAACGCATCCGTCAATCCCTAGATCTTGAGTCGGTGATGCAAACCTCCGTCGACCAAGTCCGGCAGTTTCTGCATACGGATCGGGTGGTGCTGTATAAGTTTCATCCCGATTGGAGTGGCAATATTGTGGTGGAATCCGTCGAACCCGGCTGTCTACAACTGTTGGGACGCACTATTGAAGACCCTTGTTTCCGGGGCAATTATGTCAATTCCTATCGCGAGGGACGCATTAGTGCCCTCGATGATATTGAGGCGGTTCCTCTGGATGAATGTCATCGCAATTTGCTCCGTCAACTTCAGGTGCGGGCGAATCTGGTGGTTCCGGTGGTTCTGAACCATAATCCCCAGGATCAGACCTCTGGAGGAATGATGGAGGATGGGAGCCAACTTTGGGGTTTGTTGGTGGCCCATGAATGTCGTCAACCCCGACCTTGGCAACGTTCGGAGATTGAATTACTTCAGCAACTGAGTGTCCAAGTGGCGATCGCCATTGGCCAATCCCAACTCTACGCTCAGGCTCAGGCGGAGGTGATGGAACGCCAACAGGCGGAACAACGGTTACGGGAAAGTGAAGCGACAATTCGCTCCCTTTATGAGGTGACGGCAAATCAGAGTTTAGAGTTTGAGACTCGTCTGGCCCAGGTGGTGAAGATGGGGGCGGAACGCTTCAAGATGGACATTGGGACCATTGGCCGCGTCGATGGCGATCGCTATGAACTCCTCTCGGTCTATATCCCAGACCGGGCCCTAATTCCCCCGGTTCCAGGGGATAGTTTTAATCTCGCTGAAACCTTTGATGGCCTACTGCTAGAGGAAATCCGCCGTCACCCTAATGTGGGACAGGTGTTAGCCATTGAACAGATTGAAAATTCCCCTTGGCAGGATGTGGGGGGTCATCGTTTGCGGGGCTTGCAGTCCTATTTTGGGGTGGCGATTCTGGTGGGTGGGGATGTTTATGGAACCCTCTCTTTTTGCTCGCCTCAACCGCGAGGAGCGGGCCCGTTTTCTGAGGCCGATTGTGAACTGTTGCGCCTGATGGCTCAATGGGTGGGTGGGGAGATTGAGCGCCATTCGGCTCAGAAGGAGGTGCAACGCTCTTTTAAACGAACCTTGTTGTTGCGGACGATTACCCAAGAGATTCGCTCCAAACTCGATTTACAGGAGATTTGCCAAACCACATGTACGCTTCTAGGGGGCGCAATCCACAGCGATCGCTGTCTGTTATATGCCTATGAGGAGGAGCCGCAACCCCAGGCCCCGATGATGGCAGAATATCTCAGCCCGGAGACGGTCTCGATCATGGGGTTTAATCTCTCGGTGATTGGCAACCCCCATCTCGAAAAGGTGTTACGGAGCGATCGCGCGGTTCCAGTAAGCAATGTCTTTGAGGATCCGGTTCTCAATAGCCTAGCGTCCCTCTCCCGGGAGATCTCCTTAAAATCGATGTTGGCTGTGCGCACCTCCTATAAGGGGAAGGTGAACGGCTTGATTGTCTTGCAACAGTGCGATCGCTTCCGCTATTGGAGACAAAGTGAAATTGAGTTAGTGGAGTCGGTGGCGGATCAGGTGGGAATTGCCGTGGCACAAGGGCAACTCCTGGAACGGGAAACCCACCAACGGGAACAACTGGCTCAACAAAATCTGGCCCTGGAACAGGCCCGTCAGGCGGCGGAGGCGGCGAACCAGGCTAAAAGCGAGTTTTTGGCGACCATGAGCCATGAGATTCGTACCCCAATGAATGCGGTGATTGGGATGACGGGCTTATTGTTGGATATGGATCTGACCCTGGAGCAGCGAGATTTTGTGGAAACGATTCGCACCAGTGGGGATGCCCTGTTGACAATTATCAATGACATCCTGGATTTCTCGAAAATTGAAGCCGGGAAGTTAGATCTCGAAGAACATCCCTTTGAGTTACGCACTTGTGTGGAAGGGGCGTTGGATCTGTTAGCCTCACGAGCGGCGGAAAAAGGCATTGAATTGGCTTGTTTTATTGAACCCTCGGTTCCCAATAGTGTGATGGGTGATGTGACGCGGCTGCGCCAGATTTTGGTGAATCTGTTGGGGAATGCCATTAAGTTTACGGCCCGGGGTGAGGTGGTGCTGTCGGTCGCGGCGTCACCGCTTCAGGAGGATTCGCTCGCGGAGGTGATGGATAGTTCTCATCAGCATCCCACCCATCAAATTCAAATTTCTGTCCGGGATACGGGGATTGGGATTCCTCAAGAACGCTTAGATCGCCTCTTTAAACCCTTTAGTCAGGTGGATGCTTCGACCACTCGGGAATATGGGGGAACGGGGTTGGGATTGGCCATCGCCCAGCGACTCTGTCAGTTGATGGGGGGACGGATGTGGGTTGAGAGTGTGGTCAATGTGGGCTCGACGTTCTCCTTTACGTTTAGGGCCCGGGCGATCGCCCTCTCCCGTCTACGGGATCTGACCCAAACCCAACCGGATTTACAACAGGCTCGGATTCTGGTGGTGGATGACAACGCCACCAATCGCCAGATTCTGGTTCGCCAAACCCAATTTTGGGGAATGCAACCCTTTGCAGCCGCGTCGGGAGCGGAGGCGTTGGTGCTCCTGGAGGATGGGGCCCGGTTTGATGTGGCCGTATTGGATATGCAGATGCCCCAAATGGATGGGTTGACCTTAGCGAAAAAGATTCGTCAACGGCCCGAGGGGGCAAACTTACCCCTGGTGATGTTTACGTCAATTGGCAAGCCGGAGATTCGTCGGGATTATGAGAGTCTCAATTTTGTGGCGTTTCTCAATAAGCCCATTAAACAATCTCAACTCTATGATGTCTTGGTGGCGGCTCTGGGACAGGGGGTGATGCAACCCCAACCCTTACCGCTTCCGAAGCCTGAACCCAAGCCCCTAGGTGGTTTCAATCTGCGGATTCTCCTGGCCGAAGATAATGCCATTAATCAAAAGGTGGCGTTACGGATTCTTGAGCGCATGGGCTATCGTGCTGATGTGGCAGCTAATGGTTTGGAGGTGATTGGTGCCCTGCACCGACAACCCTATGATGTGATTTTGATGGATGTGCAAATGCCGGAGTTAGATGGGTTGGAAACAACTCGTCGTATTGTCAAGGATTCGGCAACCTTCCCTTTCCCGAAACCTCGGATTATTGCCATGACGGCCAATGCTATGCAGGGCGATCGTGAAACCTGTTTGGCGGCGGGGATGGATGATTATGTGAGTAAACCGATTCGGGTGGAGCAGTTGGCCAAGGCTTTAGCTCAATGTACCCCCATTTCTCCGGAGCTGATCCGGCCAAGAACAATCCCAACTCCGGGGACGCCGACTCCAAACCCGAGTCCGCCGGTGGCTTCTAGTTCCCCGAGTTCCTTAAGCCCTGCCCCAACCCCTGAGCTGACTCCACTGGGGGGGGAGATACCGGTGTTGAATCCTGAGGCGTTGGAATCTCTTTGGTTACTGGTGGGAGAGGATGACTCACAAATGTTTTTGGAAGTCATTGAGAGTTATTTGCAGGAGGTGCCCCAACACCTGTCGGAATGTCAGGAGGCGATCGCTAAACAGGATAAGGTGCGGCTACAGCGGCTAGTCCACACGCTCAAGTCCACCAGCGCAACCCTCGGGGCGACCCACCTCTCTCAAGCCTGTTCAGATTTTGAACAACGAGCTTTGGGGGCAACGGCGGCGGAACATGAACAACGGCTTGCCCACCTGTTAGACCAGTATCAACCGGTGAAACAGGCCTTACTGGATTTACGGGAGAAGACTCGTCAGAGGCTAACGTCTCAGGAGTTCTAGGGTTGAGTGAGACTGTGATAACGGGCCCGAGCGGCTTTCTCGTTAGCTGGATTGAGATCCTTGGGGTTTGCTTGTAGAGGTGCTCTGTAAACTGAGGAAGTAGAGCCAGCCTGCTGTGCTGAGAAAACTAACGTAGGCGATCGCTTGGGCCACATAGAGGCGATCGCGATAGCCAAAGAGGGTTTTGAGGATAATTCCGGGAAATTCTTGATCGGGTAACAGCCCTCGGGCATCCCAAACCAGTCCCCCCAAGACACAAGAGACCCCATCGGGGTTACACCAATTGGCAAATTGCGGTTGCTGGTGTGCTAAGGCCTCGACGGCTCCATTGATCTGTTTTAGGGCGGAAATGACTAACCCCGAGACAATCAACAGAAGCAACAGACCCATGACCTGAAAGAACTGACGGACGTTAATTTTGACGCCGGTGCGAAATAGTAACAGTCCTAAGGTCGCAGCGGCAGCTAATCCAGCTAGGGCCCCTAGGGTGGGAACCCATCCTTGCTGAAACTTAGCCAGGATAAAGACAACGGTTTCAAAGCCTTCCCGCAAGACGGCAATAAAGACGAGACTAAAAATTCCCCAAGCGGCGGCCGGCCCTTGGCTCACCGATGGGTGACTGGGGGGATGGCTCCCGGAACTCAGGTCTTGGGCTAAGGCTTCGGTGACTGCGCCCTCGATGTCCCCTTTGAGGGATCGCGCCTGTTGGGTCATCCACAGTAACATCCAACTGAGCATGAGAATCGCCACCAGACAGAGGACGCCTTCTAATAAGGGTTCGACGATGGGGGCATAGGGCTGTTGAGAGCGGCGCATTGCTCCCATTCCCAGGTAAAACAACCAACCCACTAAGGCACTCGCCCCCACTCCGGCCCCCACCCCGCTAAAGACCCAACGGTTCAGTTGGGATTGCTGCGCTCTTTTGAGACAGGACAGAACAATCCCCACCACCAGGGCAGCTTCAAAGCCTTCTCGTAACGTAATGACGAAGGTGGGGAGAGCAGCTGTCAAATCTAGGGTCATGGGCGATCGCGTTGGGTTAAAGGGGTCTCTCGGTCATTATACGCCGCTTGGGGCTGGCGTCTGGGTCAATCGCCCCCCATTTGGGGAGGTTTCGGACTGTCGCTCACTAGCTAAAATCCCGAAGCATTTTCCTCAACTCGATGGTATGGAGTTCTTCGGTGCCGATCATGCCCCGGGTGTACTCTTCGAGATAGACACTGGCATTTTCCACGGTTTCTAAAAGCCGTTTGTACATGTCCAGGGCCTCTTGCTCATGATTCAGGCTTTCCTTGAGCAGGTCAGAGACTGAGTGTTGATAACTTTCTTCAATAGGGGCAATCCGTTGACTCGGATGTCCACCAATGCCTGTGAGAATTTCTCCGGCTTGCTGGGCATGAAGCAAGGACTCGCTCGCTTGAGTTTTGAAGAAATCAACAATGGGGATGCGGTTGGGACCGGTCACCATGAGGGAATAGTGGGTATAACGGACTACCCCCGCTAACTCGAACTCCATAATTGTGTTGAGAAGTTCGATGGTCTTTTCTAGATTGAGGTCTTTCATGAAGGCTAAGGTTGCAGTAGTTGGGTGTGACACTTTATTTACTGTATCGCAGGAATTTCTTGCAATTGTCAAGGAACGGAGAGGTTTGTCTCTCCCTGGATTAAGCGGCTTGGGGATGGAGAAAGCAGGTCTGGGCATGATATTGCCAAAAACTGCGGATGTGATCGCCCACGGAATTGGGATCAAAATAATGGAACACATGGGTATTCCCTGGATGCTCCCAGAGGCGATCGCCCCGTTTGAGCCAAGGAATCCAACCTTGAAGTTGGCGCCGGTCCACAATGGTATCACCCCGACTGCCACAAACAAACAGGGGCACGGCGACGCCTGCGGGGCTGATGTGATCGCGGTGATAGAGGGAATGAGGGGAGGGGGATCGCAGCAAGTCGGCTTCTAGGATTTTGATCCCTAATTTTGTATCCTCCCAAGAACAGGAGCCGACAATCGACCGCACCATCTGCCCCAGAAGCATCTCACGACTACAGGGCAACAGTTGACGTTGCACGTAATAATGAGCTTGCCAATCTATGGCGGGGTGACAGCCCACCCCCAACAGACTCAGGGTTTTGACTCGTTCGGGATGACGCCGGCTATAGAGTAACCCGACGGTTCCCCCGGTGCTATGGCCGATCAGATGAACCGGCTGGTTAAGCGTGCATAGGTACTCATCCAACAGGTTGACGGCTATGTCTAAAGAGCTTGGCTCATCAGCCGTTTGGGAGTATTCCCACTCTGCAAGCACCCGGGTTTGGGAAAGATACTGCATGAGGGGACGGTGAAACCGCCGCCAACTCGGGTTGGGGTTGAGCCAGATGACTTGAGGACTGTTGGACATGGCACGACTAAACAAAAGAACTGGGTGAGTGATTCTCAAATGAATGGCAGCTTATTGAGAATAATCTTCAATAGTGCTGGCTTTAGCGTAGCAGCTACGGCCCATTTTTGAGAAATATTAGCAATAGTTTTAAATATATTTCCCTAATAGGTTTAGAGATTTTAAATTAGTATTCGCAATAAATAGCTAAGCCTGTTATCAAAACTCCCGAGAACATTTGCCTTTAAAGTGCTATGAAATAGGGCTTTTATGAGCTTTTAGGGGCAATAGTTAAGGAAGTAGAGGTTTTCGTTAATGAGAATGATTAGGGCGATCGCCCCTCGGGAGCATTTTATGAATCGGAGGGCTCGGGGGGTCTTAATGTCTTGGCTCGTTCGAGACGACTGAGGAAATCACTTTCATCGTAAATCTCGCCCACGAGTTCCTCTAGGATATCTTCGAGAGAGACCAACCCCACCGTTCCCCCATACTCATCCACCACAATGGCTAGATGCAGTCGCTGTTGTAGCATCTCTTTGAGTAAATCCGCGACCCGTTTAGTTTCTGGGATATAAACCGGGGAGTCCATCACAGTGGTGACGAGATCTCCATGTCCCTCGGGGTGCGATCGCAGATGTTGTAGAGCCCGTTTTAGGTGAACAATGCCGAGAATACAATCCTTGGACTCCTCCTGAACGGGAATGCGAGAGTAGCCCGTTTCTAAGCATAAATCCACCAAATCTTGTAAGCTAGCATTGTAGGCGATCGTCCGCATTTCGATACGAGATTTAACCACGTCTTTGGCACTCAAACTATCGAGCATCAATGCTTTGTTAAGAAGCTGATGTTTATGGAAATCTAACTTACCCTTACCCCCTAGCACCTCAATCATCAACTGCAAATCCCGCAAGGATTCCCCCGGCTGGCCTGACTTGGACTTAAATTGCTTGAGGGCCAACTCCGTAATCAACTCAAAAAGCTGAATCACACGCAGGATTGATAAAACTTTTGAGAGCCAATAAATTGGACGGATGACCGTTAAAAAGATAGGTAAAACATGATTGATAGCAACAGATTTAGGAACAATTTCTCCAAAGGTTAAAACCAAAAAGGTGATCACTGCCGTAGCCACTCCCACCCCTCGATTGCCCAGCCACATACTAAATAAATTACTGGTTAGAATTGCCGAAAGATTATTAACTAAGGTATTTCCGACTAAAAGAGTAATAATAAAACGGGCACGATTTTCTAATAAAGTATTTAAAATAAACTTGGGACTCTTTGGCTCCTGAATCAACGAACGAATTTTGAAATTATCCAGAGCCGTCAGAGCCGTTTCCGAGCCCGCGAAGAACCCCGATAACAAGAGCATGAAGGCTAAAATAGAAATATCGAGCCAAACGCTGCCCAAGAGAGGAGGATTATCATAGACAGCAACGAGCAAGGACATGGACGATGATGAAACAAGCAACATGATCATGATTCCAAAACGCAAGAAACCCTGGCTTGTCTAACGACAAAACCAGGATTTCTCAAAGATATCCTCTCAACGGATGGGGGATTATCCGGCATATGCAGTTTGATAGGCCCACCAGAGCAAGAAGGCAATCCCGCCGAGAATCAAAACCGAAGATAGTGCGATCGCCACAGGGGTATCCGCACCTTTAAACTTCATGATGCCACGATTGAGGTCAGTCATAATGCAGACTAGGGGTAAACCTGTACAGGTCTCGTATGAACGAGTGGGGAGGAGGGTATAACGCCTGAGCGGACAAAACTCTCTGCCCCAGTGTTAGTGTAGTATAAGTGCGTGTGACCCAACCACAACCGGTCACGGTAAGTCCCTAACCTCTTGGCTGTCCCCTCAACGTCCCTTACAACACATCTATGTCTGGTACTCCCACCATCGCCGTCTCTCATCTCGGCTGCGAGAAAAATCGTATCGATACGGAACATATGCTCGGCCTACTGCTGCAAGCCGGCTACAACATTGACGCGAACGAAGATTTCGCCGATTACGTCATCGTCAACACCTGTAGCTTCATCCAGGCGGCGCGGGAAGAGTCGGTGCGAACCTTAGTGGAACTGGCTGAAGAGGGTAAAAAAATCGTCATCACCGGCTGCATGGCCCAGCATTTCCAGGAGGAACTCCTCAACGAAATCCCCGAAGCCGTTGCCGTTGTGGGCACTGGGGACTATAACAAGATTGTCAATGTCATCGAGCGGGCCGAGCAGGGGGAACGGGTGAAGGAAGTATCCGCCAATCCCACCTACATTGCTGACGAGTCCACCCCTCGCTATCGCACCACCAACGAAGGCTTTGCCTATTTGCGGATTGCCGAAGGCTGTGACTATCGTTGTGCCTTTTGCATTATCCCCCATCTGCGGGGTAACCAGCGATCGCGCCCCATCGAGTCCATTATCACCGAAGCCAAACAACTGGCCGAACAAGGGGTACAGGAATTAATTCTCATCTCACAGATTACCACCAACTACGGAGTTGACCTATACGGTAAACCCAAACTCGCGGAACTCTTGCGAGAACTGGGCAAGGTGGAGATTCCCTGGGTGCGGATGCACTACACCTATCCCACGGGCCTCACCCCAGTGGTGATGACGGCCATTCGCGAGACTAGCAATGCCCTACCTTATTTAGACTTACCCCTACAACATTCTCATCCTGAGGTTCTCAAGGCCATGAACCGTCCTTGGCAGGGACGAGTGAATGACGAGATTATCGATCGCATCAAAACGGCCCTCCCCGAAGCCGTCTTACGCACCACCTTTATCGTCGGCTTCCCCGGAGAAACCGAGGAACATTTCCAGCATCTGGTGGAGTTTGTCAAACGTCATGAGTTTGATCATGTGGGGGTGTTCACCTTCTCCCCCGAAGAAGAAACGCCAGCCTTCTCTATGGATCATCAAGTTCCCCAAGAGGTGATGAACGAGCGACGGGATATCTTGATGTCGATTCAACAGGAAATTTCCCACAAACGCAATCAAGCGCAAATCGGCCAGGTGGTTGAGGTGTTAGTAGAGGAACTCAATCCCCGTACGGGACAATGGATTGGGCGTTCGGCTCGTTTTGCCCCCGAGGTGGATGGGGTGATCTATGTAGAGGGTTCTCCTGAGACTTCCCCACAATTAGGGACTCTGGTTTCAGTGAAGATTATTGATGCTGACCCCTACGATCTCTATGGGGAGCTAGTTAGCTAAGTAGGGTAGAACAGGCCCGCAACTCATCCGGAATCCGAGTCCCCAGGGGGAACTCCAACACCGTCTCACGAAACCCCAGATAACCACTCTCAGAAAACGAGAGTAACATCCGACACAGGGCAATCCAGACCGATCGCTCAAACTCCCAATCCTTGCCCCTCGCAGCGCGATCGGCAATGGACTTCAATGCCCAAAAATAGCTATTACGAGTGACAGCCCCTCCCTTTTTAAAGGGGGGCACATCCTCCCGATGTACATAGAGAACTCCCTCTTCTAGTCGTGTAACTCGCATCAACTCTTATAGACGAACAGCAACGCCTCCCTGTCCCAGCCAACGGTTACAGTAAGAGAGGACCATCTTATTTTCCCCTTCCAGATTACTATGGGTCACGCCTCTCTCTACTCCGAAGACCACTTTGTTGTCCTCGAAACTAACCAAGAGGAGCAAATCCTCACCGCTGACGAACTCTTGCAAAAACTTGAGGGGATTCTCGCTCAGCGTTCCCCAGATGATTTACCCCGAGAGCTAAAACCCCTCAAAACCTTGGGCGATCGCACCCGTTATCTGATGGAAAACGCTTGCGATCTCGACATGGGCCCCGGGGAGTTTCTGCAATGGTACGCCATTCGGCTGGAAAAATAACCCCGATTACCCCTTCGGCTGAGCAATAATCGCCACATCAATAAACCCCTCCTCCGGTTCCTGGACGTCCACCCGCACCCCAGGACCAAAAAAGACCTCCATATCCTGCCGTTTCTCCTGCCAAACCGCCAACGGGAGTAGTGGCGAGTCAAACTCCAAAATCAAGGCATAGGCCCCATCCACAGCCTCTTCGCGAATCCCCTCCAAAATCGGCCGCGCCTTATCATTGGGACTGAGTTTGAGAAATTCCAAGGCCTCCAACAGGTGGGCCCGTTCCGCGTAGCGATAGCGGTTGACATCAATGCGAACTTGGTTCTGAGTATCTGTCGCCTGGGTTTCCCGCAGTGTTAACACCTCGGGGGGGGTGGGTTGAGTGAATGGAGCCGGCTTCAACTCCGCTGACTTTAGGGCCAAACCAATCAGCAAAACGGGGATTCCGTAGAAGAACCCCGCCAGATTCAGGGTCGCATTCCCAGAAAAATAGGCCCCGAAGCCAACAATCGTCAGACTTAACCCCACCCCCAGGGCGATCGCCGCCAGGGAGGTTTGACGCAAAAAAGCAGGTAAAACAGGCATAACGAAGAAACTCGATTGCGATGAGCGTGCCTTGAGATTGTCCCTGAAAACCGTCCTCGGTTTCAACTCCCGCCCCAATTCTCAACCGGCCTTGACAGGGGAAGCCGTCGCGACTCCGTTGTCCTTGCTACAATATCAACGCAAACGCATCGCTAAAGGTACAGTCCAGAATGGATACAACCACCATCCGCTCCCAGATTGAGCAAATTGAAAGCAAACGCGGGGTTCTCCTTGATCTCCTCGAACGTCCCGACTTAGGAACCCTCCGCATCGATGTCAACCAAGCTCTAGAGGAAATGGATGACCTGATTGAGGAGTTTAAACGCACCTTCCCCGATGCTCAACAGCCTCATACGTAAGGTCATTCCCGTTTTGCCTTAATACATCCGTTGAGGATATCGCTTTAGTATTTTGACCCCAGGGGGGAGTCTTCGCCGGCTCCCCCCTGAGTCTGTTTAAGCGTCTTTTTTCCCGGGTTTGTCCTCAGGGGCGATCGCCCTGTCTGGGGTCAGTTGCCTAATTGTCCCCTAAAATCTCCTCATTTTCCTGCCTTGACCGCCATTTTCCAGGTGACAGTTAACATAGCGTCGAGATCTCGTCCCCCTTTCCCCGTTCAATCGCCTTTACTAAAGCTATTCAAACCCCATCGTCATCTGGATTGCAACTACCATGGAAACCTTAGCACAGCTCTTTACAAACCTGCCCCAGCCAACCGCCCCAATCCTCGCCCCGACCCCCCTAACCCTCCCGCCTGATTCCCGCTCCCGAAACGTCTCTGCTCCCTTAGAAATCTGGCAAATTTTCCCCCTTTAACCCTTCAGCTAAATCCCAATCTCTCAAGTCCCAATCCTCCGAAGTATGAATAATTGTGTGTGATTTCTGTAATGGGGAGCAAACCCCGTGAAGTGACCGTCTACAGCCTATTCTTCTCCTGTTAACCCCCATTGAGGGCAAGATCATGTACCAGAAAAAAGTCTTACCACTGTTCGGACAAAGCCAAGGTTTTGAGCCACAAACCGGCTATTTTGTCAATGAAATTTTTTGGAATCTGCTGCTGCGTTCCCAACTTGAACAGGCCAAACAGTCAACTCCTACCCGGTCCCCCAAGGCCGACTCATTACCCCAAACCAATCCCTAGCGATCGCAGGGGTCAAGGGCTTTGATAAGATATGGACTCCAAGATCATCCACTCTATCAAAGCAGTAATCCCAACTCCCTATGGCTCAGCAGTATCGCATCACTCTGTTACCCGGCGACGGCATTGGCCCAGAAATCATCACCGTGGCCGTCCAGGCCTTAACGGTCATCGGCAAACAATTTGACCTAGACTTTAGTTTTCAAGAAGCCCTCATCGGCGGTTCTGCCATCGATGCGACAGGAAGCCCCCTTCCGGAAGAGACCCTGAAACTCTGCCGCAATAGTGATTCTGTCATGCTGGCCGCCATCGGCGGTTACAAATGGGACAGCTTACCCCGCCACCAACGCCCCGAAACTGGACTCCTCGGGCTACGGGCGGGGTTAGGCCTGTTTGCGAACCTGCGTCCCGCCACCATCCTGCCCCAACTCGTCGATGCCTCGACCCTGAAACGAGAGGTGGTCGAAGGGGTTGATATTATGGTCGTTCGTGAACTGACTGGGGGTGTCTATTTCGGGGAACCCAAAGGCGTATTTGAAACGGAAAGCGGCGAACAGCGTGGGGTGAATACCATGGCCTATCGCAGCTCAGAAATTGACCGCATTGGGAAAGTGGCCTTTGAAACTGCCCAAAAACGGGGCGGGAAACTCTGTTCCGTCGATAAAGCCAATGTCTTAGAAGTCTCTCAACTCT
This sequence comes from Phormidium yuhuli AB48, assembly GCF_023983615.1. Lineage (GTDB taxonomy): Bacteria > Cyanobacteriota > Cyanobacteriia > Cyanobacteriales > Geitlerinemataceae > Sodalinema > Sodalinema yuhuli. The sequence continues at coordinate 4,038,353 of NZ_CP098611.1, read as the reverse complement.
GGCGCGATCGCATTACGGCCCTGGCCGCCGACTATCCCGAGGTGGAACTCTCCCATCTCTACGTCGACAATGCCGCCATGCAGCTGGTGCGGGCCCCCAAACAGTTCGATACCATCGTCACCGGTAATCTCTTTGGGGACATCCTCTCTGATGCGGCGGCCATGTTAACTGGCAGTATTGGTATGTTGCCCTCCGCCAGTTTAGGGGCTGATGGCCCTGGCGTCTATGAGCCGGTCCATGGGTCTGCCCCCGATATCGCTGGCCAGGATAAAGCCAATCCTCTGGCTCAAGTCCTCAGTGCTGCCATGATGTTACGTTATGACCTCAACCAACCCGCAGCCAGCGATCGCCTGGAGAAAGCGGTGATGACGGTTCTAGACCAGAACTATCGCACCGGAGATATTATGTCTGAAGGGATGAAACTCGTCGGCTGTCAGGAGATGTCTGATGTTCTCCTGGCGGCCCTAGAGGGTTAGAATCGGTCACTCAGAGGGGGAGAGAGATGGATACAGGATCCCCTCTACTCCTCCAAGCTAGAGTTTCCCACGGTTAACACAGTATAGCTCCCGAAAATCTTAAGAATTTCGGTATATTTACTGAAAGCGGCGATCGCCTCAGAGAGTATCGCCGGCTCCTTGGGGGCCTCAAGATCCACAAAAAAGAGATATTCTCCCAGCAGTCGTTTCGTCGGCCGTGACTCAATACGACTCATGTTAATTCCGTAGTCAGCCAGGACCTGTAGGGGGTTGAGCAAGGCTCCGGGAGAATTGTGGGGCAAACTAAAGGCTAAGGATAAATAGGCTGGCCCTGGGGCTTGAGGTAGGTCGATTCGATCCTTCGCTCTCCGGACAACCCAGAAACGAGTGCAATTGTCTCGGTGATCATTAATCCCATAGGCCAGAATCGGCAAATCATAGAGTTGGGCCGCCCGTTCCGAGGCGATCGCCCCCACCTGGGGGTCTTGTAAATAGTGCAAGGCCTCCGCCGTAGAATTGGTTGAATGGAGTGTCACTTGAGATAACTCCCTTTCTAGCCAATGTTGGCATTGGGCCAGGGCCTGGGGATGGGAATACACCGTTTTAATCTGTTCCAACCCCGTCCCCCGAGAAATCAGGGCATGATGAATTGGCAAGACCAACCCCTGTTGCACCTGAAGGGCCTCTTTTTCCCAGAAGCTATCCAAACTCACGGTGACACTGCCCTGAATCGAGTTTTCAATCGGAATCACCGCCAGATCACAGGTTCCCTGCAATAGGGACTCTAGGGTTTGAGAGATGCTAGGATAGGGAACCAATTTGCCCTTGCGCCCGGAGGTATCCCCTAACCAGTTGCAATAGGCTAAAGCGGCAGCTTCCGTATACGTTCCCGTTGGACCAAGGTAAGCAAGGGTTAACATTAACAGTTGACAATTGAGAATTAATGGTTGACAGTCTAAGCATCCGTGTTAGTACGGTTAAGAGAAATGAAGGAGTCCAACCCCATAACAGTGACCAAACTCCTGATTTTGTGGCTATTACAGCTATTGAAGGCGCGATCGCGCCCTAATATGGGACTTGACACATCAGTATTAATACGGTTAATACTGACACATAAGGATTTGGAGTCAGAGCTGGGAGAATTATGTCAAAGGTAATTGTAACGGGGGCCGCCGGATTTATTGGCTCGAACTTGGTTGAAGCCCTATTAGCACAGGGTCACCAGGTCGTTGGTGTTGACCGCTTCACCGACTATTACGACACTCGAGTCAAACATCGTAATCTGGCTTCTGTCCTCCGTAGACCGGGGTTTAAACTGATTCAAGATGATATTCGTAATTTGGATTGGGCATCCCTGTTAGAAGACGTTGACATTGTCTATCACCAAGCGGCACAGGCTGGAGTCCGTGCCAGTTGGGGCGATGGCTTCCAAGCCTATACAGACCTGAACGTCAATAGCACCCAGGTTCTGCTCGAAGCCGCTAAAGACGCGAATCTGAGCCGGTTCGTGTATGCGTCCTCATCCTCCGTCTATGGAGATGCGATCGCCTACCCCACCAGTGAGAACACCTTACCCCAGCCCGTATCTCCCTATGGCGTGACCAAGTTAGCCGCAGAACATCTCTGCCGACTCTATCACGTCAACTACGGTGTTCCCACCGTCTCCCTGCGTTACTTTACGGTCTACGGTCCTCGGCAGCGTCCTGACATGGCCTTTCATAAGTTTCTGAAAGCAGCCTTAGATGACGAACCCATCTCCGTATATGGAGATGGTCAGCAAACCCGAGATTTCACCTTTATCAAAGATGCCGTTGCAGCTAACCTCGCTGCGGCTACGGTCACCGGTGCCATTGGCGAAGTGTTCAACATCGGGGGAGGCAGTCGCATCAGTCTCCGGGATACCATTTCCCTGATGGAAGAGGTCATCGGCAAACCCATCGCCATCAACTATACTCAAACCTCCAAGGGAGATGCCCGCCACACCAGTGCTGATGTCTCCAAAGCGAAACAGATCCTTGGCTATCAGCCCCAAGTCTCCCTCAAAGACGGATTAGGGCAAGAGTGGGAATGGTTGCAACAACTCTACGCTCACCTCCGTTCTCCCCATCTACAACTGGTTGCATGAGGTAACAGCCAGGGGTCTGGCATTCTCAGAGTCTCATGGCAGCGGTTTCTCTCTCAAGGGGAGCCGCTGCTTGGGTTGTCAAGGGAGACGGTCACAGCGAATCCCCCGCCCCCCCTCCCTGCTCCAATATTGAGTTGATGGGGTCTTGACAGGACGCGATGTCTCATGGTAAAAGGGAGGGGAGGACTGCGATGAAAGTGATTCTCAAAAGTTTGAGGGGCTAAACTAAGCAACTGTTATAACGTTGTTCCTGGCCGCCCCATTGTTAATCTTCAGAATGAGGTGTTACTCAGAAATGGACGACCCTGGCGGTAGTCATCATTGCGACAGATTTCCCCAAGAGCTACAGCTCTCTGTCCCTGAGTAGGCGATTCTCGATGATTTGGATGTAACCCAGTTTTGGGTGTGACTCCATCTCTGGTCGCCTACCGAGGGGCGATCGCGAGCAAAGGAGATGGACTATGCAACGAGACTGGAAATGGTCATGCTGGTATAGGGTTCCTGTGTGGAATCATCAGTTTGCTGCTAAGTTTTTGGGCTTAGACGGCGGCATTTGCAGTGTTTATAGTCTGAATCTTATTAAGGAAGATTTGAAGGACAACATCCTGGGTTCTCTGTAGCCCCGGGGTCTTTGTGCCGAAAAATCTAGAAGTTACTGTTTAGACTGAGTCTTCCAACTCGGTCTCGGTCAGCAGTCAGTTTTGTTGATGAAGTTCTGTCTATTGGGTCTGAACTTCATTAATCATCATCTGATCTGTCTATCCCCTCTCTATCCATCCTACTGAAAGACTGATGCGATCATCAGTCTCAGGATCCTGCGTCATTTTTTGCCAATCTAATTCAACATTACCCTGGAGGTTAAGTTCTACATGACCCCAAATGTCTTGAAAGATATTCTGGAGGAGCCGTCCTTCGGCTCTGCCAAACAAACCGTCAATAACCTACCCGTCGCCGAACTAGCGAATTGCCTATCAGGAATCGATTACCGTAAACGAGTTCTCGCCTTCCGTCTTCTCGAAAAAGAACGGGCCATTGATGTCTTCGAACATCTCCATCCTGACCAACAGGCAGACCTAGTTCGAGATATGGAGAACCCCGAAGCCATCCAGCTTTTAGCCGCCATGGACCCCGATGACCGAGTCCAACTGATTGAGGAACTGCCCGCCAAAATCACCAAGCGACTGATTGCTGGGTTGGATGCTGAGGCTCGCCAATCTGTAAACACCCTCCTTAACTATCCCGAACGCAGTGCCGGGCGGATTATGAGTCCGCGCTACATTGCTGTGCGGTCCCACGCCACAGCGGGAGAAGCCTTAGACATCGTGCGGTCCTCTCCCCTGCGGGATGATGAATCGGGCATGGTCTTTATCATCGATGCCCAACGCTTCTATCGCGGTGCCGTCCGTCTCGTGAGTCTAGTCCGGGCCGATCCTAACAGTCTCATGGAATCCCTCTTACCAGAGATGAACCCAGCGGTGCGGGCCACTGACGGAGAACTCAAAGCCGCACAACTGCTCAAAGATGAGGATGTCCCCGCTGTGGCGGTTGTGGATAGTGAAGGACGGATGGTTGGGGCCATTACCTTCGATGATGTCATTGACTTGATTGAAGAAGAAGCCCAGGAAGCCGCTCTCTCTCAAGCGGGGGTTGGTGACTTGATTGGCCGGGATAAAGTCTGGAGTCAACGACTGGTTAAGGGGCCCGCCTGGTATGCCATTCGTTTACGGATTTTATTCCTGGTGGTGACCCTGATTGGTGGTTTCCTTGTCGGGGGTGTCATCGAACGGTTTGAGGATGTCTTGGAATCCGTCGTGGTTGCGGCAGTGTTTATCCCCCTAGTCATGGATATGGGGGGAAATGTGGGAACCCAATCCACCACAGTCTTTGCCCGAGGCTTGGCTTGGAACCAAATCGATACTAAGAACTTTTTGCCTTATTTACTCCGAGAAGTTCGTATCGGAACCATGATGGGAATCATTCTTGGGGTGGCCGCCGGGTTTATCGCCTATCTCTGGCAAGGGATGCCCAATCAAGAACCGATGATTGGCGTTGTGGTGGGGATTTCCCTGTTTTGTGTCGTTACCTTAGGGGCCATCTTGGGGTCTCTACTACCTTGGGTGATGCTGAAACTTGGGTTTGACCATGCACCGGGGGCTGACCCCTTTATCACAACCATTAAAGACTTTGTGGGCCTGTGGATTTACTTCTCGTTGGTGGCCTGGCTGATTGGGGTAGCAGCGTAGTCGGATAACCCTGCCACTTCCTCAAACCCCCTGAGGGATGGGCCCTGGCCCGTCTCCTCCTCTCTCATCCATCTGTTTTATGCTGTTTATTTTTGGTGATGATGATGTCTAACTTTAACTCTAATCTCAACAGCTTTCTGTATCCGAAAACCTCTGGCAAAGCTCAACCCACCATTGGTGATCAAGTGTTTAACGCCAAACTGCAACGGTACGCACAACAGGTGATGTATCTATCGAACCTCGAAAGTGGCGGTAAAATCTCCCTGGAGGATTGCTACAACACCATGAAAGTGATGTGGCAAGATTTGGAGCAGAGCCGTGACTATTATCGACAAGGCTAGGAGGGACAACTTGAACGATAGAATCGGGGGCGATCGCCATACAAGCTGCGATCGCCCCCTTTGACATTCAACCCGTCAGTTAGCCCAAATCTAGTCAGAATAATGGGTATCGATATTCACCTGAATCTGCTCCCGTTGTTCTGGAGTGAGAATCGGTGCCACCTGTAACCCGGTCATTTTCAGGATATTGTCCAGTTGAGCCTCTTGTTGAGAGGTCAAATCCATCAAATCCACAGATTCTTGAAAGGGCCGTCCCTCCTCAATTAAGGCCTGATGGAATTTCTGCTGTTGTTCAGGGGTCAACACCCGATTAATCCGAGCGTGAGTTTGCTCAAAAATCGGTCGGAGAACCGTTAGCTGTTGCTGCGTCATATTTACCCCAGCAAAAATGGGAAGCCGTTGCGCCTGGGCAAACAGGGTTTGTGCATCCGGGGGCTGGGCTTGTTTCAGAGAAACCGGTTGCCGAGGCTGGGCGATCGCCCCCCCGGCAAATCCCAGGAATCCAGCGGCCATCACCCCAACACAGAGGGGTTGCATAAGAGATTTCATGACATCACTACCTGTAAGGAGGAACTGAACCCATAGACGCAAGGAATCGGGAGAGGTTTCGGGGGAGAAGGGAACAGGGAACAGGGAACAGAAGGCAAGAGGCAAGAGGCAAGAGGCAAGAGGGGAACCACGGAGTCACAGAGAACACGGAGGAGGAAGAGGAGGAGGAAGTAGCCTAACCCTCCCTTGGGCTCAACCCCCCTACTGCCTTCTGACCTTACACTCGGGATGTTACTGGGGTTCCTTGGGGGACGACTCGGGGATTTTGCAGGGCCTCATAGAGACGATTCAGGGCATTGACATAGGCATGGGCCGAGGCCACAATCACATCGGTATTGGCGGCATGACCTGAGAAAATTCGTCCCTCATAGCGTAAACGCACTGTTACCTCGCCGAGAGCGTCAATGCCCGCTGTCACTGAGTGAACCGTGTATTCAATCAGTTCATTGGGGATATCCACAATCCGGTTGATGGCCTTGTACACCGCATCCACGGGCCCGGTTCCTAAGGCCACATCCACTAATTCCTCGCCATTGGGACCTCTTAGACTCACCGTTGCCGTCGGACGAGCGCGATCGCCACAGGAAACTTGCACCAAGTCTAACTTATAGAGTTCGGGGGGCTGTTGGATTTGGTCGTTGACAATCGACTCTAAATCCCAATCGGTGATTTCTTTCTTCTGGTCGGCGAAGGTCTTAAACTTCAGGAAGGCTTTATTTAACTCCGTCTCCGAGAGTTCAAACCCTAACTCCTTCAACCGAGTTTTGAAGGCATTGCGTCCTGAATGTTTGCCCAAGACAATCTGATTGTCCGTCAAACCAATGGACTGGGCATCCATAATCTCATAGGTCATGCGGTTCTTGAGAACCCCATCCTGGTGAATCCCCGATTCATGGGCGAAGGCGTTGGCCCCAACAATGGCTTTATTGGGCTGGACAAACATCCCCGTCAAGTTCGACACTAAGCGGGAGGTTTTGTAAATCTCGCGGGTGTTGATTCCGGTTAAGGGTGCGTCTGACTCCACCGGGCGGCCCAGGAAGGGATTGTAATACTGACGGCGGACATGAAGGGCCATCACCAACTCTTCTAAAGCGGCATTTCCGGCCCGTTCGCCAATGCCATTGATGGTGCATTCCAACTGACGGGCCCCATGTTTCACCGCCTCTAGGAAGTTGGCGACGGCTAAGCCTAAGTCATTGTGACCGTGAACGGAAATCACCGCCTGGTCGATGTTCCGGACGTTCTCAACAATGCCGCGAATCAGGGCCCCAAACTCGCCGGGGGTGGTGTAGCCGACGGTGTCGGGGATATTGACGGTGGTGGCCCCGGCGTCAATTACGGCTTCTAAGACCTGATACATAAACTCTGGGTCACTGCGGGCCGCATCTTCTGGGGAGAACTCCACATCGTCGGTGAAGGTTTTGGCGTAGGCCACCATCTCTGGGGCGATGGCCAAGACCTCCTCGCGACTCTTGCGCAACTTATGCTTAAGATGGATGTCGGAGGTGGCGATAAAGGTGTGAATGCGTTTGTGGGCGGCGGGGGCCAGGGCGTCTCCGGCGGATTTGATATCTCCTTTGGTGGCCCGGGCTAAGCCGCAGATGGTGGGGCCGTCGGGGGTTCCGACCTGTTCGGCGATGCCTTGAACCGCCTCAAAGTCACCGGGGCTGGCGAAGGGGAAACCGGCTTCAATCACATCAACCCCGAGACGGGCCAGTTGACGGGCGATGGTTAACTTCTCCTCTTTGTTGAGGGTGGCCCCGGGGGACTGTTCCCCATCTCGCAGGGTGGTGTCGAAGATGATAATGCGATCGGGCTGATTCGTCATAGGATACCTCGCTGGTGTCTATAGGGGTCAAACCGGGCCAGCCCCGGAAACTGGGAAACCTGAAGGGAATGCTCCCGAGTGGAGGGACTGTTAATGGTGTCGTTAATAGTCTAATTTCTCGATTTTTTCGCGAATCTCATTGAGGTCGATGTAGCGATCGGTGGCGTTGCGCAATTCACGAGCGATCATCCCTTCAGTTGAGACAACGGTGATGTGGGTGTTCTTGGAGCGTAGCAGTTCGATCGCCCGCTCAAAGTCTCCATCCCCACTAAATAACACAACGCGGTTGTACTGATCCACGGTGTTAAACATATCTATAACAATTTCAATGTCCAGGTTGGCTTTCTGGGAGTAGCGCCCTGAGTTATCGTCGTAGTATTCTTTAAGGATCTTGGTACGCACGGTGTACCCTAGGCTAATGAGGGCATCTCGGAAGCCTCGTTGGTCTTGGGGATCTTTTAAGCCGGTGTACCAGAAGGCGTTGACTAAGTTGGTACTGGTGTACTGACTGCGGAAATAGTCTAGGACTCGTCGGGGGTCGAAGAACCAGCCATTTTTTTGCTGGGCGTAGAACATATTATTCCCATCCACGAAAATGGATAGGCGATCAGTGTCATAAATCATTAAGGCTATACCTGAGCTTGGTTTAGATGTAAAAGGTTAGAAATCAATCGGGCCTAAACGTTAGATAGAAGTTCAGCCTAGGGATTCGCTTGAGTGTGAGCTATGCTGAGAGGGTCTCCCTTGGGATACCCCCTCGGACTCATCCCCCACGCACGCTTGACCCGTTAGCTGAGGGATCGGATATGGCACCCTAGGGCGCGTCACTTAATCCCAGGGGGCGATCGCATGAAGTCTCCCCTAGCTTAACATTTCGTTAAACTTTATACCGCTTAAACCATATTGGTTTCAATAGCCCAGCGAGCCAATTCGGTGCGGTTATGAAGTCCTGTTTTCCCGAGCATATTGGACACATGACTTTCGATCGTCCGTTGACTGACCTTCATTTCTAACGCAATTTCTCGGTTGGCCATGCCTCGGGCCACCCACTGAACCACTTTCAGTTCCGTGGGTGTCAGTTCAACTCCGGAACGAACCTTAAGGGGGGGGGCGTTATCCTGGCCCGAGAACTTCCGGGCCATCAGGCGAGCGGCCTGTTGTAGAGAAGACTCCACCTGAGCCACTAATTCATCGGGCTCAAAGGGTTTAACCATATACACATCTGCACCGGTATTTAGCCCTTTGACTCGGTCTTGGCTTTGTCCTTTGGCTGAGAGAAAAATCACTGGAACCCAACTGGTTTTAGGATTTTCACGAACTTTTTGAACAAAACCATAGCCATCCATTTCTGGCATCATAACATCACAAATAATCAATTCAGGAATCGTTTCCTCTAGAATCTCCAGGGCTTCCCGTCCGTTTTCCGCCGCTGTTACCTCGTAGCCACGAAACTCTAGGAAATCTTTGACGAGGAGGATTAGATTAGGATCATCATCAATAAGAAGTAATCGTTTTGGGGTCGTATTTTTCATAAGAGACTGTCTATATCAGAAAACTTGCTTGCCGCTCTGGCAGGAGGGTTGCTACAACAGCAATGGTTATTTTAACCCATTCCTTGACACACAAGTGATGGCAATCGTAACTCTAGTCTGACCCATCTCAACCGGGGAGAGAGTCTGGGATCGGGGATGGGGAAGGTTGCCAGATGACATAGTCTTCCACAATGCGATCGCCGAGCAAATGCTCCTGAATAATGCGCTCAAGCACCTCGGGGGTCGCCTGGCGATACCAAACCCCATCAGGATACACCAAGAGAATCGGACCTTGAGTGCAGACTCGCAGACAATTCGCTTTGGTCCGAAACACACAGACGGGGTGTTCATCGCTGGTGCGATCGAGTTTTAATTCCTTGAGTCGCCGTTTCAGATAATCCCAAGCGGTCACCCCGGCCTCTTTGGGGCAACATTTGGGCTTGGTTTGGTCAGCACAGAGGAACAAATGCCGTCCAATGCGAGGAATATCCAAACTCTCCACACATTGATGAATCGGGCTGCCCTCCTCACAAATTGCCGCGCCAGGAATCCCCTCGGAGGGGGTTAGGGACAGGTCAGTATCACGCATAGGGCTGGAAACACAGACAAGAAACAGATGAGCTGATGAGGCTCAAATTTTAGTGTAACGGATTGGACTCCCCCCGAGGTGACGTCATCTATTGGACTGACCAATCTTGGATGCGCCACTCTCCATCCTGGCGAACCAGACGATAGAGGACGGTCAAAGGGTTAGCATCCGTCGAACCGACCGCTTGACCGTTTTCATAGAGAGTTCCCTCCTCCTCAACAATTGCCTCAACGGAGGCCTGATCAGAGTTTTGGGGGTTAATATCAATGGCTTCGATCGTAACCTCATGGCGACTAAATTGCCAATACCAGCCATTGCTACGAGCATTCTCAGCCCGCTCTTGCCATTCCCGTAAGGCCACTCCTGTTAACACGGTTGGTAGGCGATCAAGGGTATGATTTTGCCCCACGGCCTCAGATTTCACGGCTAGCCAGCGTTCAATGGTTTGTTGGGCCACGGCATTGTCCAAGGGACCGTCGGGGGCTGGGGCCGGTTCCGGTTCTGGAGGCTCAAATAAAGGGTCCGTTAGACCCACATCAGCCCCATGGCGTGCTAATTCGGGTCCTGAGAGTCCCAATAGAGAGGCCAAGCCCCCTAAAAGGCTCGTCAGGAGCATCCACAGCACCACTAAGGTCAATAGCCCCCCCCCAATGAGTAACAGAAGGCGATCGAGTTTGACCCGATTACGGCGGCCGGGGCGGGGGGAGGCCCCATCACGACGACGACGCCGTCGCGGTCCTGGGGCGGTGGGGGTTGGGGATGATGAGTCCCCGGACGTAAAGGGATTGGCCCCGGGAAACCGGGGAGTTGTGATAGAGGTCCGTCCGACAGACCCCCCAGATAGGGGGGAGGACAACTCCCAGGAGGGACCACTACGACCGAGGGGCGATCGCCCAGAACTGTCCCAACCCGGGGCACTACTGCGGTAACCGGAGGCATTAGCTCCCGCCAACACCGGTTGAGCATCTGTGGGTGGAGGTAAAGCCGTTTGAGTCGCTGCGACCACCCATTGCGCGGAATCTTCACTTTCCGGGGGCAGATTTTCCAGATGGGTTTGCACCCGAGGATCGGCAAAATAGTCCTTGAGAGAAGCCGTTAGATTGTTCAAATCCCGAAAATGAGGGAACACCTCATCCTGAAGCCAACGTTCTCCGTAGAGACACAAGCCCGGAAGTAAGTCTGGGGAGCCTTGGGACTGTTCCTGAATAAAGCGAATCGGCTCCTCTTCCTGAGACAGTTCTAAGGCCTGAGTGGCCTGTTCCGTTTGCCCCAGCAGCAGGGCGCAGACCGCTTGTTCGAGATGGACATCTTGACGGCGGCCCAGTTGGACTAATAGCAGTTTCGCCCGATAGATGAGTCCCGGCTGTCGTTGGGCAAAGCCACGGCCAATGAGGGCATAGACGGCCAGGTAAGTGGCCACCGCTGACGGGCGACGAGCTTCGAGTTCAAAGAGGGATTGCTGTTCGGCGGCGGTGGTGTACTGACGCAGTTGTTGGATGAACCGCAGGAAGTCATTGACATCTAAACCGGAGCCGTCATCCTGGCTACCATCGAGTCCCCCCCGTTCCTGAAGCATCTCCCGCAACAGTTGTAGTCCTCGTTGTCGTAGGCTTTCTTCCTCTAGGGGGAGGGCCAGGAGTTCTAGAATTCGATAGGGACGAAGTTTTTGCAGGTCGTTTTGCATTTCACCGCGCACTTGAGGGAACAGTCCTTCTCGTAGCAACAAGGCTTGGCCCGCTTCGAGGGATGAGGCGGCATTTTCATATTGCCGTTGTTGCCATTGTTCTCGCCCCATTTCCAGGTAGGCGACGGCCACGGTAAGGACAATATCGGAGCGAAAGACCGGATCACTGAGGGCCGGAGTCTCTGGGAGTCGCCCGGATAAGTGGGGGCGGCCGAGTTTGAGGACTAGGTCATATTCTCCCAGTTCTACGAGAATGGCCAGGGCCCCCACCAGTTGCTGGGGTTCAATTTCTAGGCTGGGACTTTGCGTTGGGCGAGGGGGAGCCACGGGAGTCATGCCATTGCGATCGCCCTGGGGGGAACCACTCAACTCCTCCGAGGCGGGGGATTGACTCTCGACCTCCTCGATAACGGAGCTGTCGTCGTAGGTTTTGCTGAGAAATAGGCTGTCGTAGCGAGCGCGACTCTCGGCATCGGCTAGGACGGTATAGGCTTCGTCAATGAGTTGTTTGCGCCCTTCAACGGCCGCCTCGGAATATTCCCGACGCGGCAATTGTCGCGAGCGATCGCGATAGGATTGCTGGATCTGCTCGGCCGTTGCCTGAATGGGCAAACCGAGAATGCGGTAGTAGTCGAGTGGAATTAGCACGATGCTCCACGTCCCCCAGGGTCACATCTTTTAAGGATTTCATCGGGCAATGAGGGCGGCCTCACCCACAGATTAACCTATCCTATCTGAAGATTTGAACCTTGCTGCATTTTGAGTGACTTTTTGGGTTTGTCCCATTGTGATCTAAAATGTTTTCCTCGACAGGCATTAACTTTTGTTAAGTCGTTGGTTACGATACGGCGATCGCCCAGATTACTCTATGTTTACGCAACACAGAACCCTGTCCCAACCGATCTCAGAAGCCGTCCCCTCGGTTCAAGGGTCCCGAGTTACGATGCCCCTCACCTCTTGGGCGTTTGAGACGGTTACCCTTGATTCCCAGGGGCGAGAACTGACGCGACAGCAACAACACGCTCAGTTCTATCGGGAACCGTTGAGCGATCGCGCCCCCTTGGATATGGTCATGATTCCCGGGGGAGAGTTTTGGATGGGAAGTGCCCCTGGGGAGGCTACCAGTCCTCGGCGAGAATCTCCACAACATTGGGTGCAGGTGGCGCCGTTTTCCTTGAGTAAATACCCCATCACTCAAATTCAATGGACGGCGGTGGTCAAATTGCCCCAGGTTCGCCGTCCTCTCCCCTCGAAACCCGCCAGTTTCCGGGGAGATGCCCGCCCTGTGGAGATGGTGTCTTGGCTGGAGGCTGTGGAGTTCTGCGATCGCCTCTCCTGGAAGACGGGCCGACGCTACCGACTCCCCAGTGAGGCAGAATGGGAATATGCCTGTCGCGCTGGGAGCCAAACCCCCTTCTATTGTGGTGAGACCCTGACGACGAATCTGGCGAACTACGATGGCCGCCATACCTATGGCCAGGGACGAACGGGACGCTTCCGCCAAAAAACCACGGTGGTGGGCAGTTTTCTCCCCAATGCCTTCGGCTTATATGACCTTCATGGCAATGTCTGGGAATGGTGCGCCGACCCCTGGCATCCCACCTATGAGAATGCCCCCCAGGATGGACGGATTTGGCTTGATGACGGCGATGAAACTAGCCGACCCCTACGGGGAGGTTCCTGGATGTATTTCCCCCGGTATTGCCGCGCCGCTAGCCGCATTCACTATCCCCCCCAGTTCAAGAGTTACAACGTGGGCTTTCGCGTGGCTTGTGATGGTTAGTTGGCTTCTATATCACAGTTAAGCAAAAAAGTCAACTACTGCTTGGGCGATCGCCTCGTTGCCATGTTTGGGGAGTTTGGTGGCTTGTTTGGGAGGGTTGGGAGACTCTCGCAGAAACTGCCAATCTCCCGCAAAGAAGTCAGCATGGGGGACAATTTGATGCTGGCCCCACTCCTGAATCCCATCGAGGAGAATTTGGGCTTCGGCAAAGCCATCCCGAGTCACCGATACCAGGGGCACATCCAGGCGTAGGGCTTCGGCGAAGGTACTGTAACCGGGTTTGGAGATGACGCGATCGCACAGGGGCATCACATCCACCGGGCGATAGGCCGTATCGAGGATTTTGCGTAAATTGGGCAAGTCGGGGGCGTTGCGATCGAAGCTGAGAAACTGCCAATCGGGGAAGTCTTGTAGACGGTGATAGGGCAGGGCCTGTAAGCCTAAGCCGCCGAAGGTGAGGAGGAGGGTTTTCTCCCGTGGGGCGGTTAGGGAAAAGGTTTCTCGTAACTGGGCTTCACTGTATTTCGGGGTTCCGCCGGTTAAGCCCACATCGCTGATGTTGGTAAACGCGGACATGGGTTCATGGAGGGGGAGACGAAATAGGCGATCGCAGGCCGCAAAACAGTCCCCAATCCAATCGGCCATCTCGACAAATTCCCCACCCCAGGGGCGATAAATAAAATCCCAGCCAAAGTTACTCATCATCCAGCCCGGAACCCCGGCATAGTGAGCAATTTTAGCCGCAAGGGGGGGAATATCGGCTAAGACTAATCCAGCCCGATTCAGCTTAATAAAATTCACTTCCCCGGCGATGATGTCATGTTGTCGTTTCTGGATATCCTGTAGTTTCTCTAGGGTGGTGGCTTTGTCCATGTTGAGGCTATCGGCTTGAATCACCCCCACATCCAAGGCCCGAGGGCGATAGAGATAGTCACCGGGGATATAGGAGTCGAGAAGCCAGCGGGGGGCGGTTGTCACCAGGGCGATGAGAATCTCGGGGTTGAGGCGTTGGATGGTGGCGGCGACGGAGGCGGCCCGAACCGCATGGCCAAAGCCATGATTGGTGACGGCGAAGTAGAGAACAGGGCGGGACATGGTTTAAGGGACGATGGACTGTTGGATATGGCAGGCTGAGGGTTGGCTGGGGGCAGGTTAGAGGGTTTGTTGGACTTGTTTGAGGAGGGTTACCAGTTGAGTTTGCACGGAGGTATGAGTGTATTCATCCTCGGGATGGGGGGATTGTCCTGGTTTTTGGAAATAGGGGCGATCGCCATAAATTTGGCCCCATTTAAAGTCAACTTGGCGGACAAATTCATAGAGGATTTCCGAGTTTGTGGTGATGGAGGTGAGAATCTGCTCTAGGGCGATGAGAGGCTGGTCAAGATGTTCACTGACGCGACTATCTTGTTTGACCCAATCTTGTAAAACTGCTTTTAAAGCACCTGAAGAATCCCGCAGATGTTTATCAATAAAGCCATTGATTTCTGTTACTGCTCGCAGCAAAATGGGGACGGGTGACTCCCCTTTAAAAAAGTTATTTCCTTCCGCTGCAATGGCATCGGCGAGGGTTAATTTACGACCGAGTAAAATATCTTGGCGCAGCTTGTCGTCGGGGGGATGGGCGTCGGGGTTGGGAGTGGGTTCAGGTTGAGGATTCATGACAGTTCGGAGGGATGAAGGCAAATGGCCGAGACCATCTACCGCCAGTTTAACAGCCCGAATTGGGGCGATCGCAGTCAGTTTGGTTCAGTTGGGGGTGCTTTCCTTTGGAATAGCGGTGTAGGATGAGGGAGGCGATCGCCTCCTGCCCTGCATTTGCTTGACTAGAACTATGTCTCATCCCCAGTTTGCCGAACTTCTGGAACTTCAGCCCCCCCTGGGCGATCGCCTACGGCGGTTTATGCTAGAACGCTTTGGTGCAACGCTGAGGTTGCGCAGCAGCATTCCCCCTGAACGGCTGATGGTACAAATGTGGACCAATATCCCCAGTAAGTACAACAGCGAGGGAGACTGGTATGCTATTGATTTGCCCTATCATTTCAGCCAAGATGGGGTTCACCACTTCGAGGGGGCGTTTTTCCCCACCAGTCAGGGGGAATATGCCTATACCTATCGTATCGGCGATACTCAGCAACCGGACCTTTGGCAATGGCTGGGCTATCCGCACAATGACGGCTTTCTCAGCGTTCAGGAACCCTCGGAGTTAATGCCTTGGGCTCAAGGTCCCAGTTGTATTCGTATTATTAGTAATCTCTATATTGGTAATTATATTGCAGCATCTCAAGCCGATAAATTGGGAGTAGATGCGGTTTTAAACATGGCAGAGGAATTAGCGTTGTCGTATCCACTTCAAGCTAATATTACCTATCAGAAACTCGGTACACCAGACGGAGCAGAGAATACAATTTCAGATGACCTCTTAGTTCAAGCGGTCAATTGGCTTGATGAGCAACGAGCGGCGGGAAAACATAAAATTATGGTCAATTGTCGTGCGGGAATTGGCCGTAGTGGTTCCGTGATGGTAGCCTATTGCTTTGCGAAACATCCCACTTGGACCTATGTGGAAACTGTAGAATATGTCTGGAGTCGTAAGCCTAATATTTATCCCCATCGTCATTTGCAGCAGAGTTTAGAACGGCTATTTCCGCGCCAATAAAGGCTGGGTGAACCATGAATGAACGATGATGGATGAGTGGATTTTGACCTATCGGGGTGAAGTGGCGGCATTGCTATCGGCGCTGTTGTGGGCGATAGCGGCGGTTCTCTATCAACAGGTGGGCGATCGCATCCCGCCGTTGCAACTCACGTTACTCAAAGGGGTTATTGCCATTGCCCTGATTCTACTGACGTTGGTGTTGCGAGGAACGGGCTGGCCTGAGATTCCGGGGCGATCGCTCCTGCTATTAGCCGCCAGTGGTGGCGTGGGGATTAGTATCGGTGATACAGCCTTCTTCTACGCCCTCAACCACCTCGGTTCCCGGCGCACCCTCTTATTACAAACCCTCTCCCCCGCCATGACGGCCTTAATTGCGGCCCTAGTTCTCGGAGAACTCCTGGCCCCCCGTTCCGGAATGGGGATGATGCTAATTCTCTTAGGGGTAGCCTCAGTGATTCAGGAGCGTGTAAACCCCAGCGTCGTCACCCCCAAGGCTCAATTTCCCTGGCGCGGCCTGGCTTGGGCGCTTCTCGCGGTGGCGGCCCAAGCGGGAGGGGCGGTTCTCTCCCGGGCCGCGTTAGCTGAAACCGATGTCAGTCCTCTGTTGGCGGCTTTGATTCGCCTAGTGGCGGGACTTGTCTTTTTGCCCCTCTGGATGGCGGCGATGCCCCGTTCGATAACCGTCACTTGGACGCCAATTGCTTCGGGGCGTACCTGGGCCATGATTGGAGTAGCGGCATTTCTGGGAACCTATTTAGCCATTTGGCTGCAACAAACCTCCCTCAAGTTTGCCCTAGCGGGGGTATCACAAACCTTGAGTGCCATGAGTCCAATTTTTGTGCTACCGTTGGCCGCCTGGACGGGCGATCGGCTTACCCTGAGAGCTATTTTGGGGGCGGTGATTGCGGTGTCGGGAGTGGCATTGTTGTTTTCTTAAGTGTAGTCTCTCGCTGCCTTAGAGAACTTGACCTCTAACGGCCCATGATTCCTCCACTGAGACGACGCAACGCCCGATTGGCTACCTTGGAATAGCGCAATTCCCCGCAAAGGATTTTCAACATAATTTGCGTGGCGATGGGTTGCTTGATGGCCACCTTATAGGCTATCCCTGGCAAGCGATACAACGCCGCTGCCAAACGGGCCGCCCAGGCCATATCCGCACCCCAGACATCCTGAACGGTTTGACTATAGCCCTCCAGGGCGTTGATATCCCCAGATAGGGCGTGATCAATCGCCTCCGCTGCGGTCATGCCACTATACAGACAGGGACGAATCCCCTCGGCTGTGAGGGGATCGACAAACCCCGCGGCCTCACCAATCAAGAGGGCATTTTGACTATGCAAAGGTCGATCGCCATCCCAAAGGGCCATCAAACTCTCTTGCACTTGCCGATTGCCTTGGGGTAATCCCACGCGATCCGCATACTCCTGCAAGAGTTGGGGTAGTTTCTTATTCTCCCCTCCCAGAAAGGTACTGGTACTCACCGAAAAGCCATCGGCTTTAGGAAACTGCCAGATAAAGCCATTCTTCACCTGGCCAAAGGCAAAATTAATCGGTGCCGACTCCGCCTCAGCACTCGGAACCTCTAACGTTGCTGCTAAGCGAGTTTTGGGGGTTTTTAACTTTAACCAGGGGGCCACCGGCCCCCTGGCCCCATCGGCCCCAATCAGATAGCGGCCAAACCGGGGTTCGCCGTTGGTTGGGATTTGCCAGCGATCGCCCTCCCAGGCAATCGCCCTCACCTCCACTCCCATCTCTACCGTCGCCCCCTGGCCGGCCGCCTCATCCAACAGCAGTTGATCAAAGGCATCCCGACGTACCATCCACATCGGTTCTGCCGTCTCCAATTCCACCAGTACGGGGTCTTCGTACTTCCAGGTATACCGCACTGTCTTCACCTTGCGGGAAATCACTGGGGCAAAGTCGAACTCAAACCAGGGGGCGATCGCCGGAGAGACTCCCCCCGCACAAAAGGACTGGCGGGGTTGAGATTGCTTATCCAAAACGAGAACCGATCGCCCCCGTTTTGCCAAATGATAGGCCGCCGCACCTCCTGCTGGGCCGGCACCAATAATCACACAGTCGAACACTTCACTCATGAGTTCACACTTACCTCAGGACAACAAGCAGGTTCAGCGGTGGACTCACTGAACCCCGGACAGATACACCCCCTAAGTTGGCTCAGACCTTAAACTGTGGTGATATCCTCCTCTTTCTCAGCCAGGAGTTTATCAATCTTGTCGGTGTACTTGTCTGTCAGCCCTTGAATCTGATCTTGCAAGTCCCGAGACTCATCTTCAGAGATATCGCTGTTTTTCTCTTGTTTGCGCACCTCATCAATGGCATCCCGGCGAGCATTGCGGACGGAGACTTTGCCCTCTTCGGCGTACTTGGCGGCCAATTTAACAAACTCCTGACGGCGTTCACTGGTCAAGGGGGGAACATTGAGGCGAATCACCTTACCGTCATTGTTGGGCATCATGCCGAGATCTGACATACTGATGGCCTTTTCAATGGTGGCCAAACTGCCAGGGTCAAAGGGTTGAATCAGAATCGTGGTTGAATCGGGGGTGCTAATCCCGGCCAGACTCTTGAGAGGGGTAGGGCTATTGTAATAGTCCACCATCACGCGATCGAGAATCGCCGCGTTAGCGCGTCCAGTGCGAATGGAGTTAAACGCTCTGAGCGTCGCATCCACTGCATTCTTCATCCGTTCTTCAAGGTCAGGTAACATCACAGGAACCTCCTACTATTGTTCCAACAGGTTCGCCTGCCACGGCACGGCTGATGTTGCCGCGCTCAGACAGGTTAAACACTATGATAGGGATATTGTTCTCCTTACATAAGGCGATCGCCGTACTATCCATCACCCGCAGGTCGTGAGTGAGGACATGGCTATAGGTCAAACTCTTATAGAGGTGGGCATCGGCATCGCCGGTGGGATCGCGGTCATACACCCCATCTACCTTCGTGGCTTTGAAGATGACTTCCGCATCAATCTCAGCGGCCCGCAGGGCAGCGGTAGTATCTGTCGTAAAAAACGGGTTCCCAGAACCCGCACCAAAGACCACCACTCGTCCTTTTTCCAAATGTCGCATCGCTCGGCGACGGATATAGGGTTCTGCCACCTCCTGCATGGCGATCGCAGTCTGCACCCGAGTGGCTACCCCAATCTGTTCTAGGGCATCCTGTAGGGTCATCGCATTCATAACGGTGGCAATCATGCCAATGTAATCAGCATTGGCCCGATCCATACCGGCGGAGGAGGCTTTGACGCCACGAAAGATGTTACCTCCTCCAACCACGATCGCCACCTGGGTTCCTGAGGCAACCACATCGGCGACCTCTTGAGCAATCTCTTGAACCACGGCGGGGTCTATGCCATAGCCGAGGTTACCCATCAGGGCTTCACCACTGAGCTTGAGTAAAATCCGTTGGTATGCTTTTGCCATAGGTTTTAGATCCAGTCCCCTCCGTAAACCGCCTCCAACTATAACAGGCTTTTGCTCTGGCGCTAAGGGGGAAGAAGGCAAGAGGCAAGAGGCAAGAGGCAAGAGGCAAGAGGGGGGAGAACCCACCCCGCCCTGACGGGCACCCCTCCCGAGAGGGGAGAACCCACCCCGCCCTGACGGGCACCCCTCCCGAGAGGGGAGAACCCACCCCGCCCTGACGGGCACCCCTCCCGAGAGGGGAGAACCCACCCGCCCTGACGGGCACCCCTCCCGAGAGGGAGAACCCACCCCGCCCTGACGGGCACCCCTCCCGAGAGGGGAGAACCCACCCCGCCCTGACGGGCACCCCTCCCGAGAGGGGAGATGGGCAGGGATTTTGGGGTTAGGGGCTGCTGCTGCGCCAGATGATGGGACAGCCTTCGGCTTCGGTTTGGCTGGGGGTGATGGGGCGATCGCTGAGTAACGCCTCGATCGCCTCCTGTAAATACGGCTGCTTTACCCCGGCTTCTGATTCCACACAGTCATCAATTCTGCCCCTGTAGCATAATAGCCCACTTTTGTCAATTAAAAATACCTCTGGAGTGACCTGAGCCCCGAAACATTGGGCCACATCCTGAGTCACATCCCGCAAATAGGGAAAATTCAACGCAGCCTCGCGGGCCAGACTTTTCATTGATTCAAAGCTTTCTGAGGCGTTGGGGTTAATGGCCACCAACTTCACTTGGCGATCGCGAACGTCCTGTTGCAGGACCTTGAGGCGGTCAACATAGGTTTGAGAATGGGGACAGCCATTGGCAAAAAACACCACCACCACCGCACGATAATCATCCAAATACCGCGCCAAATGATGCACTGTTCCATTCGTACCAGGTAACTCAAAATCAGGGGCGTAAGCGCCTATCACTGTACCATTCATCACTATTGGTCATCCTCATTTTCGGACTTATCCAGTTGGGGGATTCTTGAGCCAGGCGGGTCAACCCAGATTAAAACTCAGCCCCATCAGCATAATATCCCAGGATTTTGTAGGTCAACTTGGCTGCCGTAAACTCTGAGACCACGCTATTGGGAATCGGGCAAAGCTCAACAACATCAGCACCAATGAGTTGATGTTGCTGGCTCAGACGCCGCAGAAAGCCGGTCAACTGATGCCAGTTTAACCCGCCCGGTTGAGGGGTTCCCACTCCCGGCAGTACACTGCTATCGAGTCCATCGAGATCTACCGTCAGAAATACCTTCTCTGTGGTGATGGCCCCGAGAGCGCGATCGCACCACTGGGGATCACCCACAATCTCATGGTCCCAAATCACGGGAATCTGCCGTTGTCGAATCAACTCGGCTTCCTGACGACACATACTTCTGAATCCCCACCGGCAGTGAAGGTAGGCCCATCTCCAAAATACGGTGCATCACACAGGCATGATTGTATTTTGATCCCTCATAGACATCCCGTAAATCCCCATGGGCATCAATTTGAACCACAGTAAAGGGTTCATCTCCATACACCTGACGATAGCCAGCAACAAGACCTGCCGTAATACTATGCTCTCCCCCAAGCGCCAAAACAAACTTACCCGCCGCTACCATCTCTGCCACAGTAGTTTGAGTATCCTGTAACATCTGTTCAGCGGTCACCGGGCCCTTCGGGTATCAGCAATGGGAGCATGGGTATGAATCCCCACCTCAAAACAGACCTCCCGTTGTAATTCCACATCATAGTATTCCAACTGATCCGAGGCATTGAGCAAAGCTGCCGGCCCATCCTGACAGCCTTGGCGGTACGTCGTCGTCGCCTCATAAGGAACTGGCAAAATCACCACCCTAGCGGCATCATACCCCACATCTACTTCTTCCCCAATAAACGCAACCATCTCACAATTCACGGTTACAGACATAATAGATAGTCAAAACTCAATACTCAACTCTCTCCCCTCTCGGGAGGGGTGCCCGTCAGGGCGGGGTGGGTTCTCCCCTCTCGGGAGGGGTGCCCGTCAGGGCGGGGTGGGTTCTCCCCTCTCGGGAGGGGTGCCCGTCAGGGCGGGGTGGGTTCTCCCCTCTCGGGAGGGGTGCCCGTCAGGGCGGGGTGGGTTCTCCCCGCAGGGGCCAGGGTGTGTTCCCCCAGCGAGCGGTGCGTTCCGGCAAGTTCAAATCGAACGCCCAAAGCCAACAACCCTTGCCAGCCGGAACACACCCTACCCTTCTTCCCCCCCTGTCTAAAGTTATCCTAATCTGTTGCCAATTTCCCCCAAACACCGTAGACTTCTGCGATACTAACCCTAACCTTCAGGCGCGTCCCACCTTCTACCCCTTAGAACCATGAGTTGCATCGTCCGACTTCGATGTCACTGAAGCGAATTGACTTGGATTTTATACCCGTTGTGTCTGTTCCCATACAACCCGATCGCCCCAATAGTTCACCCATGCCGGAACCGACTCCTGTGTTTGCCCTCAAAGCCTTGGTAGCTCGGTTACACCGTGAACAAAACAAAACCCAGGATTTACTAAGTTCCCTCGGGTTTGCCCTGCGTAGCTTTAATAACCTGAATCAGTTTTTAGAACTGATTCCCCTCGTCGCCAGCCGTGTCACCGATGCGGAGGGTGGCTCCTTAGTCTTATTTAAACCCGATGGACAAGTCCGATTACAACGACTCCACTGTCAAGAGGGCCAATCCTGCGTCAATCTTCGTAAAGCCATTGATGCGGTAATTCGTGATGATTCTCATCCCCTGCCTATTTCTCAGGATATCGATCGCCGCATCGCCGACTATCTTGGCCAAGGAATCCAACTCTACGGAACTCCCATTTCCATTCGTAATGAGGAGCGGGGGCGGCTATACGTGTTTAGCTATGATCCTCAATATACCTGGAACGAAGCTCGGCGCAAGCTCGTGCAACTCGTCGCGGATCAAACGGCTGTGGCCATTGTCAATGATGAACTGGCGGCGGAACTGCGACAAAAACAACGGCTCGATCGCGAGTTAGAAATTGGAGCTGAGATTCAGTTACGACTCCTCCCGAGTCAATGTCCGCGTATTGACGGGATTCAGCTAGCGGCCCGCTGTCAAACGGCTAATCGTGTCGGGGGCGATTATTACGACTTCATCCCCACCACCCATGACTTAGTGCGATCGCGTGGTTTCGACGCCAAACCCGCCCCAGAGGAGCCAATTCATAGCGAACACGGCCGTTGGGGCATCGCTATTGGTGATGTCATGGGGAAAGGGGTTCCGGCGGGGTTGATTATGACCCTAACTCGGGGAATGTTACGCTCAGAAGCTCTCAATCAGCATTCCCCCGCTCGGATTCTCAAGCATCTCAACCGGGCCATGTATGCTGATCTAGAAAATTCTCATCGTTTCGTAACATTATTCTACTCAGAATATAATCCTGAAACCCGTCAACTGGCCTACAGCAACGCCGCCCACACTCCTCCCCTCCTCTGGAAAGCCCAACGCCGGGAAATTCTCCGCCTCGATACCTGGGGGATGCTGGTGGGACTCGATGCGGAAACTGAATACGAAGAAGATAGTGTCATCCTAGAAGCGGGCGATACAATCCTGTACTATACAGACGGTTTCACTGAAGCTTCCAATCCCAAGGGCGATCGCTTCGATGAAGAAAACCTCATCGAGGCCTTCAAAACCGCTTGTAGCCGCCAAGCTGATCCCAACGATATTCTAAATGCCATGTTTGATGCCGTTTGGGACTTCATCGGTCCCCACAAGTCTAATGACGATGACATGACCCTCGTTGTCCTACAAAAACGTTAACCCCATTCTTCGTCGCCCATCCCCCCCCCCTTTTGCCTCTTCCCTCTTAACCTCTTCCCTTTTTTTACCATGAACCAGCCTAAAACTTGGAGTCAACGGTTTGAATCTGCCCTCGACCCCATTGTGGCCGAGTTTAACGCGAGTATTGGCTTTGACATTGAACTCATTGAATATGATTTAACAGGGTCTGTTGCTCATGCCAAAATGTTGGCAAAAGTGGGGATTATTTCCCCTGAAGAAGCAGAGACTCTCGTTTCGGGATTAGAGCAGATTCGTCAAGAATATCGTCAAGGGACATTTAACCCTGGAGTTGATGCCGAGGATGTTCACTTTGCGGTAGAGCGGCGACTAACTGAGTTAGTGGGAGATGCCGGAAAAAAACTGCACACGGCGCGATCGCGCAATGACCAAGTGGGAACCGATACCCGCCTCTATTTGCGTGATAAAATCCAAACTATTCGCCAAAACGTTCGGCAATTTCAGCGAGCTTTACTCAGGTTAGCTGAACAAAATGTGGAGACACCTATTCCTGGCTATACCCACCTTCAGCGTGCCCAGCCGCTGAGTTTGGCCCATCATCTATTAGCCTATTTCGAGATGTTTCAACGGGACTGGGAACGATTGGGAGAGGTATATGAACGGGTGAATATTTCTCCTTTGGGAAGTGGGGCCCTAGCTGGCACAACGTTTCCCATTGACCGCCATTATACGGCTGAACTGCTAGGATTTAAGCAGCCCTATCGCAACAGTCTCGATGGGGTGAGCGATCGCGACTTTGCCATTGAATTTGTCAATGCCGCCAGCTTGATTATGGTGCATCTGAGTCGTCTCTCAGAAGAGGTCATTCTTTGGGCGTCCCAGGAGTTTAACTTTATCCAACTCAAGGATAACTGCTCAACAGGCTCAAGTATTATGCCCCAGAAAAAGAACCCGGATGTTCCTGAATTAGTCCGAGGCAAAACTGGGCGTGTGTTTGGGCATCTTCAAGGACTATTAGTGTTGATGAAAGCTCTACCCCTTGCCTATAATAAGGACTTGCAGGAAGACAAAGAAGCCCTATTCGATACGGTGAAGACTGTTCAGGGTTGTTTACAGTCCATGACCGTCTTATTTGACAGTGGTTTAGAATTTCGCACAGAGCGGCTTCAAACTGCCGTTGCGGAAGATTTCTCCAATGCTACCGATGTGGCCGATTACCTTGCTGCCAAAGGAGTTCCCTTCCGGGAAGCTTATAATTTAGTTGGTAAGGTGGTGCGAACGTCACTCGCCGCCGGAAAGTTGCTGAAGGATTTAACTTTAGAGGAGTGGCAAGACCTACATCCCCAGTTTGAAGCAGACATTTACCAGGCGATCGCCCCCAAACAAGTTATTTCTGCCCGTAACAGTTACGGAGGAACGGGCTTTGAGCAAGTTCGTCAGGCCCTGAATACCGCTCAAACCCTCCTAGAAAATTAAGGGTGCCATGGCATCCCCGTTGTGGAGTTTGCTGTTTGCCTCATCTGCCTATTGCCGATAACTAACCCCTATGACATCCCCTGCTAACTCATCCTCCCTCACTGGAGAAATTCTAGTTGTGGATGATACTCCTGCTAACCTGACGCTGCTGCGGCAAATGCTCTCAGCGCGGGGTTATAATGTGCAGGTTTGTCGAACGGGAGAAGTGGCCATTAAATCCGCCACGCTGATGCAGCCAGATTTAATTTTGTTGGATATCCGAATGCCTGATTTAGATGGGTATGAGGTGTGTCGGTGGTTGAAAACTAACCCGGACACCGCTGAAATTCCCGTTATTTTCATCAGTGTTCTGGAAACCACCGACGAAAAAGTGGCGGCCTTTCAGGTTGGGGGGGCGGATTATGTGACCAAACCCTTTCAAGCTGAAGAAGTTATCGCCCGGGTTGAACATCAACTGTTAGTGCGGCGTCAAAAAGCTCAACTAGAACTAGAAATTCAAGAACGAGAACTCACGGAAATCAATCTCAAGACATCGCGATCGCTCCTAGCCTCAGTCCTCAATAGCACCCTCGACTGTGTCTCTGCCCTACACGCGATCCGAGACAACGAGGGTCATATCATTGATTTTGAATGGTTGCTAGCCAATGCAGTCGCTGCCAAAGCCGCCGAGGCAACCCCTGATGTCATTATCGGTCAACGACTCCTCAAATTTATGCCTCAATATGCCGATGTGGGGCTATTTGATGATCTTGTGCGGGTGGTAGAAACAGGAAAGATTCTCAACCGGGAACTCTGCTACCAATCCGATACCCTTTGTGGTTGGTTTCAGGCGATCGCCATAAAACTCGACGATGGGGTCACCTTAACCTTCCGAGACATCACAGCCCGTAAACAGATGGAACTGGCTTTAAAAGCCTCCAACGTGGAACTACAACAACAGGCCAACCTTGACGGACTCACCCAAGTTGCCAATCGTCGCCGCTTTGACGAGTATCTCCAGGAAACCTGGGACTATTGCCTCAAACACCAGCAGCCCCTGTCGTTGATTTTAGGAGATGTCGATCGCTTCAAGCTGTTTAACGATACCTATGGTCATCAAGCCGGCGATGTCTGTCTGCAAAAAGTGGCCCAAACCCTGCGAAGTTTAGTGCAATATCCCGATGACCTGGTGGCCCGCTATGGGGGAGAGGAATTCGCCATCATCCTACCGCAAACGGAAGCAGCGGGGTCAATTCGAGTGGCCCGTCGTCTGCGAGATGCCATCCGACAAATCATCCTCTATCCCGAAGCTGAGGGAGAACCCACCTCCGTCACCATCAGTTTAGGCGTCTCCAGTCTCACCCCCCTGGCCGGTTTAAGACCCGCCGCCTTAATCGAAGCGGCCGATCTCGCCCTCTACCGGGCAAAATCCGAAGGTCGCGATCGCGCCTGCTGGCAACTCGTCCGTTCCCTCACCTAACCCCCATCCCAATCATCCCTATTGCCTATTGCCTATTGCCTCTTCCCTTCTCCCCTACCGCAAACTCCGAGGGTCTAACGCATCCCGTAAACCATCCCCAATCAAATTAAAGGACAACACCGTCAACACCACCAATAGTGCCGGTGGCCAAATCAGCCAAGGTTGAAAGACCAAAATTGAAGCATTAGTCCCATTAGCGAGCAAATTACCCCAAGAGGGGTCTGGTTGTTGAATCCCTAAACCAATCAGACTCAACACCGACTCGGCCACAATGAAGCCGGGAATGGAAAGGGTGGCCGAAATAATCAAATAGGTGGCCGTTTGCGGCAAGACATGGCGAACGATGATATAGAGCGGCTTAGCCCCCATGGCCCGGGCCGCCTGAACAAACTCCTGTTCTTTAATAGACAAGACCTGTCCCCGAATCACCCGCGCCAAACCAGCCCAGCTAATAAAGGATATGATGGTGACAATCAGTAAGAATCGCTGGGCGCTACTCAAACCTGAGGGGAGAATGGCGGCTAAGGCAATCAACAGGTACAGACCAGGAATGGTCATCAGCACCTCAGTCAGCCGCATGATCACGGTATCTACAGCGCCCCCTACATACCCCGATATACCCCCCACTAGCATCCCAATGGGGAAGGAGATACAAATGCCCACTAAGCCGATAAATAAGCTCACCTGTCCCCCAAAAATGAGGCGACTGAGTTGATCGCGTCCCTGTTCGTCAGTTCCCAGAAGGTTTAACTGACCCGGGCCGACTGTGCCAAATAAATGGATGTTAGCTGGGATCAATCCCAAGAGTCGATAGGATGAACCTGAAACGAATAAACGGATGGGAGAGGGTTGAGAGCGGTCTACGATCAGTTCCCGTTTCCCCGTTTCTAGGTCAGTGGCCCCTTGTTGGACGGGATAGACATGAGGGCCGATGAATTCTCCGGCTTCGTCATGCCAGTGAATTGGTGTTGGAGGCAGGAGAGAGCCCTCTCGCTGAATATCATTGATGGGGTCATAGGGGGCAAAAAAACCCGCTCCAATGACCAGGATATAGAAGAGAATCAAAATGCTGGCGCCAAGGCGAGACAGCGGGTTTTGTTTAAAGGTGTGCCACCAGTTCATAGGTCGGGTCTAGTCTGAAGTTTCTTGAACACAGGGAGATTTAGATTTATTTACAATGATAAGCTAGCACCAGATCTCTGTTGATTGGTTTCCAACGTAAGTCTTGTCCCCCAGTTTGCTTTCCGTCTCTATTAAAGTACCTTGTACCTTGTGAATCTATTAAACCGTGAATCAACCTCAGCCCCCCATCAGCGCAATGTCAGACCTTGATGCGATTAGTGCCATTCTCTACTGTGTCCAAGACCAGTTTAGCGGACAGTTGACGATCTATTCTGCCTCTGTCCCCAATGAAGACTGGCGCCTTCATTATTACATGGGTCGCGTGATTTGGGCATCGGGAGGGGTTCATCCCCTACGACGTTGGCGACGGGCGATCGCCCGGACCTGTCCCGGTTTAGATTTGAGCGGTCTCAAGTTCCCTAACCCCAACAACGATCCCTTTTGGGAATATGACATCCTCTGCAACTTTCAGGATCAGCAGCAACTCAACCGTCAGCAATTCCAAAAAGTAGTTGTTGATTGTATTGTTGAAGTTTTATTTGATGTTTTGCAAAAATCTCAGGGTGAGGTGTTGGTCGGAAAACTCTGTGAGGGAACCCGTCGGCAAAAACCGCGAGTTGTTCTCAAAGGGGAAGCGCTTCTGAACTATGCTGAAAAACAGTGGCAACAGTGGTGTGAAGCTGATTTTGCCGCCCATTCTCCCAATCTTGCTCCGGTAATTGCCAATAACAGCTTATTAAAATCATCGTTATCGGACAAAGTTTATCGACGACTGAGCCTGTTGGTCAACTCCCATAACACCTTGCGCGATTTATCAGTGATTATTAAAAAGGATCTGATTGAGTTGACCGAGTCCTTAATGCCTCGGATCCAAAAAGGAGCTTTGGAGTTGGTGCGGGTTCCGGATCTCAATGGAACATTGACGCCCACTCAGCATTCGAGAGGATCGGTCACGACAGAGTTAAAGAAAACTGATCTTGCCCAAAAGCCAACGCCCGAAGCACCGTTGATTGCTTGTATTGATGATAGTTTGCAAAATTGTGAGCTGTTGGAACGGGTTCTCCAGGATGGGGGGTATAGTAGTTTTTTCATTCTCGACCCCTTACAGGCGATTCCTGAGTTGATTGCCCGCAAACCTGCGTTGATTTTCTTGGACTTAATTATGCCCGTGGTGAATGGTTATGAAGTCTGCGCCCAGATTCACCGGGTGGAACAGTTGAAAGATACGCCCGTGGTCTTTTTAACCAGTCAGGATGGGTTGATCGATCGCGTGCGGGCCAAATTGGTCAAGGCTTCGGGCTTTCTCTCCAAGCCGGTGGACCCGGATACCGTATTAGAGACGGTTGAACGGTTGGTCACGACGGCCAAATCATCGGGGGATACCTCATCGTCAAGGTGAACTGGCGGCGGCTAAGGCGGTGAGTAAACAGAGGAGGAGGGCTTCTGTCCATTCCACCACCGCCCCATAGGTGTCTCCGGTATGTCCTCCAAGCTGACGATTGAACCAAGCTGGGGTGAGAATGGCGATCGCACTCCCGCCAAAGGCCATTCCCACTCCCACCAGCCAGCGATCGCCCCCCAGCCAAAGTTGCAGGAGACTTAACCCCAATAGGGCGATCGCCCCGGGAATCAGGGCCACCGCTGACTCGATGGAGGCTTTATGAATGGCCCCCTTGCCACTGGCTTTAAGATAGGGATAACGAACAATGGCCACCACCTGTCCCCAGCGGCCCCAACCCGCGACCGCCATGAGGACCAGGGCGCGATCGCCCACTAATTCCGAAAGGGCCACGGTTTTCAGTAATAGAACCATCACCGCTGCCATGGTTCCAAACGCCCCTACCAAACTATCTTGCATGGCGGCTAAACGCTTCTGAGGGTCTGGAACCGCCAAACCATCGGCCGTATCAATGGCCCCATCTAGATGTAAGCCCCCCGTCAGGGCGATCGCCAAGCCCACAATTAAGGCACTGCGTGTTAATACAGGCATTCCCAATGCCCCGAAGCCCCAATCCACCAGGCCCAGCAGTCCACCTAAGAAAATTCCCACGAATGGGGCGAGTTTCGCGATGCCTTCAAACTCCAACGTCCAAGTTACGGGAATGGGTAAACAGGTATAAAAGGCAATAGCAGCGGCGATCGCATTCCGTTGGCGCCGCCAAAACCTCAAGTTAAGCCATAAAAATTGTCCCTTTGCCATAGTTTAATGAGAAGTTCAGTTATTTGACGGATTTGCGAACCCGAATATCTATGCCAAGATTGTATAGAGACCTTGTTGTGAGTTCGAGGGTCACCCAAGTCATCGATCACATTTCAGAGTGGGCGGTTTGTCCAGCGGTTTGTCCAGACGTAGCATTGAACTCAGTCCGTCAGGTCTGGAACCACCGGTATCCCGTAACCCTCCTAAGTCACTAACTGGGATGATAGAACTGCGATCCCGACCTATATCCATTGAATGGCTTAATGTATCTGTCTCACCAACAGTCACCCCACCCCACCCCCTTTAGTTCCATGCCTGAGCGTTCATCCGACCATCATATCCCTGCCCCGTGCATCATCGAAACCGGTATCCTTGTCAGCAAACGTGATATGTTGCGTTTGCTCGGAGACCTGACGCAGGTGCGCTATGTTGAACTTCTGAATGGCGAACCCCAGGCCCAAGGGGAAGCCTATCTCGTTGAAGTTTTTTCTGATTCTCATCAGGCGACAATTCTGGCTAATCATTCCCTGTATCTCAATGTGGCCAGTTTTGACTATTTGGAGTTAAAGCCTATGGGCCAATCGCGGACTCAGTTTGATTTAGTGCAAGATAATCGTCGTCTGCGGTTAGTTCCCCTCAACTCCCCTCTTGTGGGCCGTTCCAGTGACCCTCTCACGGATGAGTCCTTGGAGTCCATGTTGGTTCAGGTGATTTCCGCTAAACTCGATGCTCAAATTGATGACTTAGATGAGTGGGAAGGGGGCTAAACTGGCTCTCCCCATCAGATGAGAGCAGAGTTAACGCTCTAAAATTAGGGTCACAGGACCGTCGTTTTCAATGGAGACTTGCATCATCGCCCCAAATTCCCCAGTTTGAATCTCTAAGCCACTCTGACGTAGTTTCTCCACAAATTGGTTGTAGAGGGCTTCAGCGGCGGCGGGTGGGGCGGATTGGTCGAAGGAGGGACGGCGACCTTTGCGACAATCGCCATAGAGGGTGAATTGGCTAATGACTAATATCTCCCCCTCGATGTCTTCGATGGACTGTTCCCAGCGGCCGCTGGCCTCGTTGTCGGGGGGAAACAGTCGTAAACTGAGACATTTGCGAACCATCCAGTCCACTTCAGCCTCCCCGTCTGTCTTGGCAATTCCTACTAAGAGATTCAAGCCTCGTCCAATTTTGCCCACTTGGCGATCGCCCACTCTGACTTGAGATGAGCGAACTCGCTGAATAATAACCCGCATTGCCTCTGTTTCGTTCTTTAGACTGTTTTTGAACCGATGGGCATAGACAAGCGCTTAATGAGCCATCTATGCCCCGCTTCGGGAACATTTGTAAGCCTATAGCTTAAATCCTTTGTCTCCTTGAGTTCCTGGGGTGACCAGACAGTTGTTGAGTTGCTTCAGGAGGGTTTCGGAGTCTAGGTCTTGTCCGATAAAGACCAACTGGGTTTTCTTCTCATGCCTCCACTCGTCATCTTCGATGCTAAAGCGTTTGCCGCTGAGGTGGAAGATATGGCGATCGGGGCTTTCGTCAAACCAGAGAATCCCTTTGGCCCGGAAGATGTTTGCTGGAAGCTGGTTATCGAGAAAATACTGAAATTTACGGATACTGAAGGGGCGATCGCTCTGAAATGATACGGAGACAAACCCATCATTCTCTAGGTGATGGGAATGATCATGATCGTGATGGTCATGGTCGTGGTGGTCGTGATGATGGTGGTCATGGTCGTGATGGTCATGGTCGTGGTGGTCATGGTCATGACCCTCTGACTCTTGTTCAAAATAGCGATCCGACTCAAACAGACCCACACTTAAGAGGAGGGGAAGGGGAACAGACCCATGATTGGTCCGTAGGATGCGGGCATCTTTTTTAATATCCCGAATCCGCACTTCTAGGGCATCCACATCAGCCTCATCCACCAGGTCAATTTTATTGAGGATAATGGTGTCACCATAGGCCACTTGCCCATAGGCAGCTTCACTGTTAAACAGGTCTAGACTGAAGTTTTCGCAATCCACTAACGTAATAATGGAATCGAGACGGGTTAAATCTCGTAACTCCGTCCCTAAAAATGTCAGGGCAACGGGTAAGGGGTCTGCCAAGCCGGTGGTTTCCACAACGAGATAATCTACCTTCTCCTCCCGTTCCAGGACTTTATAGACCGCATTGAGGAGGTCATCGTTAATGGTGCAACAAATGCAGCCATTGGTGAGTTCCACCATATCATCATCCCCAGCAACGATGAGTTCATTGTCAATGCCAATTTCGCCAAACTCATTGACGAGAACAGCAGTTTTTAGACCCTCTTGATTGCTTAGGATATGATTGAGAAGGGTGGTTTTACCACTCCCGAGAAATCCTGTGATAATCGTCACGGGCAGTCCCAATTTCGGGGCTTCCATGGCAGTGTTTGCGTGATCAGCAGTTTGCATAACAGGTGATGGATGACAGATAAGCAATGAAACTTGCAGGTGGGGGAACGGCTTGAGGTCAATCTCTGAATCTGCCCCAAGCCTCGGCAACCCCAGAGGTGAGTTTATGTTCAGTTTAACTCAATTTCCCCGGGCATTTAAGCGGCTACCGAGGGGGCGATCGCCTCGTTTGAGGTTTGCGGTTCTATCTGGGCCACCCACTCCAGAAACTCCCGTTCAAAACTCACCTGGGCCCGATTGGTCCGTCCTCCCAGATAGAGGGTGTTTTCCTGTTGCAGAACCCAAATTTGGGAGTGGGAAGCATAGCTGAGGGCGGTACTGACCATCAACAGGGCAAAGCCGAGATAGACGAGGGGAATGCCCGGGTCGGACTTGATTTGTAACCCGGTGGCCCCGGTCATTTCCAGCAACGAGAGGGTAATGCCGTTAATCTCGATGGCATCACCAACTCGTAGAGAAGCCACCAGTTCACCGCTATTGTCATAGATGAGGGCCGTTCCCTGTAAATCTCGGGCCAGGAGGGAGACCCCTTCACTTAAGTCCGGTTTGGTGGGAATCCAGGTTCCCCAAATACGTCCATTTCCTCCGGTGTCCAGGGGTTCCATGGGCAATTGGAATACGGGACTGTTGTTTAGGCGGATGTTGATGCTGGCGATACTCCAATCAGTTTGATAGAAGACGACTCCGTTGTAGCGTAGGGGTTCGTTGACATAGATGGTTTTGCGATCGCGTTCCTGGCCCGTCTCATCAATCACGGACAAATCGGAGTAAAACTGGTCAATGGCCCCACTGGGGGTATAGTCAATCCAAAAGCGGTTGACTTTGAGAGACCAACCGCGAAAGCGATCGGGAGAGGACCAATCTCCAGCCTCGACAAAGTTGGTGACCTGGACGGTTTCCCCACTGGGAATCATCTCCTGGGCCACGACCCCCGTGACGGACCCGACAATGGCCCCCCCGAGAATCAGTAGCATACTGGCATGAACCACAATCGGGGCAATACGTCCGATGAGGCCCTTGCGGGCATAGAGACTGTCTCCATCCCGGAAGACCTGATAACGCCGTTGTTCTAAACTCTCTTGAACTTGGTCTAAGTTGGGACTGGGGTTAGCGGTGTCGTCTTCCCCAATGGGTAAGCTTCCCGCCAGGGCCAGTTTTTTAAACTGACGGGGTTTGCGGTAAAACGTCCAATTGCGGGCGGCTTTGAGGGCGGGAAGTTGGCGGGTGAAGGTACAGGCGGCCAAACTGGACCCAAACAGGACGAGTAGGGATAAAAACCACCAGGTTTTGTAGACATCGTTAAGTCCGACGCCGAGAATAACCTTCCAGGAGAGAAAGCCTAAGAGGGCGGGGTCTTCGGGATAGTTGGCTTGGTAAAAGTCTAGGGATTCATGTTGTTCGATGACGGTTCCGATCGCACTGGTGGTGGCGATGAGTAACAACAGAAGGATGGCCAGGCGTAGATTGGCCAAAATGGGTAAAATCTGGCGACGAAACCAACGTAGGGGAGAGGCGGATGCAAGTTCGGTCATGGGGGGGAGAGGTTAGACAGTCGGCAGCAAACGAAAGACCAGGGTAAAGACACCAAACCCTACTAATAAGACACCACTGGCGGGGGTAATCCAACTGGACCAACGCCGTAGGGATAATAATTTCTCTAAACTGGCGGCAAAGGTTCCGGCTAGAATTAGGGGGGCGACATATCCTATGGTATAGGCTAACAGGAGACTACTGCCGAGAAGGGGTTGGCCGGTACTGGAGACCCAGGCCAGGAGGGTGGCCAGGACGGGGGTACTGCATGGGGAGGCCACGAGGCCAAAGGTGACGCCTAAACCATAGGACCGCAAGCCATGGGGCCAACTCTCGGAAATCCAATCCATCCCATCGATGGAGGGGAGTTGGAGGGGGAGGGCTTCCAGGAGATTCAGGCCCATCAAAATGGCGATCGCCGCTACGAAAATCGGTAGGCCCTTGCCGATTTGCCCATAGACTCGTCCTAAGAGGGCGGCCCCTAATCCAAGCCCGGCTAGGGTGGTGGCCAGTCCTAAGGAAAACCAGAGGGATTGACGGGCCCCTTGACCGGGACTTTTGGATTCGTAGCCGCCAATATAGCCCAGGGTAATGGGCAGCATGGAGAGAGTACAGGGGGTTAAACTGGTCAACAGTCCCGCCAGGAGGACGACGACAACGGTGAAAAGATTGAGATGGGTCAGTTGGTCGCTAACGAGATGGTCGGCAAACTGTTGTAGGTCATAGAGAGGGGTCATGGTGATCTGTTCGGGAGGTCTTAACTTAAGTGTAAAAGCTTAAGTATCGAAGCCCAGCCATGAGACCCCTCTCAACCTCTCTAGTTGCGATTAGCCATTACTCACCTGTCCAATCAGCTGCATCACGTCATCGCGGCTGAGTTTGGGTTTGCCCAAGGCCAGGGTTTTGAGGGTTCCCTGGGCCAACACTAAGGGAATCCGGCAAAAGTCCAAGGCGGGGCCTTTGGGGAGACTCTGGGTATAGCGTTCGGCAAATTCCAGGTTGTGGCGGGCGTAGGCCTGCATTTGGCTGGCGGTCCAACCGTCGGGGAAGAAGTCCACGCCTCGGGCTTTGTCTTCTCGATGATTGCGGAGAATGTTGACCGTTTGCAGTCCACGGCCAAAGCCAATAGCGTCCATGCGATTGGTCTGGGTATTATCATACCAGGCCCAGAGGTCTGACAGGAGTAATCCCACGGCCCCGGCAACACTGAAGGTATAGCTATCCAGGTCGGCGACGGTGTTGACGGTCCAGTTGCGTTCAGCCCAGATGGCCATGCGATCGGCCATGGCCGCTGTGGCGTCCCAAATTCGGGGGGCGATGCTATCGGGGGCGAGTTTAGCCCAGTCATTCACCCGTAGGGTTACTTCCGGGAGGTCGTCGTAACAGTCCCCCCAGTCGGGGGTAAAGTGGTCGTTGTCCCCGGTTCCCGTTTGCAGGTGCAGGGAGAGCGATCGCAGTAAATGGGCTTTAGTGGCGTTTTCGAGAGAGGGATGGTCTTCAATCTCGTCAATGGCCCGCATACAGAGATAGGCAGATGTCACAGCTTCCTGAAGATTGCCAGGAAGCTGGACAATGGGGATATAAAAGGTGCGACTGGTCTGTTTTAAGACCTCTAGGGCGTCATAGTGCCAGTTCATCGGTTCAACTCCTCACATCAACTCGACCTATAGCATATCCTTCCGATTGCGATCGCAGGCATTTATCTTGGACAGCCACCAAACAGACACAGTCCGTCGGGTTAACGGCTAGGGGACGTCTCTAGGGAGTGGCCCGTGGTTTTCTCAACATAGTCGAGAACTTGTCGATAGGCCACAGGGTCACTCTGGGCCGTTAGGATTAAGGGCTGTTCCTGGGGATGCCAATAGATGGTTAGGCGACTCTGTTTGTAGAGTGAGAAACTACTCACTCGGTCAAGATCAAGGATATGAACCTCTTTTCCCCCCTGCTGGTGGATTCTGATCCAGTACGCCACGCGCAACGCCTCCTCTGGTCGGGCTATTCCCACTCTCTCTCGACATCTTTCTGACGTTACAACACTTGGGCCGCAGACTCTAGGGTCTCATCGAGTCCCTCGCTGCTGGGAGGGTCTGGGGTCAGTCTGCTGGTCAGGTTGAGGGCGGTTTTGATAAATCCTTCAAAGAGGGGATGGGGATGGTTGGGACGGGATTCAAATTCGGGGTGGAATTGGGTAGCGACAAAGAAAGGATGATTGGGCATCTCGATAATTTCTACGAGACGACCATCGGGGGAGGTCCCACTGATGCTGTAGCCGGTTTCTAGGAAGAGACTGCGATAGGCGTTGTTAAACTCGTAGCGGTGGCGATGGCGTTCGTAAACGACTTCTTGGTTGTAGCAGGCAAAGGTGTGGGTTCCTTCGGTGAGGCGGCAGGGATAGAGGCCCAGGCGCATGGTTCCCCCTAGGTCCACTACGTCTTCTTGTTCCGGGAGGAGACTGATGACGGGGTTGCTGGTGTTGGGGTCAAATTCGGAACTGTTGGCATCGCCGAGATGAGCCACATGGCGGGCCCATTCAATGACGGCACATTGCATTCCGAGACAGAGGCCGAGGAAGGGAATTTGCTGTTCTCGGGCATAGCGAATGGCGTTGATTTTGCCGTCAATGCCACGACTGCCGAAGCCGCCAGGGACAACGATGCCGGCGACGCCCTGGAGTTGGTCCCCTTGGGGAAATTGTTCCAGGTCTTCGGAGTTGACCCAGCGCAGTTTGAGTTGACTGCCACATTGGACGGCGGCGTGGTTGAGGGCTTCGACGACGGAGAGGTAGGCGTCGGAGAGTTGGATGTATTTGCCGACGATGGCGATTTCCAGTTCCCGTTTGGGGTTCTTCATGCGATTGATGAGGGTCCGCCAGCCGTCGAGGTCGGGGTCTCGTTGGTCGAGGTGGAGACAGTCGAGGACCGATTGGGCCAGGCCTTCTTGTTCCAGGACGAGGGGGACTTCATAGATGCTACCGGCGTCGGCGGCGGTGATGACGCGATGGACGGGAACATCGCAAAATTCCGAGAGTTTTTCTTTGAGACCTTCGGTGAGGGGACGTTCACAGCGACAGACGAGCATATCGGGTTGGATACCAATCGATCGCAGTTCTTTGACGGAATGCTGGGTGGGTTTGGTTTTCATTTCCCCGGCGGCCCGTAGCCAGGGCATGAGGGTGACATGGACGTACATGAGGTTTTCTCGGCCCACGTCTTTACGGAATTGCCGGATAGCTTCGAGGAAGGGTAGGGATTCGATGTCGCCGACGGTTCCGCCAATTTCGGCGATGACGATGTCGGGGTTGGTGTTGCGGGCGACACGACGAATGCGAGAACGGATTTCGCCGGTGATATGGGGGATGACTTGGACGGTTCCCCCTTCGTAGTCGCCCCGACGTTCTTTGTTGATGACGGATTGGTAGATGGACCCGGTGGTGACGCTGTTGAGGCGCGACATGGAGGTGTCGGTGAAGCGTTCGTAGTGGCCCAGGTCGAGGTCGGTTTCGGCCCCGTCTTGGGTGACGAAGACTTCTCCATGTTGGAAGGGACTCATGGTTCCCGGATCGACGTTAATATAGGGGTCGAGTTTGAGGATGGAGACGGAGTAGTTTCGGGATTTGAGTAAACGCCCTAAACTGGCGGCGACGATGCCTTTGCCAATACTGGACACAACGCCGCCGGTGATGAAGATAAATTTGGTCATGGAACTGGTGCGATCGGTAAACCCTGGGTTCATTCTGCCATAGTCGGGGAAGGGCCGGGATGGGCGATCGCCCTCGGGTTGCCCGGTCATGGGGGAGTTGGACTATCTTAAGAGATGTTGATGCTTCGCAAGATGGGCTATGGCGACTGGACAAACGACGTTATGGGACCGCTTTTTGGGGTCGATGCTGGACCCGCTGTTGGACCGGGAGGCGATGAAACGCCAGTTTGAACGGATTGATTGGCAGATGGAGGCGGACCGCTTTCGGCGACCGGGGTGGGTCTATCCTGAGTATTATCGCTCTCAGAATTTTCATGGCATTGAGGGGGGCTATCTTAATGCGGGGGCGGCGGTGTCTTATGATCCGATTACTCAGTATGTGTTGCCCCCCAATGAGGGTTGGGTCCGGGAGGGGGTGATTGAGGCGGTGCGATCGCAACCCCGCCGGATTCTGGATTTAGGCTGTGGAACGGGGTCGACGACGTTGTTGTTAAAGCGTCGCTTTCCTGAGGCGAAGGTGGTGGGGTTGGATTTGTCTCCTTATATGTTGGTGATGGCCCGGCATAAGGCCACGGGGGAGGGGTTACAGATTGATTGGCGACAGGGAATGGCGGAGGACACGGGATTGGAGGAGAACAGTTTTGATTTGATTTCTCTGTCGTTACTGTTCCATGAAACCCCGCCAGCGGTGAGTCAGGAGATTTTGCGGGAATGTTTCCGCTTGCTGCGAGTGGGTGGGGAGGTAGTGGTTCTTGATGGCAATCAGGCCAGTTTACGGCAAACCCCCTGGTTGATGGAGGTGTTTGAGGAACCCTATATTGCTGAGTATGCCCAGGAGGATGTGGGGGACTGGATGCGGCAGGCGGGATTCGCTACTGTAGAAACACGGACGCATTGGTGGATTCATCAGGTGACCCGGGGAGTAAAGCCGATACCCGGCCAAGAGTGGATTGAGGAGGAGTCGGTGTCGGAGGGGATGGTGTTTGCTTGAGAAGGGGGAGGAGGGGGAACCACAGAGGCACAAAGGACACAGAGAAAGAGAGGAGGTAGGATGCGTTCCGGCATCAGTTAAGGTATTGACCTCAAACCATCGATTTCAACTTGCCGGAACGCATCACTTAGCCAGTAGGCTACGTCGGATTTTTCCCGGTGTTAATGTTGAGCAAGGGTATAGAAAGTATGGTATTAAAAGCGGTTATTTTTGATTTTAATGGCATCATTATTGATGATGAGGCAATTCATCTGGAGTTGATTGCTGAATTGCTGTTGTCAGAGAATTTACGACCCGATAAAGAGGAGATTCAGGAAGTTTGTTTGGGCCGGAGCGATCGCGCTGGGTTACAGGCGTTATGGGAGCGTCAGGGACGGGTATTAACTCCTCAGGCGTTGCAGGAGTTGATGGAACGCAAGTCTCAGGCCTATCGTCAACGGATTCAGGGGTTAGAAACGTTGCCGATTTATCCGGGGTTAGTTGATTTTATCCTCAAGTTACGGCTGGATCATCTCAAGTTAGCCCTGGTGAGTGGGGCGTTGCGGCAAGAGGTGGAGACGGTGTTGGACCAGATTGAATTATTGTCTCAGTTTCCCGTTCGCGTAACGGGGGATGATACGGTGACGAGTAAACCAGACCCGGAGGGCTATTTGTTGGCGGTGCAGCAGTTGAATGGGTTTTATCCTGAGTTGGAGTTGCAGCCGCAGGACTGTTTGGCCATTGAAGATAGTCCGGCGGGGATTGAGGCGGCCCGGCGGGCGGGAATGCAGGTGCTGGGGGTGGCGAATACCTATCCAGTGCATATGTTACAGCGACAGGTGGATTGGGTAGTGGATGAGTTAGGAGAGTTGGAGTTGGACCGGGTGCAGGCGGCGTTTGACCCCAGCCCCACTGCACCTCCTTCAGGGTCTTGACATTGAAAGAAAAGTATGCTAGCTTCAATAATTACGATTCGGGGAATTAGCTCAGCTGGTAGAGCGCTGCGATCGCACCGCAGAGGTCAGGGGTTCGAATCCCCTATTCTCCATTGAGTCTGCGGCGCTACCATCGACAGCGGTTTGATGGGGACTAGCAGACGATCGCATCCCCATTCACATCTTCACATCGAGGCTCTTCCACCGTAACCACCCCTCCTAACACCAGTACCCACACCAACAGCAGTGACAACCAAGTCCGCATCAAGGTATCTCCCGTTTGTATTGCGTTCTACTATAAGAACGCCAATTTTTGGGAAATTTATGACTCTGACGCGAACGACAGATTTTTTTCTGGCGACCCTAAATCCGCTCTCCCCGAATAATGGTCCTTAACGGTTCAGTATCATTCGAGCCAGATTGTGCCAATAGGCCTCATCCCGATGACGCACATCTGTCGTATCGAGACAGGACTGCCACAAGGGGAGGGCTTCCTCCTCTAACCCCTCCTCTGTTAACATTGCCCCATAGAAACAATAGGCTAGGGGAACCTCATGAGACGACTCTAACACGGCATCGAGGTGCTGATAGGCCTGAGCCCGTTGTCCCTGTTGCCATAAGCCCCAGGCCAGAGTTGTTCGCATCTCTTCTATGCCTAAACTCCCGTGTTGTTTCAAGATAGATAAGCCTTTTTCAGTTAAGGCCACGGCAAAATCGATGTTCTCTCCCTGCCGCAGCAGCATCTGGGCCTGACGACGATAGGCCTGAGGCAGTCCCCGGCGGCTGGCGGCCCCGTACCACTGCAAGGCTACCTCATCATCTCCCACCTGTTCATGCAGATGACCCAACATATAGAGTGTTGCCCGTCGTCCAGGATCAACTTTGAGGGTCAGATTCCAGAGGTCTTCAGCTTGGTCATAGCGATGGTCTCGATATAAGGTAATCCCCTGTTGATGTAGCCAGCCTCCCAATGAGGCTCGTCCCCAAACGGTCATGGCGATCGCGATCCCCCCCACTAACCCGCTCAATCTCCGCCGTTGCAAGCGTTGAACGAGCCAGCGCCGCAAGTCCCTGAACCCCTGAGACTCAAGGGGCCATTGGGGGGCGATCGCATCGGGATGTTGGACAACCACTGGCAGCCAACTGGCACAGGGAAAGCGATCTTCAATCCCCTGTAACCGTTCCCGGGCCTCCCGAACTGCCAAATGGAAGGGAACCCCTTGAGACAACAGCTCCAGAAACTGTTTCAGAAAAAGCTGGGCCACCCGATCAGGAACCGCCTCCCGCATGACAATCATCTGGGGAATGGCACAGTCATCTAAGGCCGTCGTTAAGCCCAAACCATCACAGGAATTAAAAATCGCCAATCTCAACCCCCGTTGAATCGCCTTCGACAGACCATATTGCAACTCATCCAGGCTCAACTGTTCCTCAGCATTGAGATACAGACAGCCGCGCTGGCCCTGGGTCTCACTGTGGCCGGCAAAAAAGAGAATGTCCCAAGGTCTCTCCCAAAGGCGATCGCTAATCATCTGACGACTCGGCGCTACCAAAAACGTGACCTCAGCCCCCCGTAACCCCTCCAAGAAGCGGCGATCGCCCGCCACATCAATCCCCTCATCGCTGCCCAAAATCGCCAAAATCCGCAACCTCCCAGGACCTTGCCCAGGGGGACTCGGCGGTTGACTTCCCGTTACCGGGGAAAACATCACCTCCGTTTTGCCATAACGGCGGTAAAACTCCCACAAATGCCAAGGAAGTTGTCGCACCCCCTCACTCTCACTGGCGATGGCTAAACGAATCTCATCCTCAAGACTCAACACCTCCCGCAGACGGTGATCAATTGCCTGGAACCCCTCCCCCGTCAGCCAACGCTGAAAGGCAAGTCCTAACTGGGCTGCCGAAGTTTTACAAGCATCCATCGCATGGCCCATCCCTATCAACTTGGGCTTAATGCGAGCCGTCTGAGAGCGTGTGAAGGTTCGATAATGGTCTTGCCAATGCGATCGCACCCGTTCAGCCAACTCCGGACTGGCCGGTAACGTCCCCTTCACCCGCAACTGAGGACGCACCCCCACCTCGCCCACTTCCAAAATCACCTCAAAGCCGCGAGTCTCTAAATCCCCAATCAGATGTAACACCACTAATTTGGTCATAACCGCCAACCAACAACTCCCCCCCTGATTCTCCCATATCCGTTGCTATTGCCTATTGCCTATTGCCTCTTGCCTATTGCCTATTGCCTCTTCCCCACATCAATCACCCCAGCCATCAACTTCCAACAGGGGGCATCTCCCTGCCAATCCGGGGGAACCCAGGGCATCCCCAAACTCACCGTCACCAGACAATGGGGACTGGGTTCATAGCCCCAATCCAGGCGTTTCACCAACTCAGGATCTGTAATTCGTCCCTCCAATCGCCGTCCCCCCGTAGTGACCAACTCCCCCTTCCATTGCTGACCCCCCTGTTGACGGACTCTGACCAAACTCGTCATCAACTCTTGCGTCTCCACTAACTGCAACGTTCGTCGTTGCTCAAACGGCAAAAATTGAAGCTGGGGAATCGTCACATAGGCTCGTCTATTATGCAAAATCTCAGTTTCATTTTGACAGTAGGGCAAGACTGCCTCTACAGTCACTGCCCCCAACTTTCGCCAAGTTCCCGGCAAAATTCGTCGATTCTCCGACGCAAAGCCAAAATCCGGTCCTGTATCATCCAAAGGAATTTCCCAAACCTCTAGGAGTTTAATCGCCTCCACATCCACCGAACCGACTCGCTTGGGAATGCGACCATCTTCTAAGTCAGAAACCGGTCGAATCCATTGCCCTGTTTCCGGATTAATCCCCGCTAGACATCGTCCTTTATGTTTCCAAGAGTTCGCAAGGCAAATGAGTGTTGTCATAGCCATATAAGCCCAACTGTGTTACATCTTCAAAGATGCTGAATGTCAACATTTCCCCACTGTTGATTAAGATATTCAGCAACCAAACGTCGATGACAATGATTGGGGCTGGCTTCACTACAGAGGAAACAGGCTCCATCAATGAGATCGGGAGAAACTTTGTCTTCAATCTTACGTTGACGAATTAACTCTAAAAACTGTACTTCGTACTGTTGCCAATCCCCTTTATTTTTCTTGTATTCATCAACAATTTCTTTGGTGGGCGCTAAATCCAGGAGATGGATATAGTCAATATCACAAATTGTTTTTAAGAAGTATTCTAAATCTGCTTTTTTGGCAAACCCTGCCAGTTGAGAGACATTGTTTAAACGAATGTCTAGAAGTCGTTTAACTCCTGCATTTTGCAGAGATTCAAAGAAGGTTTTAGCACCTTTTTTGGTAAAGCCAATGGTAAAGAGTTGAATTGAATCGTTCATTCTTACTTAAGAGATACGGTTGAATGATGACTAAATGATACAATTGCCCCCGGCTCACGTCTCAACATAGGCAATTTCCTCTCCCTGACGTTCATAGGCTTGAGCTAAACACTCCTCCCGACTGGGAAGCGTCTCTTCGGGAGTCGTGAACAGAGACAGTTGCACTACCGGTATCGGCTGACTGGTGACGGCCTGAAATCCTTGTTTAATCAGGAGTCGTTCTTCGAGCTGATGCTGAGATTCTAACTCGCCGCTTTGGAGGATATGATGGATCGTAATCTCAGGATTGAGCAGTTGAGCCTGACGACAGACCAGAATCGCGCGATGACAGGTGAGAGGGTCTTTCTCAGCGCACATGACTGCAATACGATGGCGCTGCAATCCCCTCACCAGTCGCTCCAGTCCCTGTTGAAACTCCTCCGTGGCTGCAATTTTGTCATACCGAGCCTTATTCCCCACATAACAGGCTAAATTGCTCGGTTTTGCCCCAAGTTCTTTTCCTAAAAAGACATAGTGAATTCCCACCTTTGCTAAGGACGACTTCAGCGACTCCTGATTGAAGTGGGGTAAAAAACGGCTATAGGGAGACGATCGCACATCAGCCAAGGCAGTAATCTGATGCTGTTGGAGAAGACCTAAAAAGACCTCAATTTGGGAGTTGGAATGTCCAATGCTGAAAAGTTCCATGGCTCGTCCGAGAGGCGGAAATGGCTGAGGGAAAACCAAGCTGTTGGCAGATAACCCAAGCCATACTCGATTATGAAAGATGGCTTTGGGTCTGTCAACATCTAAGTTGAGTTAGCGCATCCGGCAAGTTTTCCGTTCCTGGTCTGATTCAGGAAATTGCCACGAATAGGCAAAATGACTCATGGAATCTACCCCAGGGGCAACTTGACGAATCGCAGACATCTGAGTCTCCAGAGAGGGGCGATTCGTCATTGGCTGGCCCCAAACCCCAGCTAGGGCCGGAACCACGCGGGTTTCCTCTGAGGCAAAAGCCATCACCCGTTCCATTTGGTCTGTTAAACAACTGGTATCCCCACAAACCCCATACACCATCGGATGCCACTCCATGGAGGGAGAAAAGCGGTCCCAGGGTTGCAGACGGGAATCAAATCCCTGTTCCCCCACGGGTTTATTGCCATTGGGGAAAAATACCACTCCTGAGGGAATGTTATTTCGACTCACTTGGTCAGCGGAACGATGAACAAAATCGAGGATTCCCTGCACCGCATGAGCTACGGTCAAATTCCAGAGATACTGTTGTAGGGACGAGGCTGGCCGACTCACGGCTTGCCAGCGAGGTTCCTCATCGCCGGGATGACGGTTACGAATCTCTTGCACATCACCATTACTTAAATGGCCTTGTTGTAAATAGCGCTCCAATAATCCACGGGCCAGACCGTTACGAGAGCGGTTTAACAAGGCATTGCGAGAGGCTTCGCCATGAATCCAGAGTTGCCGGACATTACTGGCGACGGAATCTCCCCCGGGAAGACGAGGATAGCGA
Source organism: Phormidium yuhuli AB48 (assembly GCF_023983615.1). Lineage (GTDB taxonomy): Bacteria > Cyanobacteriota > Cyanobacteriia > Cyanobacteriales > Geitlerinemataceae > Sodalinema > Sodalinema yuhuli. The sequence continues at coordinate 3,994,632 of NZ_CP098611.1, read as the reverse complement.
ACATAGTCAAACAAGACTCCATCGGGTTGCCGTTGCAGGATTGCGTTGAGGAGCCATTCATAATCCCGCCGGGCCTCGGGACTGTAGGGGTCAATAAAGGTCTGGGAGGCGTAACTATGGAGTTCTCGGTCATAGACTGTCCCTTCCGGCCGCGTCCGGTTGAGGGTGGACTCATTAGCACCATTGCGGGCCACAGCATTGAATCGATCGGCCCGTTGTCCGTAGGAATAGCCAAAATTCATTGTAAAGACCCAAGCATAAACCTTGAGTCCTCGTTCATGACCTTTACGGATCACCTCCGCTAACAAGTCATGATCTCCCAATTCGGGCGATCGCACCACCGAGGGCCAAACCGTGGGATTATCATTGAGGGGTAAGAGGACTTGTCCATCATAAAAGACCTCCACATACACCTCGTTATAGCCACGACTGACGATGCGATCGAGGACGGCATCCAAGACCCCCGGCCGAGCATCGCAGGGATACAGTCGTAACCAGAGGGCCAGGTTTTGTGGCCAATTCTGCCGGCGACAGGCTTCTAATTCAGTGGCGTGGTTTTGAATCAGACGACGATACTGTGCTTGCGCTTCAGCATCTCCCTGGAGTCCGGCCTGACGTAAAGTTTCCGTTTCCACTATCGCCTCACTCGGGAGATGACAGGGATTGGAGGGGCGAAACTGAGCCTGAGCCTCCCCAGAACTCACAAGAACCTGTCCCAGTCCCAGAAATAGGGTCAACGCCATCGAGGACACTCGGGCTGAGGCGCCAGCAGAGACGGCACCTCCTAAACGGGTCACCAGCCTCGATGAGGTGGAGGAACAGGCAGAAAACAGGGCTACCATAGGGCCTAACTTAACTGTGGAGGAAACGACGTTAATCCCAAATGCAGGCGATCGCAGGATTAATCCGTCCAAAACGATGCGATCGCCCTGAGTCTAGCGCCTCATCGACCTCGTTGCACAGCCATCTCAACTTGTTTAAATTCTTGTTCTAAACGAGTTTTGAGCTTGTTAGACAGAGGACGGTTGCCATAGGAGCGGTAATGACCCGCTAAGGCATCCAACGCCGTGTGCATGGTGGTAAATGAAGGCAAACTGGAAACTGAGGAATCCCGGCGATAGAGAGAGAAAAAGTTATCAATACGGGTTTTGGCTTCCGCTTGCGCGTCCATCTTCTCGGGAGTTCCCTCAGGAAGTTCAATGGCCTCCCGCAAGCTGCTTACCAACGCCAAGGTATCTTGGCGATAGTCTCCGGTTAAGTTAGACCCAGCGGAACAGCCGGTGAGTCCGACCACCGCAACCAGTAAGAGGGCCAAAAGGCGTGAGACTAATCGATTCATAAAAAGTTACCGAGGAATAGACAAATTTCAATCTTTACAATCCTACCGTGAGATTGATCATCCCTGCTTGACGGGAATTGGCTTCACCGGTTCCCCAGGTCAATGGCATAATGCCTACAAGCATCTCTATCCCCTGTTCGTCCTCTGTCGTTGCTCTGCCATGACTAACCCCCCCCTTTTTACCGCCCTCGCCGTGGCTGCCCTCGTTCTCCTGGCTCTCGTCACCGGCGGCATTACCTATCTCACCTTTGCCGAATGGCGCGATCGCCGTCGCCAAGATCGCGAAAAGCGCGAACAACGTTAACCCCTTAACCCCCTGTGCTATATTGGTTAATTGCTGAGTTAACCGAGCCTCTAAACCGATCTTATGTCTCTGACCCAAACTGAAAAGCAAGAAATCTTTTCCCAATACCAGACCCACGACACCGATACGGGGTCAGCGGAAGTTCAAGTTGCCATGCTGACTGAGCGCATCAATCGCCTCAGTATGCATCTGCGCAGCAATAAAAAAGACTACTCCTCCCAGCGTGGACTCATGAAAATGATTAGTCAGCGCAAAAGCCTTCTTGGCTATATCCGCAAAAGAAGCGAAGAGGACTATCGCAACCTAATCACCCGCCTCGGGATTCGCGGTTAAGTTCCTGGCCTCCCCCTGCTGTTCCCTTGCCGTTATCTTCACCACCCAACCATGGCTTCCGACTCCTCCCGCGATCGCCTGCCCTTCGAACCGGCAAAGAAGCGCAAAAAAGACAAAGCCCCCAAATCCCCAAGTCAAGGGGACTCGGGGGCCTCTAGCTCCCAGTCCGCCGCTTCCCCAAGTTCCAGCAAAACCAGCGACAGCCCAGCCTCAAGCCGTAAGACCCCGAGCGTCAAAAAACAGCCCATCCCCGAAGCGGTGAGTCGTCGGATGATCACGCGCATGGCCCTGTTCAGTGGAACTCCCACCAGCCTGGGCGTCCTGAGCCTCCTCGGGAGCTACTTTATCATTCAAAAAGAGTGGTTCCCCCTCCCCAGCATCGCTGTCCTACTTGTCAGTAGTGGCTTATTTGGCTTAGGAGTTCTAGGATTAAGCTACGGACTCCTCTCTGCCTCCTGGGATGAAGACGATCCCGGCAGCAAACTGGGGTGGCGAGAGTTCCAAACGAATTTTGGACGAATGCGACAAGCCTGGAAGAAGGAATAAACATGACCGAGATGAGCTGTGGTGCAGTCATGGCCAACGGCAAGGGGTGAGTTGCGAGACTGACCTCTTTTTTATTGACACAATTCATCTAAATAGGACAAAAAACTGGGGAAAAGAAGGCAACAGGCAACAGGCAATAGGCAGCAGGTGGGGAATTCCCCTCGTCCCTCCTCTCCCTCCTCGTGTCCCTCCTCGTGTCATGGCTCTGCCATGACATGGACTGTCGGCGGCTCTGCCGCCTGTACTCGGGAGGCAGAGCCTCCCCAAGAGCATGACTTGGCTCCAGCCAAGTCACGAGGAACCGGGGAGGAGCCAAGTCACGAGGAACAGCGAGGTCAATCAAAGGCAGGTGGGGTGAGCTTCATTAGAATAGAAATATGCCGTGCTAATCAGCGGACTGAATTGGGACTTGGCTAGCTATCATCCCAGAACATCGTGTTATAGGAGAAAACCTGAATGATCATTGTTATGAAAGTGGGGACCCCCCAAGAGGAAATCGATCGCCTCAACCAAGAGATGTCCTCCCGGGGACTCACCCCAGAAACCATTTTCGGGCGCTATAAAGTCGTCATCGGCTTAGTGGGAGACACCGCCGAACTCGACCCCTTACAGCTACAAGAAATCAGCCCTTGGATTGAACAAGTCCTGCGAGTTGAAGAACCCTTCAAACGGGCCAGTCGCCAATTCCGTCACGGAGAACCCAGCGACATCTCCGTTACCACCCCCGAGGGTCCCGTCCTCTTCGGAGAACATCAGCCCGTCGTCACCATCGCCGGTCCCTGTTCCGTCGAGAGTGAAGAGATGATTGTCGAAACCGCCCTGCGCGTCAAAGCCGCCGGCGCCAAATTCCTGCGGGGAGGAGCCTACAAACCGCGCACCTCCCCCTACGCCTTCCAAGGTCATGGGGAAAGCGCCCTGGGCCTCCTGGCCAGTGCCCGAGAACAATCTGGACTCGGCATCATCACCGAAGTCATGGATGCCGACGACATCGAGAAAATCGCCGAGGTGGCCGACGTCCTGCAAGTGGGGGCCCGCAATATGCAGAACTTCGCCCTCCTGAAAAAAATCGGCGCCCAAGACAAACCTGTTCTTCTCAAACGCGGTATCTCCGCCACCATTGAAGAATGGCTCATGGCCGCTGAATACATCCTCGCTGCTGGCAACCCCAACGTCATTCTCTGCGAACGGGGCATTCGTACCTTCGATCGCCGCTATACCCGCAACACCCTCGATCTATCTGTCCTCCCGGTTCTGCGAACCCTCACCCACCTCCCCATCACCATCGATCCCAGCCATGGAACCGGCTGGGCCCCCCTCGTCCCGGCCATGGCCAAAGCGGCGATCGCTGGCGGAACTGATGCTCTGATGATTGAAGTCCATCCCAATCCTCAAAAAGCCCTCTCCGACGGCGCTCAATCCCTCACCCCCAAGGAATTCGAGACCCTCATGGGCGAACTTGCTGTGATTGGTAATGCCGTGGGACGCTGGGAAAAGGAAGCGGCCTTGGTGTAATCATCCCTACCAGGGCAACACTTCCCCATCGGCGTGCCAAAACTGGCCTGTCGTCTTGAGGGTAAGCTCATCAATTCGCTGCAATAATCCCCCAACGGACTCCGCTGGGGGAATTCCCGTATAGTTGGTCATGGGGGTACTCACCAACCCCGGATGTAGAATCGCCACGGCAATGCCCCGGGGTTTAAGGTCATGGGAGAGCGATTTCCCCGCCATGGACATCGCCACCTTGGACATTCGATAACCATAGGACCCCCCCGAGGTATTGTCACCAATGGAGCCCATGCGACTGGTCATGAGAATCAGCTTCGACCCCTCAGACAGATTCGGCAGAAGTGCCTGAGTCAGCCGTAACGTGCCGATCGCATTCACCTCAAACTGATAACGGATCGAATCAAAGTCGAGATGATCCAGAGGAATCGATTGCAGAACCCCAGCATTATTAATGAGAACATCCAGAGGTTGTCCAGCCAAGCGAGCCGCCAAACCCCGCACCGCCGCATCTGAGGTAATATCGACCCCCGTTTCCACCCGAACTCCCAACTTATCCAAGTCAGGAGAACTCGCACGACAAGCCGCAATCACCTCATCCCCCCGCTCTTTCAACTGGCGGCAATACTCACATCCAATGCCACCACTTGCCCCCGTTACCAAATAAGTTGCCATAATAATCGAGTTTCACTCCCAATATGAACGTTTCCTCAATCTAGTGTAAGAAATTCCCAGCAGACCCTACGATGGTCACATAAGTAGGGGGTAAATTTTTTTCGCCCCTACAATTCTCCTCCTCCTCCCCCTCTGTGTCCTTTGTGACTCTGTGGTTCCCCTCTCCCCCTCCCCCCTCTCCCATGCTCATTCTCACCCTACTCTCCCTCAGCATTTGGATCACTCTCCTGGCCTTTCGCGGGCAATTTTGGCGATCGCACATCCAACTGTCTCCCGTTCCCCCCAACTTCGACACCCTACCCAGCGTCTGTGCCATCATCCCCGCCCGTAACGAAGCTGAGTTATTACCCAAAACCCTGCGATCGCTCCTCCTCCAAGAAAACATCAGCCAATTACAGGTGATTCTCGTCGATGATCGCAGCGACGACGGAACCGCCGATGTGGCCCGGGCGATCGCCGCCGACATCAACGCCCTAGGAGAAGAACTCAACCTTACCCTACCCCAACTCGACATTATCACTGCCGATCCCCTGCCCCCCGGTTGGAGCGGTAAACTCTGGGCCATGGACCAAGGCATACGCCATGGAGAACGCTATAGCGCTGACTATTACCTCCTCACCGATGCTGACATCCAACACCACCCGCAAAACCTAGAACAACTACTCTTCAAAGCTGAACGAGACAGCCTAGATCTCGTCTCCTTGATGGTCAAACTGCGCTGTCAAAGTTTCTGGGAACGACTGCTCATCCCCCCATTTATCTATTTCTTTCAGAAACTCTACCCCTTCGACTGGGTGAATACCCCTCAAAACGCCACCGCCGCCGCCGCCGGAGGCTGTATTCTCATCCGTCGTCAGGCCCTAGACCGCATTGGCGGACTGGCCGCCATCAAAGAAACCCTCATTGATGACTGCGCCCTGGCCCAAGCCGTCAAACGGGGTCAAGGTCAGGAGTATCATGGCATTTGGTTAGGCTTAAGCCAAAAAACCATCAGTTTACGCCCCTATCCTTCCCTCTGGAGTATCTGGGGGATGGTCGCCCGCACCGCCTACACCCAACTCAACTACTCCCCCCTGCTGCTCCTATTTACTCTCGTGGCCATGGGGGTGACCTATTTCGTCCCTCCCATCGCTCTAATTTGGGGCATCCAGAATCATGAATCTTTTATCGCCTTTATCGGTTTCGCCACCTGGTTCTTAATGGCATTTTCCCTACTCCCCACCCTGCACTTCTATCAACAACCCCCTTTCCTAGGACTCATTTTGCCCCTGATTGCCGCCCTGTATAGCCTAATGACCTTAGATTCCGCCCTGCGCCATGGGTTGGGACGGGGAGGCGCTTGGAAAGGTCGAGTGTATCGGGGTAATGGCAGCACCTAAAGCCAGCACCGCCCTATCCCCAACTGCCTAAACAGGATAAGATGATCTGTGCTGGCAAAGTGCCAGAACACCGTTGTTATGAGAAGGTTATGGACGCGGCTGAACTATTAAATCGCTATGGCACAGGGGTTCGCGATTTTAGTGGCGTTGATTTACGACGCATTTCCCTAAGTCGAGCTGATCTCTATCAGATCTGCTTGAAAGATGCCATTCTCAGCGGCGCCTCCTTAGCCGATGCCGATTTGCGCGGCGCGGATTTATCGAAAACCGATTTAACTGGGGCCCGTCTCAATGGCACATCCTTAGTGGGTGCTAGCCTGTATGGTGCTGATTTGACTCAAGTTGAAATGCGATCGGCAGACTTGTATCGTGTCGATTTACGGCACGCCTGTTTGAAAGGGGCCGACTTATATGAATCAGACTTTCGGGAAGTGAACCTCGAAGGAGCAAATCTCTGTGAAGCCAGTTTACGGGGAGCTAACTTCCGGCAAGTGAAACTGGATCAGGTGAAACTCCATGATGCTGATTTACGAGGGGCGGATTTACGAGGGGCCAGTTGGCTCGGGGTGGAACTCATCCGCGCCTATTTCGAGGAAGCGAACTTGAGTTATGCGAACATGGCAGGAGTCTCTTTTGAGGGGGCGAATCTACAAAAAGCCAATATGAGCTGTTCAATTCTAAGTGGCGCCAACCTCACGGAAGTCAATCTTTCTGGAGCATCCCTAAAAGGCACGAAGTTAGATCAAGCCAATCTCTACGGTGCCAATCTCAGCAATGCTGATTTAACTCAAGCTGATTTGAAGATGGCTGATTTAACCAGTGCCGATTTAAGTTACGCTAACCTCACTGGGGCAGATTTATGGGGCGCTCACATGACAGCTGCCAACCTCCACGGCGCTATTCTCCCTGATGGAACCCGGCATGGGTAGGGAACAGGGAACAGGCAATAGGCAACAGGCAATAGGCAATAAACAGGGATAACCCACCCCTTAACCCCTCCCAGGAGGGGAAGGAAAGAGGCAATAGGCAACAGGCAACAGGGATAACCCACCCCTTAACCCCTCCCAGGAGGGGAAGGAAAGAGGCAAGAGGCAATAGGCAAAAATATGACCACAACATCTAACAATTTAGAAACCCAACTCACTGAACTCCAAAGCATTGCAAGCGAGGAGATTAACGCTGCTGATAGTTTAGAGCAGCTTGAGTCTCTGCGGGTGGGCTATTTGGGTAAAAAGGGCAAGGTCTCGAAAATCTTGGGGGGTATGGGCAAACTTGACCCGAGCGATCGCCCTAAGGTGGGGAAACTGGCCAATGAGGTGAAAACCGCACTGGAAACGGCGCTGAGTCAGAAAAAAGAACAGCTCCAACAGACCGCGATCGCGGCCCGCTTGGCCTCGGAAACTCTAGATGTCACCATGCCGGCGGTCGTGGTTCCCCAAGGCCGTCGCCATCCCCTCAATAGCACCATCGATCGCATTCTCGATATCTTCGTGGGACTGGGTTATACCGTCGCTACGGGTCCAGAGATTGAAACAGACTACTATAACTTCGAGGCTCTGAATACTCCAGCGGACCACCCCGCCCGGGATATGCAGGATACCTTCTACTTGCCGGGCGATCGCCTACTGCGGACTCATACCTCCTCAGTGCAAATCCGCTACATGGAACAGCAACAGCCCCCCATCCGCGTCGTCGCCCCGGGACGAGTCTATCGTCGCGACACCGTGGATGCCACCCACTCGGCGGTATTCCATCAAATTGAGCTGTTGGCGGTAGATGAAGGGTTAACCTTCACAGACTTAAAAGGCACAATCCGCGAGTTTGTGCGCCAAATTTTTGGCGATGTAGACATCCGTTTTCGCCCCAGTTATTTCCCCTTCACTGAACCCAGTGCCGAGGTGGATGTGAAATGGAAAGGCGACTGGCTCGAAGTCCTCGGCTGCGGAACGGTCGACCCCAATGTCCTAGAAGCCGTTGGCTACGACAGTGAACGCTATACCGGCTTTGCCGCCGGTTTCGGTGTGGAACGTTTTGCCATGGTTCTGCACCAAATGGACGATATTCGTCGCCTCTACAACAGCGACCTACGCTTCCTCAATCAGTTCAACTAACACAACTCCCCCCACAGCCGTCCCACTTCTCCCCTCCAGGGAGTCTTGGTCCTCTACCAGGCTGGTACTAAGCGTAGCCATTCTCCCCCCACAGCCGTCCCACTTCTCCCCTCCAGGGAGGGGTGCCCGTCAGGGCGGGGTGGGTCCTCCCCGCAGGGGTAGATTCCCTAACTCCGTGACAAACTCTCCACCCCCCGTATCACCGTATAGGTCGCCATCAGCAACAGCAACAAACGAAAAAGTCGATTCACCTGCCGTTCAGGCAACTTGGGCAACGTGCGACTGCCCAGTTGCGCCCCCAAGACGCCCCCCAGAGACAATAACCCCCCAGCCGCCCATAACACATTGCCCTGGAGGGTATGCCGCCATAAACCCGAAAGGGAAATCAACAGAATAGCCCCCAAACTGGTTCGCACCGCTTGCTTAATACCAATCCCCAGCAACAGCATCTGTAGAGGAACCATCACCACGCCACCCCCCACACCAAATAACCCCGATAAGAGTCCAGCCAGCAAACCAATCCCCACCATGATCATAAAAAACTGCTTGGGAGACTGTTCCGCAATGTCTAACCTCGACTGACTTTGGGCTAGGCGACGACGCAACCCCATTAAATAGATCGTGACCAGTTGCAAACCTGCAAGACTAAACGCCAAGATCCACGACGGTAGCCAACCCGCAAGCCAGGCCCCCAGTTGGGCTGTACTGATACCCCCAAGGGCTAAACCAAGAGACCCCCGAGGATGGAGGTCTCGGGTTTGCCAGTTACGAAAACTCCCCGAGAGGGCGTTGATGAAGACGGCGACTAAACTGGTGGCAACGGCTTGTTGAATCGGCGCTCCCCAGGCCAGTAAACCGGGAACCATAAGCGCACCCCCGCCAATTCCTAAGAGTCCTGAGGCAACTCCGGTGAACAGTCCCAGGAGAATCAGTAAGGCTTCAGCCATCATGTTTAGTTAGGGTTTGGGGTGGGGTTGTCGGGCCTGGCGGAAAACTTCGGCGGCAAAGTCAGGATTCTCGGACATTCGCCGAAATAGGGGCGGTAAGTCCTGGGCGTTTTGTTTCAGGAAGCGTTCATAACAGCGTGGGGTACGCCCCGCTAGAAAGACTAATTCTTCGGCGTTGAGGTTGAGGCATTGGGCGATCGCGCGGATCACCTCTTCTTTGGCGGCATAGTCGGCGCGATCATTCTCTAGTTTGGAGAGATAGGTAAAGTCTAATTCCAGTTGTTGCGCTAGACCCCGCTGGGATAAGCCTAGTTCTTTGCGGGCGCTGCGAATGATTTGTCCAAAGCTTGCTTCCACAATTAGATCCTCGGGGCTAGGGGCAGGAGATCCCGATGGGGCGATCGCCCTCGGGCTGGGTTGGCCTGTTTACAGTTTAGCGAGTGCTTGACAAAAAAATCAACGTTGGCTACAGTAGAGTTAAGTTGATTTAAAAATCAACGTTGCGAACGAGAGCGACGCAGCAGACTCAGTCAGATTGGGTTCAGGCTTGACCTCAGGCCCAATCTGACCTTCCTGAGCCATTCATCTATAACAATTTATTCCATCGTGAGGTTCCAAGAGCGACCATGAGTGACGCAGTGAAGAAGGCGGGCCTTGAGGCATTGGAGAGGATTATCAGCGCCCAGCAACAGCAGTCCTATCAGGTGAGGACGCGGGAAGAGGAGGCGCAACAGCAGCAGAATCAGCAACTCATGTCCCAGGTGGTGGGATATACCAGTGATGCTATTGTGCGAGGGTTAGCGGACTTGCAACTGGAGTTTGAGATGCAGGTGAGCCAGTTGGGCGATCGCCTGGAAGGGGAGGTGGAGAAACAGGGACAGTTGCAACAGGCCATCCGCCTGGCTCAACAACAACAGCAGCAACTGCATCAAATCGGTATTGTCGCCGATGGCTTGTATTCCTTGCGGCGGGAACAGGCCCAGAAACAACGACAATTGCAGGATGCGATCGCCCAAGCCTCAGAGGAGTTGGAACGTCAGCAAGACCAGACTCGCAAACAGTGGCAACAGCAGCAACAGCAGCAGCAAGAGGACTGGGAGGTGAAACGCCAACAGCGACAAAAACAGCGACAGCAACAGGAAGCCGACGGGGTCTATGAACAGGAACAACGGCGACAACGGGATGCTGACGAGTATGGGCGCATTCTGCGAGAACAACACCATCAGTTGTCCCAGCAGGGTTATGACCATCAGAAAGACTGGGAGGCGCGAGAGGCGGTTTTAATGGCTAATCAAGAGAAAATTACCGCCTACCGTGAGCAAGTTGCCCAGATGGAGACTACATTACAGGAGAGCTTCAACCAGGCTAAGACCGAGGCAATCCGGGAGGTTCATCAGCAGTCTAGAAGTCGTCGGGAGTTGCTAGAGAAAACCTGGGACGGTCAACAACAGGGCTATGAGGTAAAACTGGGGTCTTTGCAGGAAAGTTTGGCACAATATGATGCACAACTGGCGGAACTGAGTCAGCACTTGCAAGCGGCGCGGGACCAAGCTCGGGCTTTATCCGTACAAGCCTTTGGCTAATGCTTGGGGAAATTCTTTAATCCCAGGTTCCAATTGTATCAACATTGAAAAAAATCAGGAGTTGAATGATGGCCAAACGATTGACAAATCGCAGTACGAAGGCAGAGATTTTGGCCGCCTATGAGGCGTTAGTTCAGGAGAAAAAGCAGGTTGAGTCTGAACTCAAACAGAGCCGGCGATCGCCCATCCCTGAGCCAGCCCCTGTGCCCCAGCCCGACCCAGTTCAACGATGCAGCCCAGGGGTCATTGAGGAGCCGGAAACTCCGATACATCAACTGCAACAGATTCAAGTCCGATTTGGCAGTTTTGTGAATCAGTTATCTCAGGCATTAACTCAAGAATCTCGTCAGTTTTTTGAGATATCTGAGGCGATTCAAAATGAACAACGACGGTTACAAGAGTTGTATGAAATTGAGTCTATTGATGACACAACATTGGGGCAGTTGATTGATACATATTTGGAGGAATCCAAACAGTTCGCCGATGACTTTTCTCAGGAACAAGAGCGTCTTCAAGATGAGTTAGAGCAACGGCAAAGGGACTGGCGCAAGGAACAAGAGGACTGGGAGCAGAGTTGGCAGGAAGAGCAGCAAGCATTGGCAAAAAACTGGCAGCGGGAGGAGCAAGACTATCGCTATCAACAAGCCCAACAGCGGCAAGTGCAAGAAGAGGAGTATCAGCAACAGCAGCAGCAGCACTATCGAGACTTAGGGGAGATGCGAGAGGCACAGGAACAGTTGTGGCACAACCAAGAGACGGCTCTGGCTGAGCGGGAACAGGAATTTGCAGATCTCAGCGAGAAGGTTGAGGAGTTCCCCCGTCAGCGGGAGGAGCAAATCCAGAACGGGAAACGTCAAGGAGAGGCGATCGCCCAGCATCAGGTCAAAACGGCCCTAGAGCTGCGTCAGCAAGAGATTGAGGGGCAAAAACAAGGCTACGAATTACGGATTGAGGGCTTAGAACGAACTATCGGCGATCGGCAACAACAACTCCAGACGCTCTCCCTGCAACTTGAAGCGACCCTAGAGCAGGTGCAAGAGTTAGCGGTGAAAGCTATTGAAGGAAACGCCAACCGTGAATCCATCGAGGCGGTGAAAGAGATTGCTCTAGAACAAGCTAAAACTCTGGGGCGAAACAAGTAGGGAGCGGTATCCGTTAAGATAGAGGTGGATGGGACGGTCAATTGATTGACCGTCCGCCACTTAACGGTCATGGGGGAGTCGTTCACACCATGTTAATTGAAGATGAAGAACTTCGGGGAATCTTCCAAGAAGCCAGCGAAGATGGCTTAAGAAAGATTCGGGAAGGACTCACCCAGCTCCGTGATAACCCTGATGACCAAGACCTCCTGGATGGGTTACTCCGAGAAAGTCATTCTCTCAAAGGGAATGCGGGGATGTTGGGGTTAAAAGATATTGCCACCTTGACCCAACAATGGGAACATCTGCTCAGTCAGGTGCAGAAGGGCAAGGCGGCGTTTGATGAAGATTTAGAGCGACGACTTGGGGATGGTTTAGGGGCATTGGAAGCATTGGTTCAAGAGGCGATCACTGGAGAACCCTCGGGAGTACAAACCTTTTATGTTTTGGCGCAGCTGATGGGATCCGGGGAGACAGCCTCTAGTTCTAGTCCTAAGGTGGCGCAGACCCCTCAGAGGTCAGACGCTCTGAGCCTTCCTGCGGTCGAGGAACCCCCTGCGCCTTCTGTTCCCCAACCTGTTCTAGAACCGACGTCGGATGATGGGGCAATCGATGAGCTGTTGAGCCGTCTGGAGTTGGGACTGGTGGCCCTGGAAGAGGATGTGGCAGACCCCGAGGCCCGGGCACAGGGGCGTCAACGGGAGCGCCTGGACAGTCTGTTTAAGGATCTGGAGGTCTTGGAACAGCTGACTGGGAATGACCCGAGGTTACGGGGTCGGATCAATGGGTGGAAACATGACTTGGCTCAGCTGATGGAGGGGGAGGACGGTCTGGACGCTGGGGCCGATCGCCTCTATGAGGGACTCGATGCCATCCGTGACTATTTCCGGCCCGGCGTAGCCTCCGCTCCTGGGATGTTAACTCCACCGGTGGCCGTTTCCGTGGGGCCTCAATTGAGGTCTGTTAACTACATTGAGGATGAGGAACTACGGCATACCTTTCAACTGGCCAGTCAGGATCATCTGCAAAAGCTTTATGATGGTTTGCTGTCTTTGGAACAGTCCCCAGGCGATCGGGTTCAACTCGATGATATCCTCCGGGAAATCCATAGTTTGAAAGGGGATGCGGGGATGCTCGGGGTCACGGCGGTGGCGCAACTGGCCCATGATTGGGAACAGGCGTTGGCCTCGGTGAAATCGGGGGAGATGGACTTAACGGGTGAAGGCTGTGATGAGTTGCTGCGAGGGCTAGACCGGATTCGCCAATGTATTGACCAAGCGGTGAGCCTCAATGAGTCTCGGGAGTCTTCAGTTCCGGAGACTTTGGCGGTTCCTCCGGGAACGGAGAGCCGTTATCTTGAAGACGAGGAGTTACGGCAGACCTTCCAGGTGGCTACTGAGGATCACTTGCAAAAACTGGATGCGGGCCTGTTGTATTTGGAACATCATCCCCAGGATGAGGGGAAATTTGATGAGTTGTTGCGGGAAATCCACAGTATTAAAGGGGATGCGGCGATGTTGGGCATCACGGATATGGCTCAACTGGCCCATGAGTGGGAACAGCAACTGTTGCCTGTTAAGGAGGGGAAACAGTTGTTTGATGCTTCTCTGTGCGATCGCCTCGGGGATGGGATTAAGACGTTGCAACAACTGGTTCAAGAGACGGTGACGAATTGTCCAGCTCAGGTTTCTCTGGTGGAGAGTTTGGCCAGGCTGCGGGGTGAGTCTCCGGGAGAAACGCCGGTTCAACGCTCTTCCTCATCCTTGGAACCATCTCAAGGGGGGGACAGGTCACAGCCCCATGAGGGGAACTATCGTATTGATACCATCCGGGTGGATACTCAGAATCTGGATGCTCTGATGACGGCCGCTGGGGAGCTGACGGTGACTAAGATTCGCATTGCTCACCGACTCTCGGAAATTGAGGAGGTGGTGGCCTTTTGGGAAGACTGGGCCCGGGAGGCTGGGAATATGTCGTTGACCCTCTACCATCCGTTACAGGATGAACTGCAAAAAATTAGGCAGCGTCAGGAGATTGCTACCTTGGGGATGGGGGGTGAGATGGGGAATGGCCGAGTTGGGGATGAGGGACGCTTCAATGGGGTAAGTCCTTCGGTGTTGCTTAATTTTGCTCGTTTTCAGGAACAGAATCAGGCTCGTTTGGAAACCTTGGGGAAACTGGTAAATCGTCTTCAGACGGGCATTGCTGAGGATACGGCCCGCTTGGAAACGTTGGCTGATGATATTGAAGAGGGGGTGCGGACGTTACGGTTGTTGCCCTTGTCGACGATTTTTAATCTCTATCCGAGATTGGTTCGGGATTTGGCGCGATCGCAGGGTAAGGAGGTGCGTCTGAAGATTATAGGCGGGGACACACGGGCAGATAAGCGCATTTTGGAAGATATGAAGGACCCGCTGACTCATATTATCCGCAATGCGATCGACCATGGTATTGAATCCCCAGAGGAACGGCAACGGCGGGGCAAACCCGCTACGGCCACGATTACGTTACGGGGCTATCAAACGGCCAATACCATCGCCATTGAGGTCAGTGATGATGGCCGGGGGCTAGAGATGGAGAAGATTAAAAAAACGGCTCTGAAAAATGAGGTGGTTTCCCCGACGGAACTTGAGGCGATGACCCTGGGGCAAATTCAAAATCTGATTTTTATGCCCGGGTTCTCGACGCGCAGTTTTGTGACTGAGGTTTCAGGCCGGGGGGTGGGCTTGGATGTGGTGCGGGCTAATGTGGAACGGTTGAAGGGGTCGGTTCAGGTGGTGTCAAAGCCAGGACAAGGCTGCTCGATGTCTCTGCAATTAGGAACGACCTTGGCGACGGCTCATGTGTTGTTATTGGAGGTGCAACATATTTATCATGAGGCGACGGGCAAGACTCTACCTCGCCAATCCTATGCTCTGCCGGTGGAGTTTGTGCAGACGGCGGTGATGATTGCCCCGGATGATATTTTTTCGTTGGAGGGTCGGGAGACGATTCTCTATGAGAGTCAGCCGGTTTCGGTGGTGCATTTGGCGGATATTTTGGAGTTACCTATTGATCGGCAGCTACAGGAGGCCCAGAAATCCTGGGCCTGTATTCTGCTCAAGGTGGGTGAGGATGGGTTGGGGGTGTTGGTTGATCGCCTCATTGATGAGCAGGACGCGATTCTCAAGCCCCAAAGTAATCTCCTCAAGCGGGTTCGTAATGTGTCGGGAGCGACGATTCTGGGAACGGGGGAGGTCTGTATGGTGCTAAACCCGGTGGATATTATTAAGTCAGTGCGGGGGGGTCACCGTCCCACAACTCAAGTGGCTGAGTCGTTTGCGGGGCCCCAGGAGACGCTGACCCAGGAGACGGTAAAACAAACGCTGTTGTTGGTGGAGGATTCGATTACAACGCGGACTCAGGAGAAACGGATTTTGGAGGCAGCTGGCTATGAGGTGGTGACGGCGGTGGATGGGTTGGATGGTTACAATAAACTGCGGGCGGGTCGGTTTGATGCGGTGGTTTCGGATATTCAAATGCCGAATTTGGATGGGTTGGAGTTGACGGCTCGCATTCGCACTCATCCGGATTATAGTGAATTGCCGATTATTTTGGTGACGTCTCTGGCGACGGATGAGGATCGTCGACGGGGGGCAGAGGCGGGGGCGAACGCCTATATCACTAAAAGTAGTTTTAATCAAGATGTGTTAGTAGAAACCCTACAGCGGTTAATCTAGAGGGATTACCCTGGAAACCCATTAGGATTCTTATTACAAATCTGATGCCCATTCGTGTTCTTATTGCTGAGGATTCCCCCGTAGTGCAAGTGATTCTGCGGCGGATGTTGGCAAGCTGTCCAGATGTTGAGTTGGTGGGGATGGCTGGTAATGGGAAGGAGGCGTTGAAGATGCTCCCCCAGGTCTTGCCGGACGTTGTTTGTACGGATTTTCATATGCCGCAGATGAATGGTTTGGAACTGACTCAGGAGATTATGGCAACGATGCCTCGGCCCATTTTGATTTTGAGTGCGTCGGTGCAGGCGGAGGATACTCAGAATGTGTTTCGGGTATTGAAGGCGGGGGCGGTGGATGTGTTGCCGAAACCGATTGATGGGGGGATGAGGGATTGGCAGGATTTGCAACTGGAGTTGATTACTAAAATTCGTGTCTTGTCTGGTGTGGCGGTGTTTACCCATCGTCGTCAGGGGAGGGATTTAAGACGTGGGACGAGCCAGCCTGTGACAGCTCGTTCTAAATCGGTTGGGTTAGGACAGTCTTCCTTGCCGCCGATCGCCCCAGCGGTACGACAGCGAACCTATGAGTTGGTGACGATTGGGGCTTCGACGGGGGGGCCCCAGGCATTACAAGAGATTTTACGGGAGATTCCTGTGGGGTTTCCGGTGCCGATTGTTTGTGTGCAACATATTAGTCGGGGCTTTTTGACGGGGTTGGTGAATTGGCTGGATACGGAATGTCGGGTTCCGGTGCGGATTGCTCAGCCGGGGATGCGGGCGGAGGCGGGGGTGATTTATTTCCCGCCGGAGGATGAGCATTTGACGTTTAGTCGTCCGGGGGTGTTTGCGAGCGCCCCTCTGCCACCGTTTTCGGGTCATCGTCCGTCGGTGACGGTGACGTTTGAGTCGGTGGCTCAGGTGTATGGACGGCGTTGTGTCGGGATTCTCTTGACGGGGATGGGTAAGGATGGGGCCTTGGGGATGCAGGCGATTTCTCAGGCGGGTGGGGTGACCATCGCTCAGGATGAGGCGACGTCGGTGGTGTTTGGGATGCCGAAGGAGGCGATCGCTCTGGGGGCGGCTCGGTATGTACTGCCGTTGCCGGAGATTGCTCCGGTGCTGCTCAAACGGCTATTTGTGGGCTGACTGGGGTTGCGTTCTGGCTGTTTATGGTCAATAATTGGAAGCGGCTAATTCCGAAATACGGTAAGGTTTAATTGATGGTTCCCCAGAAACGGCTTCCTCTTTCTAGTCAGCGGCGACGGTCTCTGACGTCGCCTCAGACACGACCATTGGCAGAGGAGGCTGGGTTGGGGGTGCTCTATCCGTCGCCTCTGTTGTTGCAGCGGTTGACGCGGGGGGTGTTTTGTCAGCATGGATTGCGATCGCTACGGTTATGGGTTTGGTTACATCTGTTGTATTGTCCTGGCTATGGCTCGTTCTGGAATCAGGGTCAGGAACCGGTTCCTGAGTTGTTTAGTTATGCTCAATGGCGGGATGCCTTTTTTACCCCGGATCATCCTAAGGGGGAGGAGATTCCTCCACTTCACAATTCCCGCTGTCTTTGTGCCCGTCGTGGTTATGATTGGGTGCTGTCGGTGGTGGGCCAGGAGGGGATGGCGGCCTGGATTGAGGCGGTCTGTGCTGAGTTGGGGGTAGAGCGGCAGGAGTGGCAGGAGCGTCTGGAACAGCGGTTGTTTGGGGTGACGCGGCGATCGCTGGCGGATGATTTACGCTTATTGGTGGAGTTAGGGTTGTTGGCCCGTCAGGGTCATAAGTTTGCTCCCCTTAAGGAGTTACCTCAATGGGTGCGGGAACCGGTGGTGGCCAAGCCGGTGAGGGGTCAGGAGTCTCCGACAAAACCGCCGCTGCTAGGTCGGCCGGAGGTGCTGTTTGGGAATTTGGATTTTGGCAGTTTGGCGCAACGCTATGGGAAGCCGGTGGCGGGGGTGCAGCGGTTTCTGGTTCATGTGGATTATGTGGTGTGCAAGGGCCAGATTGACCGGGTGGAGGATTGGCAGGAGGCGTTCTATCAACTCTGGCAACAGTCTCCGGTTCCCCCGGTGCGGCTGTTGTATCGCAGTTCCCGGATGCGGGTTTCGCGGTTTTGTGTGGTCTATCCGGTTTGTTGTTATTATGTGCGGCGATCGATTTATCTCTGTGGGTTCGGGCAAACACCAACTCGACAGGGACGCTGGTATAACTTCCGCTTGGACCATATTGAGGATTTAGAGCCGTTGAGTTGGGAGAGTGAGGAGTTGCCCTTTTTTCTCCATCAACGCTATCAGGAACAGCGTCTGCCGATGCCGGATGAGATTCGTGAGGAGATGGAGTCGGTTTGGGGCTTTGATTTTTATTTACCAGCGCGCTTGTTGCTGTTGCGCTTTGAGCGGGAGTTTCATGAGGGCTATATTGCCGGCACGTTTCGTCATGAAACCTTTGAGCAGATTCCCTATGAGATGGTAGAACGACGGATTCGACAGTCTGCTGAGCCGGAGTATCGGGAGTCCTTATTGAAACTGTGGCGATCGCGCTCCCCCGAGGATGCCTATTATCAGGCCTTATACCGTCACGGGGATATCAACGTGCAGATGCGGCTCCGGGCCTGGCGACCCTTGGGGGAGGTGTTATGTCCGGGAGTATTACGGGATGAGATGGCCCAGGAGGTGAAGCAGGAGTATGGTTGGTATTTTGGTTAAGAAAGCAATCGGGGTAGGGTGCGTCCCGGCATGGTTTGATGTTGGGCTTCGACGACTCGGTTAAAACTTGCCGGAACGCACCGCTTAGAAGGGTTGGTTGCGTCGTCGGTGTTCCTCTTCCCAGCGTCGTTGTCGGTCTTGATAATAGCGCCGTTGTTGGTCGTCCCGTTGGCGGCGTTGGTGATCTCGGAAGAGGAATTTACCGAGACTGGCGCAACATTGTCCTTGATTGCGACGGACAAAAAAGGGTAGGGTGAAGCCCACTAAACTGTAGTAAATAAAGGTACGGCGGGGATAGGGGGTTGGTGACGGGGAGGAGGGGTCATCCTCGGAATTTGCCTGAGCCGCTAGGGTTGCGGCGGCTTCGGCACAGGCGGCAAAGCGGGTTTTGGATTGGGCGATCGCCGTGAGAAGATCGGTTTCAGTGAGGGCGTTTTTCACATGGCAGGAACAGGACTCGCCCCCGTGGAGAAGGCGATGGGCGCAAGAATAGCCCTTATGGGGCGAGAGATAGCGTTGATAGGCTGAAATTAGCAGTATCAGAAGACGACGCAGCCAGGAGTCGATGGCGGTTGAGAGGTCGGCTTGACGGGGAATGGGGAGCGGGAAATAGGAGAGATTAAACATCATTGCAGCACAAGGTTGAGGTGATTGAGAAGATAGGCTTAGGTTCCAAATTGCACCCGGACGACGCGGGGAACTTCCGCCAAGACTTGACGGATGGGAACTAGACGGCCGACGGTGGTGTAGAAACTCCGGCCGACAGGGGTGCGGGTGGAGCGTTCCCGAAATTGCTGCTGGTGTTTGAGGAACCAGTGGCGGGTTTCGGGCATGGGGAGTTGATAGAGGGTGCGGGGAGTGACGAAGTAGTAGAAAAGCCAGTCCGCTTCCGTGTAGAGGAAACAGCCGGGGGTTCCCCGTTCTCGGTTGCTGTGGGTTTCAAAGAAGAAGTTACCGGTTTTGTGGTGGCGATCGCCCTTGATTTCCACTTTCAGACAGGCCCCTTCGAGATGCCAGAGCAAGTCGACATCCATTTTTTGATATTCCGGTTCATCTTCGACGTTTTCGACGCCGAGGGTTTCGGGAATCCCATTCAGCCAAGCCTCGATATCCCGGCTGGCTTGTCTGGCGATGCTCATCCCGTCGTCCATACTGTACATGGTTGGTTTGGCACTCCGTTAAGGAAACTGGAGCTATTATACAGATTGCCCTGGAGGGAGAGTCTTCTAAAATTAGGAACAAGAAAGAGGAGTGAGAGCAACAGACGGCTGAGGTCTTCAGAACAGGCCTAACTCCAATTGACCCTGACGGTTGACATGGATGGCTTTCGCCCAATGAGTATAGAGGTCTAGGAGTCCTAGCTCTTGGGCTACCGCTTGCAGGGAAAGTCGTCTGAGAATGTCAATCGTGATTGGTCGTTTATCGTTCCAAAAAATCATTGAATCGAGACAGCTTTGAGCGGGTTCTGAGTTGAGGAGTTCCAGAACAAACTCGGCTTCCGCTTGATTATCAAAGGAAAGAAAGTTGACGGTATCATCGAGCATTACCGGTTTGTCACCGAGAGGAGAAATCAGTTGAAAGGCTAAGCTTTTATAGAGTCCTGAAATTGCAATTTTCCACGGTTTAAAAGAATAATCTCCGATGCCAAAAATAGAATAAAAGGGTTTGTTTTTATAAATTGAACTTTTGCGCTTGTTTAACCGTTCAGAGTGGTCAAGGAGATAACGCCAGGTCTTGGGAGCGATGTTCTCGATAAGGTGGGTCTCTTCTCCAATATAGGTTTGGGTGACCAGGACAACTTTACGATAGTTTTGGGTTCTGCCATTGCCAACATCTGAACTTTTAAGGAGAGGATAGAGATAGGTCGATTCGAGGTCATAGGTTTGACCCATTCCATTGATAAACTGTCCCTCACTCACGGGTTCGAGTTCCATCACTTTGGCACAATCATGTTTCAGTCCTGAACGCCAGGTATAGGTCAGATTTTGCCCAATTAAATGACTCCAGGCATCGTATTGAGGGATATGACGAACTAAGATGCCATTTCGTTCGCCGATGGCACCGGAGGAGATGGGCGCATCAAGGCTAGAATAGAGATGACACAAACAGTCCCCGGATGAGTCATAGCGAAAGACGAATAAACAGGCATCAACAGATACATTAAAATGCTGTTTGGCATCGATGATATAGATATCAGCACTAAAGGGTTGAGATTGATTTCGTTGAACTTGATTCACCACCTTACGAGCAACAGAAGACTTGCAGAGCATTGCCAGGATTCCTGATTGAGGGGGGAGCCATTGGCTAAACTGGAGCAGCATCCATTCAGAGATATCAAAGTTCGCTGAACCGGTAATGGCTTCAATGCCTCGTCGATTTTGATGGTTAGATTTTGCTGGCAGATTTTGCTGATTGAGCCGACTGAGTTCGCTGCTTGTGACCCAGGGAGGGTTCCCCAAAATGAGGATGTGGTTAGATAGTTTAGATAAGAGGCCTTGCCAGTCGATTGTAAAAAAATCTCCTTGTTGCAAGGTAACCTGATGGGCATCAGGATAGTTGACCAGGGATTGTTGAGCATCTTGGATGTAACTCGGGTTAATGTCTCGTCCGAGAATGTGGGCGGTGGGAAAGTGCCTGAGTGCTGCTCGAATAAAGGCTCCGGTTCCACAGGTGGGTTCGAGAATCATCTCAGGAGAGAGTTGGTAGCGTTGTTTGAGGAGATGAGTCACCTCTTGGGCGAGATGGTCTGGGGTTTGGAAGTCTCCAAATTGCCGTTTTTCTTTGGAAAGTGCCATGGTTTAATATCTAGCAAGATACTTTAATCATTTTGGCTCTAAATAAGTCCCAATTGCTTTCCTATCGGTAACTCCATGACCCATGAGAGTCCAGTTTTTAGGAGTTGAGGGTCTTCTGGATTCAGGGTGATCAGGAAAATTTATGGGGGTTTACATCCGTTGCTGTAGGGGAACCCACCCCTGCCCCTCCCAGGAGGGGAACCCACCCCGACCAGGTTACGATGGAACTCTTGAGCGGTAAGAAACCTACCCACCCCTGCCCCTCCCAGGAGGGGAACCCACCCCGACCCCCCAATTTAAAATCCGATTAATAACAAGACAATTCCATTAAACACCCCTGCCCCTCCCAGGAGGGGAACCCACCCCGACCCCTCCCAGGAGGGGAACCCACCCCGACCCCTCCCAGGAGGGGATTTTTTGCACCGACAATTTTGTATGAAATGCAACAAATCACACCGTATATCCTGAAGACCCAAAAATATATGGAAACACGTTTTCTAGTTTGGTTTTAAATATATGTTTTCTATTAGACGTTTAACGTCCCGATTCGCTTCATGAAAATTATTCCATGTTCTTAAATGTCTAATATTTATTAAAGCACAATTGTAAAATACTCTTTTGCTGCTTTTCCATTTTATGATTACATAAGGGATTGTTATACCGCTCTGAACTGTAGTGTACGTAAATTGCTTATAACCAACCACTTGTAATGGACTCTCAAATAAAGCCAGCGAAGAGTTTTTAGTTCCATCTATTTTGTCTTTTAAAGCATCCAGTAATTCGTTATCCATACTTTTCACTATTTTCACCCACTTGCTTAGAACAGATAGGAAGATAATTTCTATATTATAACTCTTTTAAAGTCTAGTTGTTGTTTCCGTCCCCTTGCGGGGAAAAGATAGGAAAAAACGTGATCCACTTTGACTACGCTCGTGCCGAGTGGGAATTCAGTTTCCGTCCCCTTGCGGGGAAAAGATAGGAAAAAACAGGTCTTATAGGACCAATACTCCGGACAGATTTAGGATGCAAGAGCACCGTAGGATAGGAGTTCCGAGTAGTTGGGATGGGATTTAATTAAAGTCGGGTCTAAGTCAAAGCTGTCGATAAATAGGTCAAAAAGATGCTCATTGAGAGCCAAGCGTTTGAGAGAGGCGATGGAAAAACTCAAAGGTTCAGCACGAGTGTGGGTCGATTGTAAGGTGGCTTTGGCTAAATTGAGAGCCAGGAGACTGGCATTAACATGAGAGTCGAGGGCTTCAGCGGAGCGGGCCTCACAATCAGAGAAGCCCAGAAACTGACGAGCATCGCGAAAAATAAACTCAATTTGGAAACGAGCGGTGTAACAACGATAGAGATGGAGGGGGTCAAGGGTGACATCGGTGGAAAACAAGACCACGTAACTGCGTCGTCCATTCTGCTCTTTGAGCAAATAAGCCAAACGAACCGGTCGTCGAAAGTTAACTGACCAGACCACGGCTGTGTATAGAGAAACTCCTTCGTCTAAAGTGGCAACGAAAGTCAAACGACTCGGGTCAGTCAAATCAACCTTACCGTCATAGCGACGGGGGCGACCTCGTCCCCGATGAGGGCCGTCATAAAGAAACTTAAGATTAGCATCGCTGCGCAAGCGACCGATGGCCTCGAAGCCTAAGCCCACCACCCCATTGACCCACTTGGACTTGCTGTAAAAGCCATCCGCGACGACATAACGAATCCAGTCCGGGAAAAAGATGGTGCAGTAAGCCAGATGCCCGAGGTAGAAATCCAAGCGGCTCCTCGAAGCCACTTGGTCTTCGGTCGGGGTCTTCTCGGTTCTCAAGTCGGCTTCCGTTTGTTGGGCTGACAAGGTATAGCCCGTCTTCTGCTGCAAGTCAACAATAGCTACAACAGACCATTCGAGTCCTTTTTCGGCTCGTTGAGCTTTGCTGTTGTAAAACCAATCCAAGCCATGGGTGTGACGACCACTTTTCTCGTTGAAGGTGCAATCGACTACTACTATCTGTTCGCTGTCCTCGGGTCGTAGCTGTTCGATTAAGCGGCGGTTGAGACGTTCGAGTCCTAGACCCGCCTCGAAGTGTCGCCGATAAGTCCGCTCGTTTATCTGGCTGTAGCGGCTGAGATTCGTATAGTTGACTCGACCACAGACGACAAAGAGAGTGGTCATCAGGGTCATCAAAAATTTCTGCTGGGGTTTGCTAAATGTTTCCACCAGACCCGCTACAATGCTCTTGAGGCTATCCATCTGTGCAGCTTTGTTAGATTTACCACCTGCACTTTAGACGATGGATAGCTTTTCTCCAACTCGGCGAACCCACACCGCCGCTCTCTGGCGTCTCTGCCAACGACCTCCGCTCCCCCCCTCGGTAACTCGCTTTCTTTTCCCAACTCGACTTGTTGCACGAGACGGCACCTCCCCGGAATCCTTTGCCAGATACCGGTGACAGGCGTTTGTCTTACTGACTCAACTCAATAACGCCCAAAAAACTGTCCGGAGTATTGATAGGACGCCCTTTTTTCAATATATTCTTTGTTTCCGTCCCCTTGCGGGGAAAAGATAGGAAAAAACCCAACCCCACTTGCTATGGGGCAATCAGCTAATGTGGGTTTCCGTCCCCTTGCGGGGAAAAGATAGGAAAAAACGTGGGAGGTTCTTCCCCGTTGGAAGTCTCCTGAGGACTGTTTCCGTCCCCTTGCGGGGAAAAGATAGGAAAAAACGGGGCGAAAGTCACCAAGTTCCTTAACCGCGCTCAACAAGGAGTTTCCGTCCCCTTGCGGGGAAAAGATAGGAAAAAACCCTTCGCAGACCCGTAAGCCTCCAGGTAACCAAGCAGGTTTCCGTCCCCTTGCGGGGAAAAGATAGGAAAAAACTGAGGCCTCGCGGTATTGGGGGCCTCTACGACTTAATGTTTCCGTCCCCTTGCGGGGAAAAGATAGGAAAAAACCTTCTCGTTGTCACCTGACATTACTGCCAGGCACTCCACGTTTCCGTCCCCTTGCGGGGAAAAGATAGGAAAAAACCGCCTAAAACCGGCGAAGCTTTAACCCAGGCGGCTGACGACAAGTTTCCGTCCCCTTGCGGGGAAAAGATAGGAAAAAACGGAGCGGGTAGATTTCTTTCTGTAATAATTAGGCTAAGTTTCCGTCCCCTTGCGGGGAAAAGATAGGAAAAAACTCGCGAAAAGAAGAGCTAGAGGAAACTCTAGCAACGATTGAAGTTTCCGTCCCCTTGCGGGGAAAAGATAGGAAAAAACCCGACAGGAACACCTTTACGTGGTGGGAGGGACTAACCTTGTTTCCGTCCCCTTGCGGGGAAAAGATAGGAAAAAACGTGGGAGGCCGAGTCCCCTTAAGCTTTCCAGAGACTCCTTGTTTCCGTCCCCTTGCGGGGAAAAGATAGGAAAAAACGGTATTAACAACAGTCTATGGAGTGAAAACTGAATTAGACTGTTTCCGTCCCCTTGCGGGGAAAAGATAGGAAAAAACCTTAATGTAACCCTAGAACCCCAATATTATTTATCTATGTTTCCGTCCCCTTGCGGGGAAAAGATAGGAAAAAACCGTTCTAACATTCAACGTCGCGCCCCCACAAGCGTGGGCGTTTCCGTCCCCTTGCGGGGAAAAGATAGGAAAAAACTCCCATTAGGGAAAACCTATCGGGCGGATGATACCCGTTTCCGTCCCCTTGCGGGGAAAAGATAGGAAAAAACAAGACGCCGCTTGGCTTGGGTTGCTGAATAACGTACGGTTTCCGTCCCCTTGCGGGGAAAAGATAGGAAAAAACTTAGAGGGATATCGGCGCTAATTAGGGTTTCTATTTTATGTTTCCGTCCCCTTGCGGGGAAAAGATAGGAAAAAACCGGGGAGGTCTTTGACCTCCAATCAACCCTGGGCGAAATGTTTCCGTCCCCTTGCGGGGAAAAGATAGGAAAAAACTTCTATCGTCAATAAGATTAATAAGCTTAGTAAGGCTTATCAGTTTCCGTCCCCTTGCGGGGAAAAGATAGGAAAAAACGCCGAGTGGGAATTTGTTAAAGCCTGTGACATCGAGTTTCCGTCCCCTTGCGGGGAAAAGATAGGAAAAAACATCGCGTCCCCCATCCCAGCTCTCATGAAAATTCTTACGTTTCCGTCCCCTTGCGGGGAAAAGATAGGAAAAAACCATGAACAATGCCGTCTTTGAAGGGGAGTTAAAAGGTTTCCGTCCCCTTGCGGGGAAAAGATAGGAAAAAACAACCAATCGTGATCCCGGGGACGGATCAAGTTTTGAAGTTTCCGTCCCCTTGCGGGGAAAAGATAGGAAAAAACCCTTGAAGGATGATGTCCTTAGGGCTAAGACTTCCCTCGATGTTTCCGTCCCCTTGCGGGGAAAAGATAGGAAAAAACTAAAGCGTTTGAAGGCGGCTGGCAAGAGCCGGACCCGGACGTTTCCGTCCCCTTGCGGGGAAAAGATAGGAAAAAACGAGGATGAAAAAGATCTCAGCTCCACCTTTTTCTCCGTAGTTTCCGTCCCCTTGCGGGGAAAAGATAGGAAAAAACAACCCGCAAGGGGTCTATTATCGTCGACCACGGTTCTAAGGAGGTTTCCGTCCCCTTGCGGGGAAAAGATAGGAAAAAACGTCAAGGGCCCTGAGTTCCGCTGGGGGAATAGGGACGTTTCCGTCCCCTTGCGGGGAAAAGATAGGAAAAAACCTAAGTAGTCCTAAAGGTATTACACACAGTGCTCTAAAAATGTTTCCGTCCCCTTGCGGGGAAAAGATAGGAAAAAACTCTGGCATCCGGTGGGCGAGGAGGAGTTCAACGAAGTGGAGTTTCCGTCCCCTTGCGGGGAAAAGATAGGAAAAAACAAATGGTCCGATACGAACCCGCTGAACATTCTAGGGCGTTTCCGTCCCCTTGCGGGGAAAAGATAGGAAAAAACGGCTGGTCACACCCGATCCTCGACCAATTCTTGCCTCGTGTTTCCGTCCCCTTGCGGGGAAAAGATAGGAAAAAACACTAAGGGGTTCTTGTTCGTGGACGACGCTCCAGAAATGGTTTCCGTCCCCTTGCGGGGAAAAGATAGGAAAAAACTTATTTGAAGTGGGAGCTCTGCTGGGCCGCCTACATTTGTTTCCGTCCCCTTGCGGGGAAAAGATAGGAAAAAACAACGGTGCGCCTCAAGGTGGGGATGACAACCGGGGGCACGTTTCCGTCCCCTTGCGGGGAAAAGATAGGAAAAAACGAAGAACTCCTTAACGTCACCGGGGAGCCGGTCCCAATTGTTTCCGTCCCCTTGCGGGGAAAAGATAGGAAAAAACTCATAAGTTAAAGGAGATAACCATGTACCTCAACCGAGTTTCCGTCCCCTTGCGGGGAAAAGATAGGAAAAAACACGACCTGTTCTTGAAACTCATCTCCAGCCCTGCCTACCGACACGGTTTCCGTCCCCTTGCGGGGAAAAGATAGGAAAAAACGGTGACGAGCCTGTGCCGGGAGCCGCAATTCGGGGCTTTGTTTCCGTCCCCTTGCGGGGAAAAGATAGGAAAAAACTGTAAGTTCTACTCTTTCTAGGTATTTTTTTAACTTTGTTTCCGTCCCCTTGCGGGGAAAAGATAGGAAAAAACAGCTTGTATTATAAACTTGATATCGTCTATAGATAATCTCGTTTCCGTCCCCTTGCGGGGAAAAGATAGGAAAAAACTTTGAATTTGGAATTACAATTCTATAAGAAGTGAGTTTCCGTCCCCTTGCGGGGAAAAGATAGGAAAAAACGCATCAGGACCCCGAGGGCAAGTACACCAAGGACAAGCGGTTTCCGTCCCCTTGCGGGGAAAAGATAGGAAAAAACCCTTCTAGAGCAGGAGGGTCTAGAGCAATGGCACGTAGTTTCCGTCCCCTTGCGGGGAAAAGATAGGAAAAAACGCCGGTACACTCGGCCTCTATGACGGCGTACTTGCCGCCCTGTTTCCGTCCCCTTGCGGGGAAAAGATAGGAAAAAACGCTTCAGGCCTTTTTATTAGAGCTTAAGATAAATGTCATGTTTCCGTCCCCTTGCGGGGAAAAGATAGGAAAAAACATCACTGCTAGGAAATAATACCATGACTAACCTACAAAGGTTTCCGTCCCCTTGCGGGGAAAAGATAGGAAAAAACCCAAGAGATTTTGGATCAAGGTATGGAGAAAAACCACCAAGTTTCCGTCCCCTTGCGGGGAAAAGATAGGAAAAAACTGCGGACTGTCGCCTTGCCCGGCTTGAACCACGAAGGTTTCCGTCCCCTTGCGGGGAAAAGATAGGAAAAAACGCGGAATTTGTCGGAGTGGCCGATAAGGCCAAGAAGTTTCCGTCCCCTTGCGGGGAAAAGATAGGAAAAAACAAAGCCACAACGTGTCCCATCCCCCTCAAGTTTTATTCGGGTTTCCGTCCCCTTGCGGGGAAAAGATAGGAAAAAACTTTCCGTGGATACGCCATTTGCCGCTTCTCCGAGGAAGTTTCCGTCCCCTTGCGGGGAAAAGATAGGAAAAAACGGTGCGTTTGCCCTGATGACATTACCGGTGATATGGGTTTCCGTCCCCTTGCGGGGAAAAGATAGGAAAAAACCGGAACGTTTCCCCAGGCATTACGGCCCGAAGACGTTCGTTTCCGTCCCCTTGCGGGGAAAAGATAGGAAAAAACTCCGCTATTGAAAAGGGCCGAGCCTCCGTGGCCTACCTGTTTCCGTCCCCTTGCGGGGAAAAGATAGGAAAAAACCTAGATACTATCAAAGAGGCCGTACCCACGGTCTCTTTTGTTTCCGTCCCCTTGCGGGGAAAAGATAGGAAAAAACGGGTAGATGTCGGTTACCGGACTGGTAGCTCTACTGAGTTTCCGTCCCCTTGCGGGGAAAAGATAGGAAAAAACGGACCCTATCGAACGGCCCTGTGAGTTCTGGGGCCCCCGTTTCCGTCCCCTTGCGGGGAAAAGATAGGAAAAAACTAGGTACAACTCGTAGGGGGAATAGAAAGATTCGTTTCCGTCCCCTTGCGGGGAAAAGATAGGAAAAAACGCATCCCAGAACCTCCGTCCTGGGACATAGACGATTTTAGTTTCCGTCCCCTTGCGGGGAAAAGATAGGAAAAAACGGTACTGGCGCAAGCTGGGCTTGAGCGCCGACCCGGGCCTCGCGTTTCCGTCCCCTTGCGGGGAAAAGATAGGAAAAAACATAGTTTATTAGATTGGAACCGGTCCCCCGTATTGCGAGTTTCCGTCCCCTTGCGGGGAAAAGATAGGAAAAAACGACGGTTATGGACCTAGCTCAGGGCTTGTTTGGGAAACAAGTTTCCGTCCCCTTGCGGGGAAAAGATAGGAAAAAACAAGACCTTACTTTCTTTATTTATCCTGTCGAAAGTAACGTTTCCGTCCCCTTGCGGGGAAAAGATAGGAAAAAACAAGTCATCCTCTTCTAAATCTAGAACTTGTTTTTGACTGTTTCCGTCCCCTTGCGGGGAAAAGATAGGAAAAAACCTTCCCTCAGCTTCTCGATCTGCTGGACTATTCCACTATGTTTCCGTCCCCTTGCGGGGAAAAGATAGGAAAAAACTTCTATACGCTTTTCTCGATTATGAGAAAGCGTTGGAGTCGTTTCCGTCCCCTTGCGGGGAAAAGATAGGAAAAAACTTCGTAAGATTAGCAGAGAGCTCCTCATTATTCGAGGTAGTTTCCGTCCCCTTGCGGGGAAAAGATAGGAAAAAACTTAGTGATATTGCACTTTAACGTTTACTTTACTGCCAGTGTTTCCGTCCCCTTGCGGGGAAAAGATAGGAAAAAACTCGACGTAGAGGAGGGCCTCATCTACATGAACAACGGGGGTTTCCGTCCCCTTGCGGGGAAAAGATAGGAAAAAACGTGGGGGAGCCTGCCGAAAAAGCCCATGATCTTCGCAGGGTTTCCGTCCCCTTGCGGGGAAAAGATAGGAAAAAACTCGAAGGCACTAAGGCCCTCATGCAGGAGATGCACAGTGTTTCCGTCCCCTTGCGGGGAAAAGATAGGAAAAAACGCTGCGCCTCGGTTTCAGCCATCTCTTGGGCCAATTTCAGTTTCCGTCCCCTTGCGGGGAAAAGATAGGAAAAAACACTCTGCCCCTTTAGACAGATCTAAGTGGATTTTAGCACGTTTCCGTCCCCTTGCGGGGAAAAGATAGGAAAAAACACCCTCTTCGTGTCCTTCGGGCTATGCAGTTTGCAGCGTTTCCGTCCCCTTGCGGGGAAAAGATAGGAAAAAACTACGCCAAGCAAGGATTGGCCTACAAGCTGAGCAAGGGAGTTTCCGTCCCCTTGCGGGGAAAAGATAGGAAAAAACGCCGACGTGGCCTACTCGGAGGGAAGTCACGACCCTGTCGTTTCCGTCCCCTTGCGGGGAAAAGATAGGAAAAAACCTAGCTACCTTGTCTCGGAGCTCGACCAGAGAAAACGGTTTCCGTCCCCTTGCGGGGAAAAGATAGGAAAAAACCGTACAGGTCGAAGTCCTATATATCGCTTCGGACTATGAGTTTCCGTCCCCTTGCGGGGAAAAGATAGGAAAAAACTGAGGGCGATTCTGATGGTGATTCCATTGGTCTCGTCGTTTCCGTCCCCTTGCGGGGAAAAGATAGGAAAAAACCCTATAGGTTTGAAACCATTGCTGCGTGGAGTTTTCCAGGTCCGTTTGCGCGAACACCCTTAACACCCCGTTACACAACCATTTCGAGTTGAGAAAAGGCGACTTGAAAGCCAAGCATTAGCGCACTGCTTCAAGCTACAGCCTTTCCGAGAAACTGTCAAGCCCTGAGAACCTTAAGAAAACCTAAAAACGCCCCCTAGTCCCACCTAGACCCCAGATTTTCAGGGAACGCGACTTGCGCCGAAACTCGTTACAATCCGACACAAAGCGCGAATCCCTGACCTCATCAGCATTTCAGCCCTAGAAAATCAAGAAATCCGGGGGTTCATAGGGGGGTGGCGAGCCAAACACCCGAGCCTTAGCCTTTGCCCGCGCATCCAAGGGATACACCCGCAAACTATCCTCAGGAATCTCCAACACCGCCAACCAGCGTTGATGCAATAACTTCTCCAATAGCCTCTCCTCCAAAGGACATTCAAACACCGAATACTGCACCCGCTCACAACGCTGTTCCAACAACTTCGCCAACTTCGCCCGACGCTTGTTATCGCGGACATCGTAACAAACCAACCACAACTGACTCATCAGCGCACCTCAAACGACTCAAACTCATCTAACCGTAAACTCACACAAGCCCGAGCGATCGCCCGTCCCTGTTCCAAAACAATCTGACTCAAGACTAACTGACGCTCCTGGGGCGGATAGAGGAGCTTGGACTGAAAACGACGCTCCAACTGCTCCAAAAACAGCTTTTTCGCCAAATTCCCCAACCAAACCCCCTCTCCATCCGGGGACGGCTCAAAATCCTGCCGATCCAACACCGACGATCGCACCAACCCCCAAACCACCCAATCCACCACCAACGGACGAAACTCCTCCATCACATCCAACACCAAATTGGGCCGATAGGGTTCCGTCGCGTGAAAAAAGCCCAAATAGGGGTCCAATCCCGCCTGAACCGACGCCGAAAACACCCGGGCCAACAACACCCCATAGCCCCAACTCAACAACGCATTCACGGGGTCCCGAGGCGGACGACGATTGCGGCCCCGAAAGCCCCAACTGGCCGGAACCTGAGTCATCATGGCCTGAAAATAGGTTTTGGCACAAATCCCCTCAATCCCCATCAACTCATCTCGCGATAACGGCTCATCCAACCGTTGTAGCTTCCGCACATACACGGCCATCATATCCACCGCCTCCACCAAGGCCGTCACCCGTCCCCCCGTCTCCCGATTGCACCGTTGCAGGAGCGATCGCTGATTGCGAATCTTCCCCAACACCAGTTTTTGCCCCAACCCCATACCAAACGTGGTTTCCACCACCCGATATTGAGCCAAGCGCAAACTCGGATTACTGTGAAACTGCCCCTGCAAACGGCCCCGAAAACATCCATCCCGCCGTAAAAACAAAGTTTCTACCCCACTATCCAACAACAGAGCGATCGCCGCCCCCGTCAACTGCACTCCCGGTAACGCCACCACCAAATCAATCTCAGCCAAACGACAACTGCGCCGCCAAGTTCCCCGCTTCAAGTCCAGAGTTTGATTCTTGGCACTTACCACCGTCCCCGGTTCCGTCAAATAGAGTGTGGTCATCGCCACAGTCCTCACCAAAGTACCCCTTGTATATACCAAACCTCCTAGAAGACCCTCCTTCCAAGGGTCTCCTGTAGGATAGATCCATCCTTACCCCTGTTCCCTGGATAGGAGTTGCTATGTCAGCGAATTTCATCAAACAACTAAACCGTTACCGCAGTCTGGCCGTGGCCCTAGCCAACGCCATCATCACCTGGGTCATTCTCATCATTGCCCCCTTGGGACTATTCGCCGTCATTGTCTGTACCGTGCTAATTTTCGTGAGCAGCCTTATCTTCGGCTTACTCGGAGATATCGCCATGGCCCTCATGCTACGGGATGCCAGCCCACCACCGATGTCAAGCGGTCGTCCCCCATCCGCCGTAGACGTCGGCCGCGATCGCCTTCCTCAAAACTATACACGAGACTATAATCGGGACGAGAATGACCAAGACCTCCTATAATCCAACAGATACTCAAGCCATCTGCATCTAAGCTTAACCTATGGGAGTCAGCCCCCCCCCTTGGACCCCGACCAGCCAACTGCTGGGCATCGAGTTTGCCCTGCACCCCCAACATACCAGCACCCTCTTTCCCCAATATGCCATCGGACTCCATGCCTGGTTTCTTGACTGCGTGCGCCAAACCCAGCCGGACCTGTCCGCCAAACTGCACGACTCCCCCGACGACAAAGCCTTCACCCTCTCCCCCCTCCTCGGAGAAGTTCCCGTCATCGGCCGCCACCTGCATATCCAGACTAATCAGTCCTACCAGTGGCGGCTAACCCTCTTTAGTACCCCCCTCGTTACCTGGGCCGAAACCTGGCTCACCCGTCTCCCTAAAACCCTCGACTTGCGTTCTCTGTGCTTCAATCTGCGATCGCACCGCATCACCCCAGCCCCCACTACCTATGACCAACTTTACCAATCTCCCCGCCAGCGGCGTTTCGCCCTCAGCTTCATCTCCCCCACCAGCTTCCGCCATCGCGGTCATCACCTGCCCCTCCCAAACCCCGCAAACCTCTTTCAAAGCTACCTACGCCGCTGGAATAACTTTTCAGGCATTTTTGTCGAACCCGACCCCTTCCTGGACTGGATAGACAGCCATGTGAGCCTATCTCGCCATGACATCCAATCCAGTAAAATTGCCGCCGGCAAGCGAGGGTCGGTTACCGGCTTTACCGGGTCCATTGAACTGACCCTCTCCGCCGCTGGAAGCCGGCAAAACCCCGACTTTGCCCAACTCTTTAGCGCCCTAATCCACTATGCCCCCTATTGCGGGACCGGTCATAAAACCACCTTTGGCCTGGGGCAAACCCGCCTCGGCTGGCAGGATTCCCATCCTCACCCCCCCAGTCCACAAACCCATCTCGGCGATCGCATTGCCGACCTCACCGACCAACTTCTGACGCAGCAGAAACGCCCCGAGAGCGATCGCGCCCGTCAAGTCTGCCAAACCCGGGCCACCATCCTGGCCCGACGAGAATTAGGCGAATCCCTCACGGCGATCGCCCAAGACCTAGACATGCCCTATGAAACCGTCAAAACCTATGCCAAACTCGCCCGCCGCAGCCTCAATCTCCCTGACTCTAAATAATTTTGAAGAGGGGTCTTCAACCTAGGATGTATAATCGAAACCGAACCCATGACACCCGCCCATTCCCTACCCCCAGAAGACCTCAATCCTCATGGCTGAATTGTTATGAAACGTAAAATCTAAATAAAAAGCGATCGATCCGCTAAAATGCAGGGGGTTCCTGGTAAAGTAGCCCCATCCAGAGACTCTCCCCTCCCCCGCAGCAGCGATCGCCCAATTCCGACCAGTTCCCAGCCCAGCCCGCCTAGCTTAAATCTACCGACTCCCTATCTTATGACGGCTTCCCCCTACCTGGTTCTCCTAGAAACCTCTGGGAATCAGAACTTCATCTTTTCCACCAACAAACTCAAAGAAAACATCGGCGCCTCCGAACTCACCTACCGCGCCGGAACTCGCTGGGTTCTCGATGCCGTTGCCGACATCAACCAAACCCCAGAATTAGGCCAATGGGCCAATAGCCAAGAGTTACGAGAGATTCTGCGCAACAAGGATCTTAACCCTGCCATCGAACAGGGGGACAAACCCCTCGAAATCATTATTGCAACTTCCGGCAAAGCCCTAATTCTGTCCCGGACTGAAGAGGATGCCAAAGACCTGATTCGTCGAGTCACCCAGCGGGCGATCGCAGAAGCGCCAGGACTCAACCTCTCCGGGGTATTCGTTGCCATCCAAAACTGGGACCAGACGAACAGTCTCGACACAGCCATCCAAGACGTTCACAAAACCTTTGAAGAAACCCAACCCTACCGTCCCACCGCCGACGCCCGCTTCCTAAGATTACCCATCATCGCCGACTGTTCCTTCAGTGGCCTCCCCGCCTCTCGCCTCGAACATACCCCAGAAAACGAGCAAGTTCCCATCTCCCAAGTCAGTTACAGAAAACGCAAAGCCGCCGAAGCCGGAATCCGTCGCTTACATCAAATCCCCTCAGAAAATAGCACCCCCAAACTCATTCAAAATATCAATCAATTAGAAGGGGATGTCGAGTGGTTAGCCATTGTCCACGCCGACGGGAATGGTCTCGGACAAATCTTCTTGAACTTCGCCAACTGTCTGGGGACAGCCCCATCCAATCGAGAGTATATCAGCAGCTACCGAGAATTTTCCTTAGAATTGGACGAATGCACAGAAGCCGCCTTTGAAAAAGCGATTCAGGAAGCCTTTAAGAAAGATGATAAAAAGGATAAAGAGAAGAAAGCCGTTCCCCTCGTTCCTCTCATTGTCGGAGGGGACGACTTGACCGTCGTCTGTGACGGAAAAGCCGCCCTAAAATTTACCCAAGTTTTCCTAACCCAGTTTGAAGCCCAAACCGAACAGAAAGAGAAAATCCCCAAAATCGCCAAAAAACAATTCGGTATCAACCGCCTTTCCGCCTGTGCCGGAATTGCCATTATCAAACCCCATTTCCCCTTCTCCGTCGCCTACGAACTGGCCGAAAGCCTGATTAAATCTGCCAAATCCGTTAAACAGACCATTATCAAACCGAACTCCAAGCCAATTACGCCGTTCCCCTGTTCCGCGATCGACTTCCACATTCTCTATGACAGCACCCATATTGACCTAGAACGCATTCGCCGTAACCTCCAGCCTGAAGCCACCACCTATCTCTATAACCGTCCCTACGTGGTCACCGAGTTAGAGAAACTCGAATCTGCCGAGGGTCAAGACTGGGCCAGCCAGCATCACTGGACTCGGCTATGCGATCGCGTGACCCGTCTCCAGTCAGATCCTGACGGGGACCAAGATAGAGATAGCGGCGTCAAACTCCCCAGTAGCCAGTCCCACGCCCTACGAACCGCCCTATTTCTAGGTCGAGAAGCCGCCAACGCCCAATATGCCCTGATTCAGAAGCGTTATTCCCTAGAATGGTTTGCAGAGGATAACGAGAAAACCTCCTTGTTTTACCAAAGCCAAGACAAGGGCCAAATTAACTTCCACACCACCTTTCTCGATGCCCTCGATGCCCAAGAATTTCTCTAATCGTTTGCCCAGGATGATGCCCAGGTAGGGGCGAAAAATTTTTCGCCCCCACAATGCCGGAACACATCCTACCGCCCCTATTGCCTATTGCCTCTTGCCTCTTGCCTTTCTAACCTATGATTCCCTTCTCCCTCACCATCACCATGCACAGCGACTGGCACGTCGGATCTGGAACCGGACGGGCCGAACTTGACAGCATTGTGCAACGAGATGCCGATGATTTACCCTATCTCCCCGCCAAAACCCTCACCGGGATATTACGAGATGGCTGCGAACAGGCGGCCCAGGCCTTAGATGGCGGACTCACGGGCCAGTGGAATGATTGGCTAAACGTTCTCTTTGGCGATCAACCGGCCCTAGCGACAACTCCCTTAGAAAACGAACCTCGGCCCGCCATTGTCTCGATTCATTCGGCACGGTTAGATGAAAACTTGCGTCAGGCCCTGGGCCAGAAGCAGGAACTGAGGACGGCGATCGCCTTCATGAAGCCCGGTGTCGCCATTGATCCAGAATCCGGCTGTGCCAAAGAGGACTATCTTCGCTTTGAAGAGATGGTACGTCAGGGGGCCACCCTCACCGCCGAGGCCCAAGTCAATTTCAGTGATGCCTATCCCGGTCTATCCCCAAATCAGTACCTTCCCTTTGTCCAAGGACTCCTCACCGCTGGGGCCAAAATGGTACAACGGCTAGGAGGCAAACGCCGTCGGGGAAATGGTCGTTGTGAGATTCAACTCGACTGGGGAGACAACGGAGATCCCTTAGTTTGGTTGCAAAACAACTATGGACAAGTTCCTGACGTTCCTGAATTACAGCCCACAAATTGCGCCGTCAGCCTGCTTAACAATACCCTAAATACCGACGGGACTTGGGTAACGGTCCCCCTAACCGTGATCACTGAGTCCCCCCTGGTGTTACCGGCCCGGACTGTGGGCAACCTCGTCGAATGCCTCGATTATATTCCCGGTCGCTATCTGTTGCGCTATTTGCATAAGAAACTGGGTAATTGCGTCAACATCAGCCAGGCGATCGCCAACAACGCCCTCATCCTCACCAACGCCACCCTAGAGATTGACCAACAGCCAGGTCGTCCCACCCCTTTCTGTCTCTTTGGTGAAAAACTCGATGGCGGTCTCAGCAAAGGCCGTAACCTGTACAACCGCTTTCAAGAAGTCAGCCCCCAAGGAATCCAACTCAAAGGCGAACGGGGTGGCTATCTCGGCCCTTGGACAAACAACGCCTTACCCGCCTATGGAAAAGTGGATTTAGCCCTCTATACCCACAACACCATCAAAGATGAGATCCAACGCCCCAGCGAAGACGTTGGCGGACTTTATAGCTACGAAGCCATCCCCGCCGGACTCACCTTTCAAGCCGAGTTACGAGTCTCTGCTGCGGTTAATCAGCAACTGTCCACGAATGACCCAAATTGGCATGATTTGCTAACTGGAAAAACCCGGATTGGTCAATCTAAAAAAGACCAATATGGCGGGGTCAAGATTACCGTTGGCTCTTCTTCAGCCTCTGTTAAAACGCAATTGGTAAAAAGTCAAGATATAGACTCAAATAATCTTCTATATGTCTGGTTTTTATCTGATGTCTTGATGCGGGGCGATCGCCTCAACCCCACCCTGAATCCCGACGACTTCACCCAAGCCTTAGAAAAGGAATTAGGAGTCAGCCTCGAACTCCGTGAACACCCCACCTGCTTCTCCATGATGGTACGCCAGCGGCGCACCGAATCCTGGCAAGTGCGTTGGGGCTTACCCCGTCCCTCCCTATTAGGTTGGCAAGCTGGAAGTTGTTTAGTTTATACCGTTGAGGGCAATCTCGACCCCAACAAACTCAAACAAGTAGCCATCCGAGGAATGGGCGATCGCCGCGCCGAAGGCTACGGACAACTCTCCTTTAATGACCCCTTACTCACCGACCAAAACTTGAGTCAAAAACAGCGAAATTCAAATGTAGGTAAGTCCAAAA
Source organism: Phormidium yuhuli AB48 (assembly GCF_023983615.1). GTDB lineage: Bacteria > Cyanobacteriota > Cyanobacteriia > Cyanobacteriales > Geitlerinemataceae > Sodalinema > Sodalinema yuhuli. The sequence goes on along the minus strand of NZ_CP098611.1, from coordinate 3,957,820 downwards.
CGCAAAATACTACAGCTATTTTACTCTCAAAAAACAAGAACACCCAAATAACAACTCAAGTGTCTGATGACGTTTTCAAATATGCCCGTCTCATCGAAAAAGCCGCTTGGCGTGAGGCGATTCAGTCTAAAGCCTTGGCGATCGCCCAAAGTCCTCAAAAACGAGAAGAAGTCCTGGGCATCAAAATCAGCGGTGAGGACAGTTGCCCACCCATGAGTCAATTGGGGGGACTGCGATCGGTCCTAGGAAAACTCAGAAAACGAAACGACAGCAGCGCCATCACCTCCTGGATTACCGCCCTAGAAAACGTTGAAAACCGTCGAGAGAAATGGCCCGGCAACAGCCTCAGGCAAATTAAAGACCTCGTGACCGACACGAATAAAATCTGGCAAATCCTCAATCTGGACTCTAAAAAACTGACCCTCACCGACGATGGAACCAGCAAACTCCAAGCCACCCTCTGGGCCGAAGCCGTCCGCACCCTAGTCGATGCCATGATTCGCGCCCACAAACGAGACCTCGAAAAAGTCCAGCAGAACCACTAACCCAAAACCCCAACATGGCACGACAAATTCACAACCGCTGGAGTATCACCGGCGAACTCAAAGCCCAAACCCCCATCCATATCGGAGGCATTGGCGGCGACGCCGACACCGACCTAGCCCTAGCCGTCAACGGTCGCGGTCAATACTACCTCCCCGGAACCAGTCTCGCCGGCGCCTTCCGTAGTTGGATGACCCAACTACCCAATCAAAATGACGCATCCATCAAACACATCTGGGGCGACCATGAAACCAAAGATTACGGGGCCAGCCAGATTATCATCGACGACGCCAAAATCCACACCCGCAAACCCATCGAAATTCGCGAAGGAGTAGGCATTGACCGCCACAGCGGAACCGCCGCCGAACGGTTCAAATACAGCCGCGCCATCCTTCCCAAAGGCGTCAGTTTCACCCTCAACCTCACCTTTGACAGCCAAACCAATGACGACCCCATTGCCCTCTGGCAACTCCTCAACGCCCTCCAAAACGGAGACATCCGCATCGGCGCCGCCAAAACTCGCGGCTTAGGACGGGTCAAACTGGAGAATCTAAACATCCACCGCCAAGACCTCAGTCATGCCGCAGGTCTATTCAACAGCCTCCTCAACGGCGGAACCCCGCAACCCTGGACAGCGGACCTCCAAGCCAAAGCCGCCTACGAGATGCCCCTGTCCCTGGATATCCAGATTAGCTGGACGCCCCGAGACCCGGTTATGGTGAAAGCCGAAGCCGACGGGATTGCCGTAGATATGTTACCCCTCGTCAGTCAAGTTGACTCAGGGGTGCGCTTCGTCATTCCCGGAAGTTCCCTCAAAGGCGTCCTGCGGTCCCACGCCGAACGCATTATCCGCACCGTCTGCCAAACCCCCACCGGAGAAGAGTTTGCCGACCAAATCCACCTCAATCTCATCAACGAGATTTTTGGGGCCCCCTCTAAGAAAGGTCGAGACCCAAATCAGATAGGGATGGGGATTCTCTTCCTCGATGACTGTTACGGAACCCTCCCCATCTCCGAAGACGGCTGGTTCAACGTCGAACGGGCCACAGACTTACATGATGGCTTCAAGTCCGAACTCAAAACCGCCGTGGGGATGAAACCCTATCAGAAACTCCAGCCCGCCGTCCATGTGGCCATTGACCGCTGGACAGGGGGTGCAGCGGAGGGGATGTTGTACAGCGTCTTGGAACCCATTGGTGTGGAGTGGGACCCCATTGGTATTCAGGTGGATTTAGCCCGATTAGAAGACCGTTTTCCTGACCAAGTGCAGCCGGCCGTTGCCCTGTTGTTACTGGTCTTACGGGATTTTGCCAACCGCAAGATTCCCATCGGTTACGGCACCAATCGCGGCATGGGAACCGTCGCCGTCACCGACATGACCCTCCAGGTTCAGGGAGACAGCGACATCCCCGGACTGGCGGGAGACCTCAGCCTGGGACCCGATTTTTCCCAACTCAGCGACGACTTACGTTTGGAATTAAGCGTCGCCTGGCAAGACTGGATTGAACAAAACCAAACGAAAGGTGCAGCATGACAGAAAAATTATACAGTTGGGTCAGTCGATCGCCCATGTCCCTAGACCAAGCCATTCAGACAACTCAGGCGCAACAGATGGGGGCCAATGCCCTCCTCTACTCTCCCCAGTCCTGTCATCTTGCCCAAGTTCAAGACGGCAACATCTGCGGTAGCCACGGTCAATCCCTAACCCTCAGCCACTACTTTGAAGCCCGAATTTTCAATGAAACCTGTGAACTGCGTTGGCTAAATGAGAACCAGGGGAATGGGTTTCTCGTGATTCTCGCTGACAGTGATCTCGACCTCAATTCCGAGACATTCAACAGCCGAGAAACTACCCTGAACAGTCATCTCAGTCAAACCTATCTTCTTTGGGGTAAAGCCATCCCCCAGGTTAACCTCAAACAGGGTTGGCAACGTCTGGCCGAAGCCCGTATCGGCAAACTGGATGTACCCCTCAGCCAGTCGTTGAAAAAAAACCAACGGGTTTCTCTCCACTCTCGGGAATATCTTGCCGAGGTGGATGAGTTTTGCAATGTTGCCGTTATCGAAGAACGTTTAGTTAAATTGGAGGTTCAGTAATGTCTGTATTAAAGGGTGAGTTAAAAATTGATAAAAATGGCTCAATTGAATTACAGTTTGATGATAATTCTAATGAAAGCAAAACCTTGGGAATTGGCAAGAAAATTCTTACCAATTCTCTCTACACAAGTCACAGAAGAGACCCCCAAGCCCTTAATGGACTCGAAGTTGAGTTTGAACTCGACAACAACCAGCCCTGTCGAGTTCGAGAAGTGGGTGGGGTCTTCCAAGCGAGGCCCCGGCCGAAAACCGTTAATCCCAACGTTTTTCACAATCCCTACAACTTCGTCCCTGCCTTACCTCGGAACAAGATAACCGGGGAATTGGGCGATCGCAAACCCATCGGTCATGGTCGTTACCACGCCAACCAATGGACAGGACGCATCGCCGTCAAACTCACCACTATCACCCCCCTCCTCATCCCCGACGCTTCCGAGATGGAGGAAGACGGACAAGGTCATAAAACCTTTCCCACCCGTCTCGACGCCCAAGGGAAACCCTACCTTCCCCCCACCTCCCTGAGAGGGATGTTGCGGTCCGCCTACGAAGCCGTCACCAACTCTCGCCTTTCCGTCCTCGACCCCCATGATATGCGGTTAGCCTATCGAATGCCCGCCCAAATGGGGCTACAGATGGTTCCCGCCCGCATTGAAAACAACGAAATCAAGCTGTATCCTGGCACATCCGGGATTGGTTCTGATGGGCGTCCCGAGGGTCCCATGTATGCCGCCTGGCTTCCCTTTTATAATCCCAACAGCACTCGCCCCCGCCGTCAACTCACCTACCCCGATGGGTCTTTGCCTCAACATGGGGATGCCGTAGATTTTTGGGCAGAAAAGTTTGAGAGACAAAACTCTAGTGGTGGGTCAGTTTTCTCCTATTGGAAAGTTCGTAAAATCGTCAAATCTGGAGGAGATCTCGGGACTGCCCCCAATCGATCATCAGGTTCGGGACGTCACCAATCAATTGGACAAGACCTCCGTCAATTTTCTGGATTTGTCTATATCACCAACAAAAACATTGACGGGAAACATGATGAACGGGTCTTTTTTAGTCAAGATCCACCCATTTGTTGTCCTCTATCTAATGACCTGAGAAGTCAATGGAAAGAACTAATCACCAACTATCAAGAAACCCACAAAGAAGACCTTCGCAAAGGCTGGACATCTCCCCCCGCCCTCAACAATTCCTGTTGGTCGCGACAGGTAATTAGCGGGGCCGCCGAACGTCAGTTAAGTGAGGGGTCACTCTGCTACGCCAAAGCCCGAAATTCGGGTCAACGCTGTCAAGTGGAGGGACTCTATCCCGTCATGATTACTCGGGGACTGTTCAACCAAGCCCCCATCTCACTGCTACATTCAAGTCTCAAACCGGCTACCCAAGCCGACAAAAGCCAACTTTCCCCAGCAGACCGGGTTTTCGGCTGGGTTAACCAACAGGGTAAAGGGTCTTACAAAGGACAACTACGGATTCATAGCGTCACCTGTCAAAGCGATGACCCCCTCCATGACTTCAGCCACACTCCCGTTCCCCTCGCCATCCTCGGACAACCCAAACCTCAACAAGCTGGGTTTTATAATGCGCAAGACCGGCAAGGAAAACCCCTTAACGGAAGAGGCAAAGGCAGCGGCTACAATTCCACCAATCAAGGTTTGCGGGGTCGAAAAGTGTATGTCCACCATCAAGGACTCCCCACGAGTCACTGGAACAATCCCCAGCAAGATCAGACACAACGAGACGTTCAAGGTCATTACCAAGAATACCGCCGTCCGCAAAACAACGGAGTCGAACAAAAAGACGACCAAAATCGGTCGATGAAAAACTGGGTCAAAGTGGGGACTGAGTTTACCTTCGATATTGATGTGGTGAATTTATCCGAGGTAGAACTTGGCGGCTTGTTGTATCTCTTGACCCTCCCTGACCTTCATTTCCATCGTTTAGGAGGTGGCAAACCCCTAGGTTTCGGCAGTGTCCGGCTAGATTTAATCGAGTCACAAACGGATTTACGTCCCGGTCAGGATTGGTCGGAGTTTTATCAAACCCTACTCCCCGATGAGGTCGTGGTGAAACCCATCAATGTCAGTCAATGTGTGGAAACCTATCAAAAAGCCGTGGAAGCTGCCTATGGCGGAGAGTTTAACAATGTGCGCTTTATTACCGCTTTTGGCCGTTCCGCGAAAGGTTTTGACGACAATGCGGCGGTTCACTATCCACGGGTAACTCCACATCCGACTCCTGAAGGGGAAGCGTTCAAGTGGTTTGTTGAGAATGAACGAGAAAGCAGAGATGAATCGGGCATGAAACTGACGCTTCCAGATTTAGCGGACCCCGCTCCTGATAGCTTCCCAATTCAGCCAACTAAGACAAATACTCAATCTTAAGTTAACGAAAAATAACATGAAACTTCTGACTTTTCTAGGCACGGGAAATTACGCTCAAACCACCTATACTTGGGAAGACCAGGAATTGACTACCAAGTATGTCGCGGCGGCAATCAATGAATTTTTTGACATTGATACCGTTCAAGCCTTTTTGACCACGGAAGCCCGAGACACTCATTGGATGATGTTCTCAAAAGCTGTGGAAAATGCTGAGGAGGTTTTTATTCCATCAGGTCGCTCTGAGGAGGAACTTTGGCAAATTTTTGAGGCGGTTGTGAATGCCGTGGAACCTGGGGAAACGATTGTTTTAGATGTAACGCATTCGTTCCGTTCTATTCCACTGTTTGTTTTCCTGGCGGGGACGTATTTGCAAAAGTCCCGTAATGTCAAGATTGGTGGCGTGTATTATGGGGCTTATGAACGCGATCGCCCGCGATCGCCCATTTTTGACCTCACCCCAACCCTCAAATTCATCGATTGGCTGACGGCGACGGATAAATTCCTCGATACCGGTTCGGCTAAGGATTTAGGTCAACTTCTGACGAATATCCAACGTGACTTCTACAAACAAGGACGTCAAAAACGGGAACCCGTGAGTCCTCGTCAATTGAGTAATTTTGGCAAGCGAATTCAAGCTATCTCCGAGAGTATTGAGTTGGTTCGTCCTTTGAAACTCATGGAAGAAACGGCACTTTTAGACAAAATTTCTTACGAAGATTTACAGGAAGATGTCGGTGCATTTGCTCAACCCTTTTCATTGTTGCTGGATAAAATTCAAGCCGATTATCATCAATTTGCGCTCCCTAACCCGCGAGAAGCGAGTTCCCAAGAAACCTTGCGTAAGCAGGTTGACTTGCTAGGGTGGTATATTGACAAATCATTGAGTGCTCAGGCAATTTTAATGGGGCGAGAGTTAACCGTTTCAGTTCTATGTGTAGCCCTGAAATTTAACTACCTAGGTAAAGACGAACGTCAAGATGTTGAACGGGGTCTAAATTCTTTAGTGGTTTGGCGAGAGGATACTCAAAAACCTCGCCCCCTAGCTTTAGAAGGTTTGGTCACGATGATCCCAGACTTAGACTTAGATTGGTTATCCAAGTTTTGGTCACGCCTTCGAGAGGTCCGCAACGATTTAGCGCATACTGAGATGCGTTCAGATTCACTGTCGGCTGCAAAAATGAGTGACTTTGTTAAAAAAGATTTACTCAAAGACATCAAAACTCTGATGACAGTTCTACCCCAATAACATCAGAGGAGAGTCGGACTTCCCATAAATTTCGGATCTTCAGGATATAGACTGTAATTTGTTACATTTGATACAAAATTGTAGGGGCGAAAAATTTTTCGCCCCTACTACCGTTCCTCCCCCAGTTGGGCTTTGAGACGTTCCAACTCCGCTAACGCTGCCTCAGCCCGCTGTCGTTCCGCCTCGGCCCGCTGTCGTTCCACCTCAGCCCGCTGTCGTTCCACCTCAGCCCGCTGTCGTTCCTGTTGCACTTCCTCCTCCGGCAACAAAATTAGACTGCCATCGGGCCTAAAAAAGCGTAACCAGGGGGCTGTTTCCCGTTGCACCGTCCCTTCCTCAACCCCCAACCAAACCCCGAGGGTCTCACACCAAAGCCAACCGCGATCGCCCCTGGGGATATCCTCATACCCCCGTCCCTCCAAATGCCAACCCCGTAACGACTGGGGGTCAAAGGGATGATAGACAAAATAGTCCCGAGTCCGAAACACCCGCTCATAAATCTCTTTCTTGCGCCCATAATCCTCCCGCGCCGTTGACCCCGAGGTCAACTCCACAATCACATCGGGATAACGTCCCCCCTCCTCCCAAACCACCCAACCCTGACGCTCCCGGTTGGGATGGGGGTCTACATCCAAGACTGCAAAAAAATCAGGTCCCCGAAAGTCCCGATTTCGGGCTTGTTCGCTACTAAAATAGACGAACATATTGCCCCCCGTAAAGTAGTCCTCCCGCCCCGTCAAAGCCCCGTGAGCCGAGGCAATGAGGACGTTCATAGCAATGCGATGGCGATGAGTTTCCAAAGGTTCTCCGTCGTCAAAGATTAAGTCCGTTGGTGGCATGGGGGGCGTCCAGTCCACCCCTGGCTCATACCCCTGAGATTGAGTTACATTCTCAGACATGGTTCCAGCCCCTAGGTTAACCTCTGTATCTTAGCAAGTTCTCTCCCAGATTGATTACGAGTATAGTAGAGATTGTCCCTATGGTTTCAGCAACGTTTACCCCCAGGAACTAACTCCATGGCCGCCCTGACCTCACCCCTTACCCTTGACCTTGAACCCCTTCATCTCAGCGATGAACAGTTTGAGCAACTCTGTTTTAACAACCCCGACCTCAGTCTTGAACAAAGTGCGGCAGGAGTCTTAATTGTTATGCCCCCCATTGGCGGAGAAAGTGGTAATCGAGAGCTAGAACTTGGCATTGACTTAGGACTTTGGAACCGGCAAACTCAACTGGGCAAAGTGTTTAGTTCCTCAACCCTATTTCGCCTTCCCAATGGAGGACGACGGTCCCCTGATGCAGCCTGGATTGAGTTATCCCGCTGGCAACACCTGACCCCAGACCAACGGCGTCGATTTCCTCCTATTGCCCCTGATTTTGTCCTGGAATTGCGATCGCCGAGCGATCGCCTGTCCCTACTTCAAGATAAAATGCAAGAATATCTGGATGCTGGAGTCCGTCTAGGGTGGCTCTTCAACCCCCAAGACCAAAACGTCGAAATCTATCGCCCAGGTCAGCCCCCAGAAATTCGCCCCCTTCCCAGCCAACTCAGTGGTGAAGAGGTCCTGCCCGGATTTGAACTATGGGTTGAGCGATTCTAATCCAGAGACTCCCCAGACCTTGTTGTTTCTGTCTCCCAAACTACATCCTCATACAACGCCTCAAAACTCCCCTGAAACTGAAGACTTTTCAACTCAAACATCCCGTCAACGGGGGTATAACTTTGTAACGTCCACACCCCACCATTCCCCCGTCGAAACGTCTCCACTCGTTGCTTGTCCGTATTGATTAACACATAGTCTTGCAAACTATCTAAACTTTGATACGCCGCAAATTTTTCACCCCGGTCAAACGCTTCCGTAGAGGGAGATAGCACCTCAACAATTAACGTCGGAAACCGTTTGTAGTGAGGGGTTTGACTATCCCGAGGTTCACAGGTCACAAACACATCAGGATAAAAGAAACTATGACGCTGTGCCACCCGCAGTTTCATATCGGACAGATACACCCGACAGCCACCGCCTCGCAGATGATTACGCAGCATCATGGCTAGATTTAAGGCAATCGTGACATGGCTGTCACTCGCGCCGGTCATGGCATAGACATCGCCATGGAGATATTCATGTTTAATCTCACTGGTGGATTCAAGGCGTAGATATTCTTCTGGAGTGAGGGGGAAGTCGGAGGATGCAATCATTGCCGTTGCCATGAACTCATACTCCGATTATAGTCAACCAGGAGAGTCTCAGAAAAAAAGCCCCACTCCAGGAGTGGGTGGGGCCATGATGACGACAAGCAAATTTGGATGGGACGGGTTATCCGCAGCCGCTTCCGGTTCCTTTGCAGACTTTCTCACCGACGCTGCGGTTGCGACCTCGTAAGGCCGTGACATCGCCGCCGTTGTAAAGGGTCTGTAACCCGGCTTCCATGAATCCAGTCATCTCGACAATCAAGAGTCCGGATTCTCGCAAAATCTGCCGGGGAGACTCGCCAATCCCGCTGACGAGGAGGGCGCGACAGTCTTGTAACTGGTCAGCTAATAGTTTCCAACGCCGTGGCCCTAACCCTCGTTCTGGGGTCGGCCGTTCTTCCACGAGGGCAAAACCATCTGGGGTTTGTTGCCAAATCTGTAACCGCACCGCATCGCCGAGATGTTCGTTGACTAACACCCCTTCAAAGGTGGCGACGGCGACGTAGGGACGTTCGACTTCGGGCTTGCGGGGTAGGGTGGAACAGTCCGTGAGACAGCCCCGGAACTCCTCGGAACGGTCTTCACCCAGTAAGCCCACGGCATCGGCGCGGCAACGGGTACAGTGGGTCATCGGGGTGATGAACTCCCCAGCATGACGACGTAGGACGGCCATTTCTTTGGGAGAGGGTTCGGGTAAAACGCCGAAGGGAGTGTCTGGGGTGGGATACATCGGCATGGCGTTGAATAAATCCACACCCATCGCGGCGACGGTTTCGGCAATTTCGATCGCATGATGGTCATTCACCCCTGGAATCACCACGGTGTTCACTTTCACCACCACATCGGCAGCTTTCAAGGCCCGAATCGCCTCCATCTGACGACTCAACAGCCGTTCCGCCCCCTGTCGTCCGCGTAACACCAGGTTTCCATCTCGGAACCAGCGATAGACTTGGGCACCAATGTCAGGATCGATCGCATTCACGGTTACCGTCACATGAGACACGCCAATCCGGGCAATTTCATCGACATGTTCTGGTTTTAATCCCATACCATTGGTTGCCAGACAGAGAATTAAGTCCGGGAAGCGTTCCCGCAACAGGCGCATGGTTTCCAGGGTTTCCCAAGCATTGGCAAAGGGGTCCCCGGGCCCGGCAATTCCGGCGACGGTGATGCGGGGTTCTTTCTCTAGGATTTTTGCCATGTACTCGGCCGCCTGATGGGGTTCGAGAACTTTACTGGTGACACCCGGACGGCTTTCGTTGACGCAATCATATTTACGATTGCAGAAGTTGCATTGCACGTTGCATTTGGGGGCAACGGGAAGGTGAACTCTCCCGAATTTCCCTTTAATTTTAGGGTTGAAACAGGGATGTTGGTCGAGGTTGAGAGGGGTTGCGGTGGGGTTTAGGGTAGTCATAGGAATAAGGCAAAAGGCAAAAGGCAAAAGGCAAGAGGCAAGAGGCAAGAGGCAAAAGAAGGGAATAGGGAACGGGGAATCTCCTAGGGGCAGGTTGCCCTCTTGTGGGTTAGATATAGCCGTAGCCGACGGGAGAGTCCCGTTGTTTTTTGGCGATGATGGCGTTTACTGTTAAATCAAAGAGGTTTTGGCTGCCCCGATAGCCGAGATGGAGGATGCGTTGTCCGCCCATGCGATCGTGGATGGGGAAGCCGACGCGAATCAGGGGAATCCCTTGTTCGCGGGCGAAGCTGTAGCCTTTGCTGTTGCCGATGAGAAAGTCCGGCTTCAGGCTGAGGGCATCTTGGGCAATGTCGAAGAAGTCTACGTCGTCTCGGACTTGGGGGGCTTCTCGTAGCAGGCCGTCGGTGACGGCGGCGATCGCATCTTTAAGATAGCCACTGGACCCCCCAGAGGCGCAGAGAATAGGCTGTACGCCAATTTCTGAGAGAAAGGCGGTTAGGCCCACCACCAGGTCTTCTTCACCGTAGACAATTGCCCGTTTGCCAAAGAGATACTTATGGCCATCGGCATAGGCATCCAGGAGACGACCTCGTTCTAACTCGTGGCGGCGGGGGATGGGGCGATCGCTCAGGCGCGAGAGGGTGTTGAAAAAGCGATCGCTCTCACGGACCCCAATTGGCATTCCCATGGCATAGAGTGGCACGTCGGCTTTCTCTTGCAACAGTTCGCCCCCAGTCTGGCCACAGGCCGAGAGAACGCGCCCAAACTCAATCGAGGCGATCGCCCGAGGCATTTTGCGAATGGATTGGAGGGAGGTTCCTCCAGAGGTGAGTTTCTCATATTCCGCCATCACGGGGGCATCGAGAGTATCGGAATAGTCGGGGAGAATTGTTGGTTCTAAGCCAAAGTCCTCACAGACATCCCGCAGATGACGTAAATCTGCCGTGGAGACAAATCCGGGCATCAGGTTCAGGGGTTTTGTGCCAATCTTGATGTCTTCATTCCCAGATTCAGGAATGGGAACATCCGTTAGGGCAATTTGGGCGATGGTTTCCCGCACAACGGCATGAAACCCCTCCATATGGGTTCCTGAATAGCTGGCGGTGGAGACGTTGACGACGGGAATCTCAGGGTTGGGACATTCGGCATCGGCATCGACACGCCATTCCCGTAATAACATACTCACATCATCGCCGATGGTTTCCGTTAAACAGGTCGTCGCCACACCAACGGCGTTCGGAGCATACTTGTCAATGGAGTTGTTTAACCCCAGTTTGAGGTTAGACCCCCCACCATACACGGCGTGTTTCTCACTCAGGGATGAGGAGGCGATGTCGATGGGTTCACGGAAATGGCTGATAATATAGCGACGCATATAGGTCGCACAACCCTGAGACCCATGTAGAAATGGCATCGTTCCTTCAATCCCCCGAAAAGCAATACAAGCCCCAAGGGGTTTGCAGAGTTTACAGGCATTGGTGGTGGAAATATAGGGATGACCGGTTTTGAGTTTTGCGGTATGTTTCATGGTTTTGGAGAAGGCAAGAGGCAATAGGCAAGAGGCAATAGGGGTAGGGTGTGTTCCGGCTGGCAAGGGGTGTTGGCTTTGGCGTTCAATTAGAACTTGCCGGAACGCACCGCTCGCTGGGGGAACACACCCCGGACCCCTCCGGTGGAGGGGACCCACCCCGCCCTGGCGGGCACCCCACCCGGTCGGGGAGATGTAGGGATTAGCCGGTTCGTCGGGGCATGAATTGCCAGACTGGACTCATGACAGTGCTGTGAACTTCTCGGGCAAAATTCAACATTCCTTCAAAGCCTTCTAGAGCTTCCTTGCGTTCGTGATTGTGGTCGCAAAATCCTAAGCCTAATTTGTAGGCAATGGGACGTTCTTTTACGCCACCAACGAAGATATCAACATCCTTTTCTTGCAGAAAGGCGGAAAGTTCTAAGGGGTTAGAATCATCGACGATAATGGTTCCTTCGTCGGTGATGTCTTGCAGTTCTTCGTAATCCTCTTTCGTCCCAGTTTGCGACCCGACCATGACCACGTCCATCCCTAAAAGACGGAAGGCTTTGACTAGGGAAAAGGCTTTGAACGAGCCGCCGACATAAATTGCCGCTTTCTTTCCTTCTAAGTCTTTCCGGTATTCCAACAGTTTAGGATAGAGAACTGAGAGTTCTTCTCGGACAACAAGCTGGGCTCGTTTGAGGATTTCTGGGTCGTCTTTGAAGAAACGGGCAACTTTATATAGGGATTCTGCCATGTCTTCGACACCAAAATAGGAGACTCGTTCAAAGGGAACGCCGTAGGTGTCTTGCATCATTTTAGCTAAATCTAAGGTGGCTCCGGAACATTGAACCACATTGAGGGCCGCACCGTGCGATCGCGAGATATCGGCGACCCGACCATCACCGGTGATGTTGGCCACTACCTGAATCCCCATTTTCTCGAAGTATTGCCGGATAATCCAGATTTCTCCGGCTAGATTGAAGTCTCCAAGAATGTTAATGCTGTGAGGAGAAATGTCGGAGGTATCACCAGTTCCCACTAGGCGAAACATGGCTTTACAGGCGGCATTGTATCCGGCTCGTTTGTTGCCCTTAAAGCCTTCTGATTGGACGGGAATTACGGGAATACCCGTCACCTCCGTCACTTGATTACAGATGGCTTCTAGGTTGTCGCCAATAATGCCCACAATACAAGTTGAATAGACAAATGCAGCCTTGGGGTCATAGCGTTCAATCAGTTCGAGAAGTGCATTTTTGAGTTTCTCTTCACCCCCAAAAATGACATCTCGCTCTTGTAAATCCGTCGAAAAACTGAGGCGGTGCAATTCTGGACCCGATGAGAGGGCGCCGCGAATATCCCAGGTATAGACAGCACAGCCGACGGGACCGTGAACCAGGTGCAAGGCGTCGGCGATTGGGTAGAGAACCACCCGTGAACCGCAGAAGACACAGGCCCGTTGGCTGACTGCCCCGGCCAGGCTTTGTTTGTTGCATTCCATCGCGAACGGTTCTTTACCTTTGCGGTAAACTTGCGTTTCACGACCTTTGAGAACAGTCGGTTCCATGGTGTCAGTTAATCCTGAATGGTCAACAGTGACGGGTCCGCTGGGGGAGGCCAGACACTATTGACCTGTGCAATTGGAAGGTGCTATTTCGTTAGCAGATACTCATCGGCGGTTGTCCCTTCCTCTAAGGCATCGAGGATGTCATCGAGAGCATCTTCATCCACATTGCCGTACCAGTCTCCTTGAGGATAGACCATCAGGACGGGACCGCGATCGCACATCTTGAGACAGCCAGTTGTGGATACCACCACATCTTCCAAATCGCGATCGACCAGTTCATTTTCCAGGTACTGCACTAGACTCAGAGAGCCTTTCTTGGTGCAGGCTCCTTGAGCATCGCCACGGGTGCGGAAGCCAGCACAGACAAATAAATGATGTTTGGGAGTGTTCATGATGTTTCTCCAGAGATTCAGGAGGGATTCAGGGGGAATCGGCCCAGGCCGTCCCCCAATTCAGAGGTTGGCTTAGAGAACCAACTCAAAGACTTCATCAGGATCATCGCGATCCTTGCGATCAAGCAGGGTGTTGATGATGGTGCAGAGCAGATGTAAACTGCCGCCGTAGCCTAGGGTGGGGAAGTAGCTATGTCCCACACGGTCCAGGATGGGCCAGCCGTAGCGGACAAAGGGAACATCTTCAGCCCGGGCAATATACTTACCGTAAACATTGCTGATAAGCAGATCGACCGGCTCTTGTTTCATCAACTGGTGTAGATAGAACAAGTCAGCATTATCGCGAATCACCGCTTCAGGAACCGTCTCGCCTAAAATGGCTTGAGTGCGATCGCGGAAATACTTAGACTCCGCCCCAGTAATGACATACACCGGCTTGGCACCACAGGTAACCAACATTTCCACCAGCGGAACCACCTGATCCGGGTCTCCAGCGATCGCGACCCGTTTTTCATACAGATAAGCCTGCATATCCGTCATCACATCCACCAGACGACCGCGAGCGTTGACAATCTCGTCCGTCGGCTGAGTTCCGGTGACATCCATTAGAGTTTGCACCAAGCGGTCTGTGGCGGCTACCCCAATCGGTAAATCTAGGATATGAGCCGGAACCTGACATTTGGCATCAAGGGCGATCGCCGCCTGGGTACTGGCTTCTGGGCCGAGGGCGATCGTTGCCAAACTATCCCCAGTAGTTTTCAGGGCCTCAACCGTCGTTCCACCCTGAGGATACATTTGGAAATGTCCCGTTTGCGGTGTATCCACCACATCAGAGGTATCCGGGAACGTTACCGCATCAATGCCCCAAGTGGCGAGCATTTGTTTTAATTCGCGAGTGTCTGAGGGTTCAACATAGCCAGGGATGAGATTCACCTGATTGCGGGACTCACCGCTGCGTTCCGAGAGATACTTCACCATCGACGCGGTCATATTCGACCAGCCGGTGATGTGACAACCCACATAACTGGGAGTATTGGCATGAATGACCGTTTTTCCATTGGGAATCACACCACTCTCAGTGGCTTCCCGAATAATAGTCGGGATATCATCGCCAATGGTTTCCGATAGACAGGTGGTTGTAATCGCCACAACCGGGGGATCATAGAGTTTGTAGATAGTTTTCAACGCTTGGCGAAGATTCGCACCACCGCCAAACACCGCCGTTCCTTCCGTAAAGGAACTGGTCGCCGCCATAATCGGTTCCCGGAAATGGCGTGTTAGGTGAGAACGGTGATAGGAACAGCAGCCTTGAGACCCGTGGGAATGGGGTAAACAGCCATGAATCCCTAGGGCGGAATACATTGCACCAATCGGTTGACAGGTTTTCGCGGGATTAACCCGTAAGGCTTGGCGTTCAACTAAAGTGGTTGGAGTTGCGTCTAACATAATCTTTGGGAATGTAGGGAACAGAGAACAGGGGTAGGGTGTGTTCCGGCTTCAATGAAGATGAAGCTTCGACCAATCGGTTAAAACTTGCCGGAACGCACCGCTCGCGGGGATTAGTTCAGCCAGGGGGCTTTAACGTACTTCCAAACGGGGGTATTGACCCGTAAATCCACATCCTTGGCGAAGTTGACCGCACCCCGGAACCCAGCAAAGGGTCCGCCGTAGTCATAGTTGTGCAGTTGCTTACAAGGAATGCCCAACTTCTCAATCACGTACTTGTCCTTAATCCCAGACCCAATCAAGTCGGGTTTAAAGCGTTCAATCAGCACATCCAGTTCATGGTGGGAGATATTGTCCACCAGCAGGGTTCCCTCACCCATATCAGGCATCATGCCCTTGTAATCCTTGAGGGTGTTGTTTGTCTCCATTTTGGCAAGGGCTTCTTCCGAAAATGGAGGATTATAGCGTTCAGGATCCTGCTTGACATGAATTTCTTCAATGTTGCGGCTGTCAGCATCAATTTTGATGTTGGGCAAGGCATCGCGACCTTCGTAATCATCCCGGTGAGCGAACTCATAGCCGGCGACCACAGTTTTCATGCCCAAATCCGCAAACAGTTCTTGATAGTGGTGGGCGCGAGAGCCTCCCACAAATAGGAAGACGGTCTTTCCAGTCAGCCGTTCACGATAGGTGGCCAGTTGGGCCTCCGTTTCTGCCATCTCTTCAGCGATGACCGTCTCAATGCGTTCCGTCAGTTCCGGGTCATCGAAGACTTCGGCAATCTTGCGTAAACTCTTAGCAAAGGCATTGACCCCAATGAAGTTAACCTTAATCCAGGGAATCCCGAACTTGGTTTCCATCATGTCCGCCATATAGTTAATCGAACGGTGGCACATGACCAAGTTCAACTTCGCTAAATGGGATTCCGTGGCTTCATCGTAGGAGCCATCGCCACTCAACTTACTAATCACCTGAATGCCGCATTTCTCAAGAACGCGCTCGATTTCCCAGGTGTCGCCGCCGATGTTGTACTCACCCATCAAGTTGACGGTGTAGCCTTCAACCTCTTCAGCCTCTTCATTGGTACCAATCCAATTTTTAAAGAAGCCATTGTTGGCGATGTGGTGTCCAGCGGACTGGCTGACGCCTTTATAGCCTTCACAGTTAAAGGCGACAATGCTGATGCCGAGTTTCTCGGACATCTCGCGGGATACCCCTTGAATGTCATCCCCAATCAGTCCCACAGGACAAGTGGAGTGAACGGTAATAGCAGGGGGTTGGAAGAGGTCGTACGCCTCCTGAATCGCCTGGCGGAGTTTATTCATCCCGCCAAAAACGATGTCATGTTCCGTCAAGTCTGTGGTGAAGCAGTAGTTGACGAAGTTGCGGCCGTTGGCTCGGGCCCGGAATTGGTTGCGGCGAATGAGCCAGGAATAATAGGAACAGCCAACAGGACCGTGAACGATATGAACGACATCACCAATGGGACCGACAACCACCCCTTTACAACCGGCAAAGGCGCAACCCCGCTGGGTGATAATGCCCGGTGTGGTGCGGACGTTGGCCTCGATGGTTTGTTCGGGAATGTTGGGGTCACGGACGACAATATGTTTGGCCCGTTTTTTGCCCACTTTAGCCGGATAGGCCTCGACAATATCTTTAACGGCGGTCTGGGTTGTGGTGGAGTCAATGGGAGAACGAGCTTCCTTGACATCCTGGGAAGCTTGAGCGATTTGGCGTTCCAAATCGGTTTGGGTGCGTGTTGTGTCAGTCATGGAGTGTTCCTCGGTTAACCGGTCATTTCATCAAGGGCAACTCGTCCGGTTTCTCCAGTGCGGACGCGAACCGTCTCAGTCACTGGAAGGACGAAAATTTTGCCATCACCGGGATTTCGGGTTTGATTGGTGCGAATGAGGGTGGTGACAACCCGCTCAACTTGCTCATCACTGACGACAATGCTGAGAAGGCGTTTGGGAATCAGTCGGGGAATCCGCCCCAGTAGAGGCAGGACTTCAGTGGCATACTCGGGATTTTGATTGAGGGCTTCAACGGCTTCGGCTTCGATAGCCTGTCGCCCCCGTCCTGTCACTTGCACCGCATTGAATCCCGGAAATCCGGCATCGACGAGCGCTTGTTTGGTACGCCCGATTTGGTTCATGCGAATTACAGCTAAAACTTCTTTCATGGGTCTGTTTCGCGTTCTGACGCGACCTCACAGTTAGGGAAGACAAGGACGAGTGGTTAAACGGCGACGGTTGTTTTCACGTCAGCAGCTTCCTTGACTCCGGTACTGATGGTGTAAACTTCATCGACGGGGCTGACGAAGACTTTACCATCGCCGTAGGCCCCTTCAGTTCCCGTGCGAGCGGCATCCAGGATAACGCCAATGACGGCATTCTTGTGGCTCTCGTCAATCACAAGCATCAACAGTTCTTTGGGTAGCTCGTCATAGATGACGTTGCCGATTTTCAGTCCCCGCTGTTTACCCCGACCAAAGACACCGAGTTTAGTGACGGCGGGATATCCAGCATTGAGCAAGGCTTGCAAGACATCGGGGGTTTTTTCGGGGCGTACGATCGCCCGTACCATAATGTTAGTCATGATCAACACACAATAAACAATAAAGGGGGGAGAGTTTCCCCCCACACAGTTGAGGGGACGAAGGGGATACAGTCACCTTAGACCGTGGCATAGAGTCCATATTCCATCAGGAGACTTTCGAGTTCTTCGTTCTCCAGAGGCTTGGGAATTACATGATTGGTATTCTCATCAATCGCCTTCGCCAAGCTGCGGTAGTGGTCCGCTTGCTCTGATTCCGGTGCATATTCAATCACCGTTTGGCGGTTCAGTTCCGCCCGTTGGACAATGTTGTCCCGAGGCATGAAGTAAATCATCTGTGTGCCTAGGGATTTCGCCAAGGCGGAGATGAGTTCATCTTCCCGGTCCACTTTACGGGAGTTACAAATCAAACCACCAAGACGCACACCGCCGGAAACAGCGTATTTCTGAATCCCCCGGCAGATGTTGTTAGCGGCATACATTGCCATCATTTCGCCGGAGGTGACGATGTAAATTTCTTGGGCTTTACCTTCCCGAATTGGCATGGCAAACCCCCCACAAACCACGTCTCCTAAGACATCATAGAAGGCATAGTCAAGTCCGACTTCTTCGTCGTAGGCTCCGAGTTGTTCGAGCATACTGATGGAGGTGATAATCCCCCGTCCAGCACAGCCAACACCGGGTTCAGGACCGCCGGATTCCACACAGAGGCTTTTGCCAAATCCTTCTTTGCGGATATCTTCGAGTTCGACTTCGTCTCCTTCTTCCCGCAGGCTGTCTAACACGCTCTTCTGGTGCAAGCCTCCGAGGAGGAGACGGGTGGAGTCGGCTTTCGGGTCACAACCGACAATCATAACTTTGCGACCGAGTTCGACTAAACCTGCCACAGTGTTTTGAGTGGTGGTGGATTTGCCGATTCCGCCTTTTCCGTAAACAGCAATCTTACGCATGATTCAACCTCATTGTTTGTAGAATCTAAAGTTCTGTTGTTGGGGCAGAATGGCGCTTGAAGCTGAGGAGAGTTAGAAGCTTCTACTCATTCTAGGCGCTCGTCCTGTCCAAGATGATTAGAGTGGCAGAGATGGTTCTGATTTCAAATTAAAAAAATCTCTGAACCTCTTTTTTCATCTGAATCTACTATAGGATCTATTTTTAATAGGAACTGTAGCATTAATTGCAAAATCCAGGTTTTATGTGTTTTTATTTAATTCGCATTTTGAAGCATTTTTAACACTTTTATTTTTTTCTTAACAAAGCAAAAGAAATACTGTAAGTCCCTATTCAGCTCCTCTTGCTCTCCATTCTCTTCATCTCCTCCGTGAGTTCGTGGTTCCCCCTCTTAACCTAAAAAAACTGTAGAGCGCACAGACGAACTCTACAGTAATCTCTAGGATTCAATTTTTTGATGATGTCTAACGGAAGCCGTTACTCTTAGACGTCCAGAGTTTCTAGGATTAAATCTGGGGAAACGCGATCGCGCAGAGTTCGTTCAATAAATCCTTTCAGGGTCAGGCGAGAACTGGCGCATTGCCCACAAGCACCCTGGAGAGAAACATATACTAAATTGCCGTCCACATCATATAGGTCAACATCACCGCCATCTTCGAGTAAGACGGGACGAATCTCCTGATTTAACACAGACTGAATCAAGGCAATTTTCTGTAAGTTGGTCAGATTGGCCATAGGAACCGAAACGGGTTCGGCAACGGGTTCGGCAACGGATTCAGGGGGCTTGGAGGTGCGAGGAGTCGCCGGGTCAGTGGCGTCGGCAGTCTCATAGACTTCTGCGACGAGATCATCGAGTTCGGCTAAACAGGACCCGCAACCGCCACCGGCTTTAATATAGTTGGTCACCTCTTCGGCGCTGGTGAGATGATTGTCGCGAATCACTCGTTTGATACGATTTTCGGTCACGCCAAAACATTGGCAAATTAAAGCCGACTCGTCCTCATCATCCTCGATCGCCGTCGGCACTCCGTGATAATTGGCAATAGCAGCTTCCAACGCTTCCTGTCCCATTACCGAACAGTGCATCTTCTCTTGGGGCAGTCCCCCAAGAAATTCAGCGATGGTGCGGTTATCAATCTGTAAGGCTTCATCAACGGTTTTGCCCTTGATGAGATCCGTTAAGGCTGAGGAGGAGGCGATCGCACTGGCGCAACCAAAGGTCTGAAATCGGGCATCGAGAATCAGGTCATTGGCTTTCTGAATCCGCAGATGCAGTCGCAGGGCATCGCCGCAGGCAATACTTCCCACTTCTCCGATGGCGATCGCTTCTCCTTGACGACAATCATCTTGGGCGATCGCCCCCATATTATGGGGTTCGTGAAACAGGGTCATAACTTTGTCGGTGTAATCCCACATGATGAGGCTCCTTTAAAGATGGGCAAGAGGCAAGAGGGGGGTTAGGCGATGCCGACTCGTTGGCTTTGTTCTTGTAACCAAGGGTGAGTGGCTTCGTTGTCCCGGGAAAAGGGCGATAGTTCTCGTAGCCGATTAATCATTGAGGGTAATAGGGCGATGACCTGTTCAATCTCGGCCGCCGTGGTGTAGCGGGATAGACTAAAGCGAATTGAACCATGGAGCAGGGTATAGGGTAAGCCCATGGCCCGCAAAACGTGAGACGGTTGCAGTGAACCTGACGTGCAGGCTGAACCAGATGACGCACAAACGCCTTCGCGATCGAGAGACAGTAAAATCGCCTCTCCTTCCACATATTTAAATCCGATATTGGCGGTATTCGGTAACCGTAAGCCAGGATGGCCATTGCGTTGGGTATCCGAAATTTGGCTGAGAATGCCTTGTTCGAGGCGATCGCGCAACTGAGCGATCCGGGTATGATCCTCGTCAAAGCTTTTTAAGGTCAACTCCGCTGCTGTCCCTAAACCGATAATCCCAGGGACATTCTCCGTTCCTCCCCGTCGTCCCCGTTCCTGATGGCCACCGGCCAGGAACGGACGAAAGCGTACACCGCGACGGACATATAACACGCCAATGCCTTTCGGACCATGGAACTTATGACCCGAGAGAACCAGAAAGTCAATAACTCCGCTGCTGACATCAAGGGGAATCTTGCCCGCCGCTTGTACGGCATCTACATGAAACAAAACCCCTCGCTCTTTCGCCAGATGGCCAATGCGTTCAATGGGGAAGATGGTTCCCGTTTCGTTGTTGGCGGCCATCACTGAAATTAGGGCGGTGTCATCGCGGATGGCCCGTCGCAACTCCTCTAACTTCAGTTGTCCTTTGCCATCCACCCCGAGATAGGTCACGCTATAGCCTTGTTTTTCCAGCCGTTGCAGGGGTTTGAGAATGGCAGGATGTTCAACGGCGGTGGTGATGATGTGGCGTTTGTCCGGTTGACGATCTAGGGCGGCCCGAATAGCGGCGTTATCCCCCTCCGTTCCACAACTGGTGAAGATGATTTCATTGGCTTCCGCGTGGATGAGGGCGGCGATGGCCTCGCGACTCTGACGTAGGCCGCGAGCAACCTGTCCGCCAAAGCGATGCATACTGGAAGGGTTGCCATAATACTGCGTGAAGTAAGGCGACATGGCCTCATACACCTCAGGGGCGACGCAGGTGGTGGCATTGTTGTCGAGATAAATAACTGACATGGTGGGGAGGCGGTGGAGGGCTGGGGTTAGGTGACGACCTGACGATAGCGATCGTAAAAGCTAAATAAGGCCGTTTCGATGGTGTCGTAAACTTGCACCGGTTCGATACCGGCATCACGCAAACGATCCTCGGGTCCAATGCCAATGCGTGAGGTCATCACCGCTTGGCAGTCTTGCAGGGTATCCAGAATGGCACTGAGGTCGCCGGGGCTGTCCTCTTTCCCGTGACAGTAGGGGGCAACATCACGGACTTCGATAAACTCGGCGTGCGATCGCCTCACATCATAGATATGAAACTGACTGGCATGGCCGAAGTGGGTATCCACTAAGCCCTGGCCCTGGGTGGCAACAGCGACCCGGGCAGTTGGTTCCGGTAGGGTTTGGGGACTTGGAGATCTCGCTGGGCTAAGGGTCATATCTATCCTCCATTCATTCACGGACGAGTAAGATTACAGAGTTTTGTATGTATTTATACGGGAAAGCGATCCGTAAACTCCTTGATGTCACTGTAAGACATCCATCGGGGAGTATTGGGGTTTCCATTACCAAATCGAATCATTGCGCTAAAGGCTATGTTCTGGGGCTTGAGAGGAATAAAAATTTTTTTTGGGGGGTGGGGGTCTTGCAGTGATTGCCTCAACTTAGCATCGAGTTTTGTAGCTTATTTTATAGAATACGGCGGCAGAAAATGACAATTAGGAGGGAAAGAAAATGTCCAGTCTCGGGAAATAAGGCACGCTGCTCCCCCCTGAAATGCCTAATTGGTAACAGTTTTAGATTTTCTTAATAAAGTTAACCTAAAATATTAAAAAATAATTAAGACATTTTTTAAATCCGTTTTTTTGTATCATGCGTAGCTAAAAAAACTGAGAAGCCCGAGTTTGGGAATCCAATCTCTAGGCAGTCTGTTAGCAGAGTCCGGCCATCGAATCGGCGAGCGGCCAGGTGAAGTCACGGGCATTCTGTATCCAAGCTTGCATTTAATCTCTAGGCAGTCATGTTACCCTAAGGCATCGATAGAAATTCCCGGCGGGTTAAGGTTGCGGTGCTTCTTTAGGGGAATTTACGGACGTCACTGTAACCCTTATGTTGACAAGCCATCATGAACGACCGTCAGAACGCTTTTGGAACTGACCCTCTCCACCCTAAACTGCTCGATACCACCCTGCGGGATGGGGAGCAGATGGCCGGAGTCGCCTTGACCCCAGATGAGAAAGTCGCGATCGCCCAACTCCTCGATGCCATCGGTGTGCCAGAAATCGAGGTGGGAGTCGCGGCTATGGGAGGTGAGGAGGCCGTGGCCATCACCACTCTCGTCAACAGTTCTCTCAATGCCGAACTCCTGGGATGGAACCGGGCCCGCATTTCCGATTTAGCCGCGTCCTTTGACTGTGGGTTGCAACGGGTTCATATTTCCCTACCCGTCTCCGAGGTGCAAATTGCCGCCAAATTTGGGGGCGATCGTCAACGTCTCTGGCAGCAGTTAGAGGAGAGTCTGACCTTCGCCCGCGATCGCAGCCAGTTTATCTCCGTCGGCGCAGAAGATGCCTCCCGAGCCGATCCCGAATTTCTCTTAGCCGTAGCTAAAACCGCCCAACGCCTAGGAGCGCAACGGTTTCGCTTCTGTGACACCCTCGGTATCCTTGACCCCTTCCAGATGATGGAACAGGTGCAGCCCCTCGTCGACTCCCTCGACATTCCCGTTGAAGTGCATACCCATGACGACCTAGGAATGGCCACCGCCAACGCCCTAGCGGGATTGCGAGCCGGGGCCAAGGTTGTCGATGTCACCGTCAACGGAATCGGCGAGCGGGCCGGAAACGCGGCCCTCGAAGAAGTCGTTGTTGCCATGCGTCGCCTTCAGGATTGGGACTTTGGCATTGATAGTCGTCAACTGTTACAACTCTCCCAAGCCGTTCAACAGTTCACTCATCCTGGGCCCCTCCCCCCCTGGAAAGCCATCGTCGGGGAGAATGTCTTTACCCATGAATCGGGGATTCATGCCGATGGTATCCTCAAAAATCCCCAAACCTATGAACCCTTCCCCCCCCAATGGCTGGGAACCCAGCATCAGATCGGAATCGGCAAACATTCCGGGCGACGGGCGATCGCCGCCTGTCTAGAACGCCATCAGCTCTCCCTAACCCCCACTAGCCCCCATTATCAACAATCCCTACTCGATGCCGTACGAGTACGAGCCACCCAACTCAAACGGGGCTTAGGAGCCGACGAAGTGTTAGCTCTGGCATCCGCATCTCCCCCCTCCTAAGTCTTCCTCGGAACACCGAAGAGGGGGAAATGTTTTGGCATTAATCCACATCAATCATGACATGACTTCCTTGAATGACGGCATAAACATCTTTTCCATGACTCAACTGCAACGTATCTACCGACGCTTTCGTCACCATGGCGGTAATTTCTACCCCTGGATTGACCTCTAAGGTCACCTCAGCATTCACCGTTCCTACGTTGATATGCTTGATGGTTCCTTTTAAAACATTTCCTTCTGTAACTTGCATGGTAAATTTGGGATTGAGTTGGCTCTTGAAACGATACATATTTTATACATCAAGGAAAAGTAAAAAAGTATAAGTTGCAACAATTTATCGATTTTGCAGCAATAAAAACTATAAAAAATTGTGGACTTAACCTTAACCTAACCTAATCATAAAAATTATCTGTCTTTAATTCGGTCAGCCTAGCGAAATCTCTAGTTTTTGAATGTTCGTTTTTTGTTTATAATCCAAGCACAGCCCATGATGTTATTTCCCTACCGTTCAGGCTATCCCAGTTGCCAGAAATGTCCTGAAATCTGTGTGCCCCAGGTCATTCATCGGCACCTTAATCCCAAATTTCGGCAATTCCGACCCATGGGAGTTCTAGATTTAAACTGGCTTCCTGTCGGCTCCAACTGCTCTCACAACCAAGATTTTGACCCCCCAGCCCACTCTCCTCCCCGTGACAAATCCAGCCAACACCTGCATCTGAATCTAGCCTCTCCCCTGGTCATTTGGGAAGGCTGTAATCTTTTGGCTCAACGAGGCGATATCCCTTGGATTTGGGAGGGCGATCGCTGGACCTATCGTAAACCCGTAAAACGGGGGCGAGGAGAACTGCAATTTTGGCTTCAGGGAGACAACCAAGACCCGACCTCCCACTCAAATATTGCCGAATTTGACATTCGCTCAGCCTGTTTACATCTGATTTATGCAGCCAAAGCGACCCAGCTCCCAGACCCGACCCAGGGGGTCTTTTCCTTGAGCGATCGCGACCTTGCAGACTATTTTGGGCTCCAACGACGACGGGATCTCAGCCAACACGATAAACTGACCCTGCTAGAGCGTCTCGTGCGGGAAGTGAGCCGCCTCCGTGTCGCCATTCATTGGTTACAACAGGGAGATATTCCCGCCTTTGAAGAAGCCGAACATCCCCTGTGGGAATTAGTCCAATTTGAGCATCATCCCCCTCAGGGGTCTCAACCCCATCCCAGTGGCTTCACCCTCTCCATTCGTCCCGGCCCCTGGGTTGAGCATTTCCTCAATCCCCAAGGCCAGCAACAAGGACGAGGATTTTATCAAACCACCAACATTGAAGCCGATTGGATCGAACTGGCCTTTCGCAACTGGCAACAACATCCAGGAATGGTGCGATCGCTCTTCTGGCTCATCTTTAAGTTACGCTTTGGCCGCCAGAGTCCCCTGCGAGTCTCCACCTTCATGACCATCGCCTATGGCCGAACCAGACTCGACCGAGCCGAGAGCGATCGCGACAGCCGCAAACGCCTCATCCGCACCTTTGAACGAGACCTAGAACTTCTCGCCGACGCCGGACTCATGCCCCAATTCGACCCCAAAACCTATCCCCTAGACATCCGTCCCCTCTGGGCCAGACTACAAGCCATCCCCGACGACCCCGACGACCCCAGCGGCATCTGGACCAGCGACAGCGAGGGCGATCGCTCCCTCCTAGACTTCGCCCCCCGAGGCAAATGGAAACGCCTCAAAAAAGCCCGTTTCTGCGGCTTTGGACCCCAAAAATAACCCCCCTTCTCCCTCTCCCCCTCCCTTTCTCTTTCTCCACCTCTGTGTCCTCCGTGACTCCGTGGTTCCCCCCCTCCAACAACAACAAACGAGACGGCAACAACCCCACAAACCAAGGAAACGGACGGCATTTCAGCCCTTCCCAAACCTCCTTAAACACCTCCCCCCGCACATGATAATCCTGAGAACTCGCCGGCGGTTCCCCCAACTTCAGATAGAGAGTTTGCCGATGAGGCGTTTCACTACTCCCCGCCAGCCAAGCCGGGAAGCTGTTAACTCCCTCTAAACCCTCCAAAAAGACAAGATGATGAGCGCGAATCCCCACATGAGTATGCAGCGGCGACACCTCCCCCTGCGTCTCCAGAGTACAGTTCCAATCCAAAGCACGGATTTGCTGAGATGACAGAAGTTCGAGGCGAGAATAGTTCTTGCATCCCGTCAACTGAGCCACCGTCACCGTTCCCGGATTATCGAAAATGCTTTGCTTAGCTCCCTGAGCAATCATCCGACCTTGGGAGAGAACCAACAGATGGGGACAGAGGCGATAGGCCTCCTCTAAATTGTGACTGACAAACAACGTTAAGCCCCGATAATCAGCCAGCGTTTGACTCAATTGGATTTCCAACTCACTGCGTAGATGAGCATCCAGAGCCGAGAACGGTTCATCCAGGAGTAATAGATCCGGTTCCGGGGCCAGGGCCCGGGCCAACGCCACCCGTTGCTGCTGTCCCCCAGAGAGTTGATGGGGATAGCGATCGCCCAATCCCAGCAGTTGCACCTGCTGTAACTGCTCCTCCACCCGACGCAACCGCTCCGCCTTCCCACAGCCTTTCAAACCATAGGCGATATTGTCCCGAACCGTCAGATGGGGAAAGAGAGCATAATTTTGGAAGACAAACCCCACCCGGCGATCGCGACTGGGGAGATTAATCCCCCGTCGAGAATCATAGAGAACCCGGTCATTTAAGACAATTCTGCCCGCATCCGGCGTATCAATCCCCGCAATACAGCGTAGGGTGAGACTTTTCCCCGATCCTGAACGTCCCAACAGGCCCAACGGTTGCCGTTCTAACTCAAAGTCAACCTCCAGAGAGTAATTCGCTAAATTTTTTTGAATCTGAACCGTCAGAGACATGATGGCAATCCGTCAATAAAGTTAGGGATGAGGTGCATTGTCTAATCGTCTCACCCAATAGAGAAATAGGAAGGCGATCACCGTCATCATCAAGACCATAATATTAGCCAGACCATACTCTCTCGACTCCACCGCATCATAAATCGCCAGGGGCAGAGTTTGAGTCCGTCCGGGGATACTTCCCGCCACCATCAGTGTCGCCCCAAACTCCCCCAAACTTCTCGCGACACTGAGGGTAAAACCCGCCAAAATCCCCCGATAGGCCAAGGGAAGCGTAATGCGCACGAGAATTTCCCTCTCCGTCGATCCCAACGTCCGGGCCGCCGCTTCCAGTTCCGGATTAACATTCGCGATCGCCGCTCGGGTTGACTCAACCATCAGCGGTAACGCCACCACCGTCGAGGCGATGGCGGCGGCCTGCCAAGTAAACAAGAGGTCAATCCCCAACCACTCTCGAATCGGACTTCCCCGGCCCAACGCCAACAGCAAGCCATACCCCACCACACTCGGCGGTAACACCAGAGGCAAATTCAAGACCGTCGAGAGAACCAATTGGCCCGGAAAGCGGCATTTCGCCAAAACCGTCCCCAACGTCAACCCCAGCACAAAAATCACCAGACTGGCGCTGAGAGTAACTTGTAACGAGAGAAAGGACGGTTGCCAAATCATGGCGTTTCTGGAGAATCAGGAACCACAAAGCCATATTTTTCCATCAATGGCCGTCCCTGTTCCCCATTAATAAACGCCGCAAACTCTTTCGCCTCCTGAGGATAGGGAGCATTTTTGGGTACAGCCAGCATTTGTTCCAGGGGATGATGGAGAGTATCGCTAATGAGTTCCCAGCGTCCCGGTTTCTCCACACTAATCGAGAGAGCGGCGATCGCCACATCCACATTCCCCGTCATCGCATACTGTTGAGTCTGACTGATATTCTCCCCAAAAATCAGTTTCGGTTGTATCTCCTCCCAGATGCCGGCGGCTTCCAAGGCTTCCTTCGCCGCCGTTCCATAGGGAGCATGATTGGGGTTGGCGATCGCCACCCGTCGCACCTCCGGTTTTAGCAAATCCTCAAGCCGGTTAATGTCTAGGGACGCCTCCTCTCGTTGCCAGAGAGTAATACGTCCCACCCCATAGAGAGCTTTCGTTTCCGGAAAAACCAATCCCTCTCGGTCTAAATCATCCACAAATTGGCGATTAGCCGCAGCAAACACATCTACCGGCGCACCCCGTGCAATTTGCTGAGCCAATTGTCCCGTAGATCCAAAATTAAAGCGCAGGGAATGTCCCGTTTCCGCCTCCCACGCTTGACCAATTTCCGGAAACACATCCCGCAAATCCGAGGCAGCCGAGACCGTGAGAGTCACAGCAGTTGGGGGACTATCGGCCCGTAGGAACGGTTGATGTCGCGCCGACAGGCCCATCATCAACAGCAGCCCCACAACTGCCAAGCCAAAATACCATGACAGCTTCTTCATTATTTAAAGTTAGTGGAAATTCTGATGAGAACAGTTTAATCAGTTTTCCCACCCCCAATGGTAGTCAACCCTACAAACCCTCAAAGAACCATCCCCAGCTAAAATCAGAGAACCCCCAACATCCCCATTCCCCCATGCCCCAACTCTATCTCATCCGTCATGGCATTGCCGCCGATCGCAATCCCCAAACCTATCCTGATGATCGCCAACGGCCCCTCACCGACGCCGGAGTCAAGAAAACCCGTAAAATCGCCAAACGCCTCGCAGAACTCGGTCTACAATTCGACCATCTCCTCACCAGTCCCCTGATTCGGGCCCAACAAACCGCCGACATTTTGCACAACGCCAAACTCAGCCCCCAACCCGAGATCTTCCCCGCCCTAGCCCCCTGCGGCCCCATTCAAGACTGGCTAAACTGGTACAACACCCTCCCCAAAACAAGCAAAAACGGCGATGTGGCGATCGCCGTCGTTGGACATGAACCCGACTTAGGACAGTGGGCCGAACAACTCATTTGGGGAGAAGTTCGCGAAAAACTAATTGTCAAAAAAGCCGGTGTAATTGGCGTCAATCTTCCAGATGACGGAGAAATCATCGGCCAGAGTACACTTTTCTGGCTGGTTCCACCGCGATTTTTGCTCTAGAAACCAGCATCACATAGCATCACATCCAGGGCGATCGCCCATCAATTAAATCCTTAGCATCGCGAATGGCCTGGTCTTGAGAGGCGTGACCCTCCCCCGGACCCTTGACCTCATCCCCATGGGGATCAATCACCGTCGCCCACCACCAGGCGCGACTGTAGCGTGGAATAATCAAATGTCCTTTATAGACTTGGCTTTGGGGTTGCGCATCGGTCAGAACCCGATCGCCTCCCGACAGAGAAGATGTTGCAATCATGATCTTGGGGTCTCCCAGAAACAGACGTCATCCGAGCAACGGAAGATTCACCCTTCGTTACTCCCATTATGTCGCGAGTTTTACAGATTCTATACCCTTTTGTTACACCTGCAACATTTTATCCCCAACTTAGCCCCCGTTAAGGAGGAGAAACCCGCAACGCACTGGGAGACGATACGATAGATGGACGTTAAACCCCAGGTAAATGTTCCCCCCAGCCGGGGGAGAGACGCACCTGAGGGGAGTCGGACCACCATGGGGACCCGGATATAGCTCATGTCACTGCGAGAACGATTCAACATCTCAAAATGGGCCATTCAGCATCGAATGGTGACCATCGCCATTTGGCTGGCCATCGCCGTGGCCGGACTTTTCGCCTATTCCTCCCTCCAATACGCCCTCTTTCCCGACATCACCTTCCCCGTGGTCATCGTCAACGCCTCCGGGGAGAGTGAGGATGTCATCAGCACTGAAAGCGACCTCACCGAACCCATCGAAGCCCAACTGTGGGATTTACCCGGTCTCGACGATATCCAATCCCGCGTCTATCCCGGACGGACTGTTATTAGCGTCCTGTTTAACGTCGGCGTCGATCTAACCCCCTCCAGCGACGCCGTCCGCGATCGCCTCAACCAACTCCAACTCCCCGACAACACCGACCTAGAGGTCATTCCCCTAAACCTCAACGAATCCGCCGCCATCAGTTACGCCCTACGGCCCACCGGTGATAGCGACCTAGCAGACATCGCCCCCATCACCGAAAACGACCTCATTCCCCAACTCGAACAACTCCCCGGAGTCCTGCGGGTCGATCTCCTCGGTGATGCTGAGATTGACCCAGAGAGTGACCCAGACCTCCTAACCGAAGACGTCCACCTCAACGCCCCCACCCTGATCCGCTTCGCCGGCGAGAACGCCCTGGCCCTACAAGTCATCAAAGAAGGAGACGCCAACACCCTCGAAGTTGTCCGCCAAGTGGAAACCACCGTCGCCACCTGGGACCAAGACTATCCTCAAATTCAAGTTGACCTAGCCGCCACCCAAGCCGACTTTATCCGCGAAGCCACCCAAGCCACCATCGACACCCTAGGATTTGCCATTATCCTCGCCGTTATCGTCATCTTCGCCTTCCTACGCAACCTCTGGGCCACCCTCATCACCGCCCTAGCCATTCCTATCTCCCTCCTGGGGACCTTCATCGTCATGGCGGTGTATGACTTCAACCTCGAAACCATCACCCTCCTGGCCCTAGCCCTCACCATCGGCATTATTGTCGATGACGCCATTGTCGAAGTAGAGAACATCGCCCGCCATCTTGACGACGGCCTACCCCCCCGGGAAGCCGCCATCGCCGCCACTAACGAAATTGGCCTCACCGTCTCCGCCTCCACCCTCACCATCGTCGCCGTCTTTCTCCCCGTAGCCTTCAT
This sequence comes from Phormidium yuhuli AB48, assembly GCF_023983615.1. Taxonomy (GTDB): domain Bacteria; phylum Cyanobacteriota; class Cyanobacteriia; order Cyanobacteriales; family Geitlerinemataceae; genus Sodalinema; species Sodalinema yuhuli. Next base: position 3,927,874 of record NZ_CP098611.1, on the reverse strand, counting down.
GGGGGGAACCATCGGACAATTCTTTAAACCCTTCGGCCTTACCGTCTCAGCAGCGGTTCTCATCTCCCTCCTCGTGGCCCGCACCCTCTCCCCCGTCCTGGCCGTCTATTGGCTGAAACCCAAACCCCAGGGCGATCGCCCCCCGTCCAACTCCCCCAACCTTCTCGATCGCCTCTATTTACCCCTACTGCGCAACGCCCTCGGTCATCCCTGGTTAACCCTCGCCATCGCCGTTCTTAGTTTAGTTCTGGGAATTGGTCTAATTCCCCTGATTCCCAAAGGCTTTATTCCCCAACTCGATCGCGGCGAGTTCAACATCCTCTATACCGCCCCCCTGCCCGAGTTTCCCAGTCCTCAAGACCTCTCCCCCGCCGAGGCGGAGGCGTTCGACCCTGACCTCTTTGAGATGGAAGGATTAGACCAAGACCCCTCCCTGAGGCTGCCCGAATTTGACCCACGCTTGCTTATCCTCACCGCCAGTCAGGACATCGCCGCCGACCTTGAAACCGTGGTGCGCGACCATCCCGATGTGGAATCCGTCTATACCCTCATCGGCTACCGAGGCGAACCCAATCGGGGCCGCCTGACGGTGCAACTGCGGGGCGATCGCCAACTCGACACGGCCAGCGTCCAAAGTGACTTACGCGATCGCCTCCCCCGGCCCGAAGGAAGCCGCGTCAGCGTTGAAGATATCCAATTCGTCGAAATTGGCGACAGCAAACCCCTACAAATTGCCCTCCTCGGCGACGACCTCGACCAACTCAACCAAACCGCCCGCCGCATCGCCGCCGCCATCAGCGACTTACCCGGTCTCATCGACATCGAAACCAGCGCCAGTGACCCCGACGGTGACCTCACCAGTCTCCGCCGTAAATCCGGGGAACGGGTGGCCTATGTTGAAGCCAATCTCCGCCAAAGTCAGGCCCTCGGCGATGCCACTGATGACGTCCTGGCGATCGCCCAAGACCTCCTCCCCCCAGACATCCGCCTAGACCTCGGAGGCGATGCCCAAAATGCCGCCAGCGTCTTCCGCAGTTTCGGCGGCACCTTAGCCTTATCCGTCACCTGTATGTTGGCGGTTCTGATTCTGCCCTTTGGCCGCTTATTAGAACCCTTAGTCGTAGGATTATCCCTGCCCCTAGCCCTCATTGGGGCCCTATTTGCCTTACTCATTACTCAAAGTGACTTTGGCATGATTTCTCTCATTGGCACCATTTTTCTCCTCGGCCTACTCGACAAAAATGCCTTGTTACTCATGGACTATGCCAACCAACTGCGCAAAGCCGGAAAACCCCGCATTGAAGCCCTCCTAGAAACCGGACGAGTTCGCTTTCGTCCCATCCTCATGACCACCGCCTCAACCGTCTTAGGAATGCTCCCCATCGCCATCGGCTGGGGGGCGGGAGCCGAATTACGTCAACCCATGGCCGTCGCCATTATCGGTGGGTTAATTACCTCTAGCCTTCTCAGTTTAGTCGTGGTTCCGGTTTTATATGGACTCCTAGAAGATGGCTGGTTTAAACTGCGTCGAAGCTGATGCTCTGGCTTTGCCAGTATCCCCTCAAGACTTACATAGAAAATCAAAGTCTCTGTGAATTTGCTCTATAACTTTAATTGGATTTTCATTAGGCAAGGCTTTTTGATAGTATAAACCCGCAATGTCTTCAAAAATAGGAGCAATTTGTGGCTTGCCAAATTCCTTTGACCAGTCAAACACCTTGTAGCGAATGCTATGATAAAATTTGGACACATCACGCTTCGAGCCTTTGCTTAGTATCTTGAGTATTTTTTGTATTTTATACGAATCGTTAATCACCTCTTCAGGACTATTTAAAAGCTGATCTAAAATCATCTGCTCATCCTTAGAAAACCCACTATATCGTCGCAGTGAGGGCGTTTGAAATGTCCAAATAAAACTAAACAGGGCAACCAAAATCAATAACTCACGCACAACAGACCGGCTCCTGAGAACTGTTTTATCTCAATCCTACCAAGGTCAAAACCAAAATCCCAATTTGATCATGACTCCAATTCAACCAATCCACAACCGTCTCCCCCGTCTATCCAATCTCCAATTTCCAATCTCCATAATTCTAACCGGTCTTCTCCTGGGCAGTTGCACCCCTTCCGAGAGTCTCCCCGTCGAGGAAACCCCTCCCCCTGTTGGCTCCTCTTCTCCTAACCCCGAACCCTCACCCCTCTCCCTCAGTGATCCCGATTTAGAAGTGCAGCAACAGATACAAGCCTATCTCAATCGCCTCAGTGGGCAGGGTTTTGACCCCCAACAACAGGGAATTTGGCTCCAAACCGATGACCGTCTCTTAGCCGAAATTGGCGGAACCGTTCCCCTCCCCGCCGCGTCCCTGACGAAAATCGCCACCACCCTGGCCGCCTTACGTCAGTTTGACTTGGATCATCGCTTTTCCACCCAGTTTTTCCGGCGAGGTGAGATCAAGGATGGCGTGTTGGACGGGGATTTGCTGGTGGTGGGAGAGATGGACCCTTTATTTGTTTGGGAGGAGGCCATCGTCATCGCCAATCAACTGACCGAGTTGGGATTACGGGAAGTCACGGGAGATCTCATTATCGTCGGTGACTTCTTTATGAACTTTGAAGAAGACAGCGTTCTCTCAGGAGAACTCCTCAAACAGGCCCTTAACGCTCGTCTCTGGACTGGGGACGCCGAAGCCCAATATCGCACTCTTCCCCCAGAGACCCCTCGCCCCCAGTTAGAGATTTCTGGCCAAGTGCGGCAACAACTCCAACCCCTCTCAGACCGAGAATCTGAGCTAGAACTGCTGTTGGCCCATCAGTCTCAACCCCTCCCCCGTATCTTGAAGCTGATGAATCGCTACAGCAACAATGCGATCGCCCATATGTTGGCCAACGCCATAGGTGGGCCGGAGGTGGTTCGCGATACCGTCATCGCCGCCACTGGGATTCCCCCCCAGGAAATTCGGCTCATTAATGGATCAGGATTAGGGCGAGAGAATCAAATGTCGCCCCGAACCGTGATTCGGATGTATCAGGCGATTCAGCAAGAACTAGCCCCCCAGGGGTTAACCCTAGCCGATGTGGTGGCCGTCGCCGGAGAACCCGAGGGTATTTTAACGGTGCGTCCCCTCCCCCCCTACGCCGTGTTGAAATCCGGAAGTCTCAATGCCGTGAGTACCCTATCGGGGGCCTTACCCACCCAAGACAAGGGAATTATCTGGTTTTCCCTACTTCATGGCGGGGGAGATATTGAAATTTTACGGGCGGAACAGGAACGTTTCTTGCGGGAGTTAGAAACTCAATGGGGAGCTGTTGATGAACTTCCCGCCGTCTTAACCATCCAACTCCCGGAAGGGTAAACCCTGTTTTGAGTCGGCCATGAACCGTCATAACAGCTCTCGTAAACTCCCCTTGATGGGGGTCATCGCCATTACTTCCCAATACAAAACCGACTGAAAATGCGGTCTAACACGGACTCGGTAATCTCCTCTCCGGTAATTTCGCCTAAGGCCTGAATCCCCTCCCGTAGGTCAATTGTCCAGAAGTCTAAGGGAAGCTGGGCGCTAATAGTATCTTGGACCCGTTCTAGGGCAGATTTGGCACGAGTTAACGCCGCCCCTTGACGTTGGTTAATACAAAAATCCACATTGGCCGTCTCAATGTCTTGGGCGTTGGCTTTCTCTAAAATCGCCGCTTCCAACGCCTCAATTCCCTGCTGTTGGGCCGCCGCTGTGAGAATCGGCGACTGGGGGTAGGGAAGCGATGGGGGACTGGCGACTAAATCACACTTATTCCAAATTGTAATCAGGGGGCGATCGCACACCCGCTGATAAATCGCCTCATCCTCCCCTGTCCAGCCCGAGCCAGCATCCAGGACAAACAAGACCAAATCCGCCGCCTCCAACGCCTGGCGCGATCGCTCCACCCCCATCTGTTCAATGCGATCGCTCGTCTGGCGAATCCCCGCCGTATCCAACACCTGCACCGGGATTCCCCCCACCACCAACTGAGATTCCACCACATCACGAGTCGTCCCCGGTAAATCCGTCACAATCGCGCGATCGCTGCGACTCCACGCATTCAACAAACTGGACTTACCCACATTCGGCCGGCCCACAATCACCACCTTTAACCCCGTGCGCAACAACTCCCCCTGACTCGCCGTTGCCTCAATTCCCTCAATCTCCCGCAACACCGCCGCCAAATCCTCAACCACCGTCCCCTCATCCAACGGCGGTAAATCCTCCTCAAAATCTACCCGGGCCTCAATCTCCGCCAAAATATCCAAACAGCGATCGCGCAACTGACGAATCGGCTGGGCCAATCGTCCCTGAACCCCCGCCAACGCCGCCTGAGAGGCCGCCTGAGACTGGGCCCCCACCAAATCGGCAATACTTTCAGCTTGCGTTAAATCAATGCGGCCATTGAGAAAAGCCCGTAATGTAAACTCCCCAGGATGAGCCAAGCGGGCCCCCGCCTCCAGGCATAACTGCAACACCTGTTGCACCACCATCATCCCTCCGTGGCAATGAAATTCCACCACATCCTCGCGCGTATAGGAGCGAGGCGCTACCATAAGTAACAACAGGGCTTCATCCACCAACGCCGAAGTCTCCGGATGACGGATGGTTCCGTAGAGAATGCGATGGGTTTGCCAGGGTTGTTTGCCGGGTGCCTGGAATAAGCGTTTGGCAATCGCCATCGCCTCGTCACCAGACAAACGCACAATTCCCACACTTCCCTGTTGAGGGACAACCGCTGTGGCGATGGCCACAATAGTATCCCGGCGTAGCACTGCTTCAGACATTCGTGACGGCTCTTTCTCATGGCGTTCTCATCTTAAGTCTGTTGTACCGTCAATGGACAGTCAACCCTGACCGGAATGGCGATCGCCAGAGGAGTCCAGATGAGCTGTCCCTTCTATCTCACCGTTTGCACTCACTCATGACTCAACCGCTCGGTTCACACGTTCTCACCTATCTGATTCAACTTCTCGAACGGGGGGTGCGCATCATCCGCTATTACTACTGGCGTTTGATCCGTCTTCAAGACCCCCCCGAATACATCGCCCGAGGGGTAGCGGTTGGAGTCTTCGCGGGCTGCTTTCCCTTATTTGGGATGCAAACCCCCATTAGCATTCTCCTAGCCATGATGGCCCGAGGTCATAAACTCTGTGCCGCTGTCTGTACTTGGATCAGTAACCCCTTGACCTATCTCCCCATCTATTGGCTGAACTTCCAAATCGGGCGCTTACTTCTCGGCTCCAGTAGTGATGTGCCTCCTCAATGGAACTCCCTAGAAATCTTCCTGGACCAAACTGGGGAGTTTTTTGCGGATCTACTGCTCGGGTCTCTAGTCATGGCCACCCTATTGGCGATCGTCAGTTACATCGGCAGTTTACGGCTAATTTACCTCTGGCGTCTCAAACGCCAACAGGAACGCCAGCAGAACCGAGCAAAAAAGACCTATACTCATCATGACTCGCGCCACTCCCATCTCATCTCCTCCAATCAATAACCCTGGAGAGTCATCTGAGTCACCGTTCGCCCAAAATATTGTCCAGTATAATCGAAGATAAAGATTTCTCAAGTCGGAGTTTCCTGACGTGGCAGGTGCGAGCAAAACCCTAGTGATCGGAACCCTTTTAGACAGACGTTATCGCATCATTAAGATTTTGGGATCAGGGGCCTTCGGCCAAACCTATCTCGCAGCGGATGTTCGCCGTCCCGGCCTGCCTAAATGTGTCGTCAAACAACTCTCCCCCGTCAAAGGTGGTGTCGAATCCCTTCAGACGGCAAAACGACTGTTTGAACAAGAAGCCGAAACCCTTGAACAACTCGGCAGCCATGATCGCATTCCCCGTCTACTAGCCTACTTCCAAGAAGAGGAGCGCCTCTATCTGGTGAAGGAATATGTGGATGGCCATCCCTTGAGTGAGGAAATTTTACCAGGACAACCCCTTCCGGAAGCCACTGTCGCCCAGATGTTATGGGATATCCTACAAATCCTCGTCTTCGTCCATCAGCATGAAGTCATCCATCGCGATGTCAAACCGGAAAACATTATCCGTCGCGATCATGACCAAGAACTGCTCCTCATTGACTTCGGCTCCGTCAAAGCTCTCAGCCAGCAAATTGCCCAAGATGATGCCCTACGCACCATCGCCGCCGGGACCCCGGTTTATATGCCCATTGAGCAGTTTCAGGGCAATCCTCAATATAACAGTGACCTCTATTCCCTCGGGGCGATCGCCATCCAAGCCCTCACTGGCGTCTCCGCTCACAATCTCCCGAAACTCCAAGACGAATCGGGAACCCTCATTTGGCGCAAACGGACCCAAGTGTCCGACGACCTAGCCGCCGTCATCGACAAAATGGTGACATACTCCTGTGCCAAACGTTACCCGTCAGCCAATGCGGTTTTGGAGGATTTAGCCCCCATCTTAGAGCGGTATCAGATGGCAGGCGAAGCCTCGGAGGCTCCCCTTGAGGAAGACGCCTTAACCCCCGCCGCCACGTCTTCCTCATCCCGTTCGTGGTTCAGTTGGGCTGGTGGTCTGGGGCTAGTGCTCCTGAGTGTCGGCCTAGGACTCTGGCTCTGGCAACGTCCCCGAGAAAGCCGGGCCCGGGACTTTTTTCATCGGGCTCTGGCGAACGTAGAACAGGGGAATCAAGACTTAGCCTTACAGTCCCTCAACCGCGCCATCTATCATCATCCCCATCACGTCGAAGCTCATTATCAACGGGCTAATCTCCACTTTGACCAGGGTAATCTTGAGGAAGCTATCCAAGACTACAGCCGTACCCTAGAGTTAGATCCCAATCACTACAATGCCCTCTACAACCGAGGCTTAGCCCAAATCCAGTCCGGAGACCTAGAAGCCGCGATGAGGGACTTCTCTCAAGTGCTGCAATTGTCTCCCAATGATGCTGATGCCTATTATCAACGGGCCCTAATTTCCTATGAATTGGGGGACTATAGCTCTGCCATTCAAGATTACACCCAAGCCATCCTACAGGATCCTAGTTCTCCCAACGCCTTTCTTAATCGGGGCTTAGCCCACTCCGCTGCCGGGAACCCCACCGAAGCCATTGCCGACTTCACCCAAGCCATTCGCGTCGCCCCTGACCATGTTGATGCCTTCTACAGTCGCGGTCGCGCTCGCTTCAATATGGGGGAATATCGCGGCGCACAACAGGATTATAGCCAGGTGTTGGCCTTAGAGCCGGACCATACTAAGGCACTGGTGAACCGGTGTAGTGTCCACCTGAATTTATTTGACTATGAGGCGGCGGTGGCTGATTGTACTCGGGCCCTGGAGTTGGCAGAGGATGATTGGGTCGCCTATAACAATCGCTGTATTGCTCACTACAATTTAGGGAACTATGAACAGGCTGTCGCTGATTGTAGCCGAACGATTGAGTTAAACCCCAACCATGCTAAAGCTTTTAGTAATCGGGGCATGGCTAAGGGGGCATTGGGGGATTTAGAGGGGGCAATTGAGGATTACAGCCAGGCGATTGACTTGAACCCTGATAATCCGGTGGCCTTTAGCAATCGTGGCACCGTCTATGCTCAGTTAGGAAATTATCAACGGGCGATGGAAGACCACACTCAAGCCCTGCGGCTTAATGATCAGTCGCCCACGCCTTATTTTAATCGGGCAGCGGTGCGGGAGAGGCTTCGGGACCGCTCGGGGGCGATCGCCGATTATGAACGCGCCGCCCAGGCCTGTCTAGATGTGGGCCGGGTGAACTGCTATGAACGGGCCCTTGAACAAATCGAACGACTCGGAGGACGTTAGCATCCGTCGTTAAACGGGTGAACGGACGGGGATGCCTTGGCACAAGTCCAGTAAAATCGCCATCAATTCGGGATGTTGGCTGAGGGTGTCAGCTAGGATAACCTGGGGCCGGGCGATCGCCTGTAGGTTCTCGGCAATGGCATCGGTGAGTCCTCCAGGACAGAGGAAGTAGGGCAGTACCCCCACCCGTTTATATCCGGCCTGCTCATCGTCTTGCAGTTGTTGCTCTAGGCGGGGTTCAACGGACCAATAAGCGGTGCGAACCGGACAACCGACTCGTTCTGGGAGTTGTGCGGCTAGGGCCTCGATGGGAGCATTGCCCCCGGGCCGCCGACTCCCGTGGGCCAAGAGAATCCAGGCGTCACAGGGGGGGGCGGCCTGGATTTGCCCTTGTAAGACTTGGCCGAGTCCCTCGTGACTGCCGAGATAGGGCAGAATCTCTAGGGTGGCTGTTTCCGGGAGCTGCGATCGCGCCATCGCCACTTCCTCGGGGATGTCCTCTTTCACATGCACCCCCGGCAGCAAAAACAGGGGCAAAATCCGCACGGGCCGTTGTACCTGCTGATAAAAGTTCAGCAGTTGTTGGTGCAGAGGTTCCGGTTGACAATCCAGGGCAGCTGTTCCCACTGGAGACTGTCCTAACTGTTGTGCCATGAGATGGGCCAAATGACTCACGATTTGAGCGGGACGGGGATCGCGGCTACCATGGGCGACCAGTAAATAGGCGGGGGAGGTCATGGCTGGGTGCAGTTTGGGATACTTATTCAGAATAACGAGGGGGGAAGGTAAAAGGCAAAAGGGGGAAGAAGGCAATAGGGGGAAGAAGGCAAAAGGGGGAAGAAGGCAATAGGGGGAAGAAGGCAATAGGCAATAGGCAAGGGGCGGAGGGGACAAAAAAATACCGCGTCGGACAAGGCCAGACGCGGATTCAAACTCCAAGATGGAAGACCTGGGCTAATTAGCTCATGGTCGCACCACTGCGATCGTAAGAAATTGAGTTGTTGTAAGAGGGTTTACCTTGAACGTGAGACCAATGATCACTGGCCTCTCCCGGAATCCCGGCTTCCTCAGCTGCTCGGGTTAACAAAGACTGTTGACGGTTGCGGATGGCTTGATGATGACGGCTCATCAAGGCGCGGCTGCGATCGGTTAAAGACATGATTATTATTCCTCGACGGCTATTGCTAAATCTTGCGGCGGCTGACATTTTTGTCTTCCACACTTATCAATATAACAAATTTCTGTATCTTTTTTTACAGTTTAACAATTCTTAAAGTGGTAGAGACAAGAAATGTCCCATTCACCAGGCAAAAGCTGACCCCAGGCTCATCTGCTGCTCGGGGGACTTTGGCAACCTGAAGAGGGTGGAGAGGCAAAAGGCCAGAATCGATGATTGGAATATTAAGAATTTATGGAGAAGAGTGAAGCTCTCAAGGCCCTGAAGCTAGGCTGCAAATGCCCTAGGCATCAAGGGTTTAGCTCCAAGGTCTTGACGAGTGACTTAGTTGGGATCGCCTTACAATAGGGGCAGATGTATCAGTAACTGAAAACTGGGGTGATCATATCTAGTTAAATTTACCGAGACTCCAACCCCTATCAGTTCTCATTAAGCCTCAGGTGCGATCGCCATTGGCTACGAGCGAGCCAGAGGTCATTTAGAGCCTCATTTGAACCCGTTTTAACTCCAATTTAACCAAAACAGCCATGAAAGTTCCTTTACAAGCCCTGCCCCTAACTCCCCAAGCCACAACCATTCACTGTCCTAACTGTGGTCGTCTAGGGGAGCGGCACAACCTGGATCACGGTCGTCTAGTCCGCACCGAATGTCACCATTGTGACTACCTCATGATTACCTGCGGTGAAACCGGAAATGTCATTGAGGCCTATTCCCCAGGTCTTTATGCCCACGCCATTTCCTGACCGGTTCACCTACCAAGTTGGGTCACTATAGAGATCTACGGTAATTTGGTCCATCCCGGCCGGAACCGCCGTAATGCAAGAACAAATGGCCTCACCATTGAGATCGACCTCACAGGCATGACAAGACCCCATCAGACAGCCTGTGGGAATCGTGAGGCCAGCCCGCTTCGCCACATCCAGTAACGGCTCACCGGCTTGGGCCTCTACTGTCACATCGTCGGGGAGAAATTGTACTTGCACAGTCATAGGTGTAGGAAATGAGGATGCTAACACAAACCGATCGCCCCATCATCTCAACATCAGAAGACGTTGTCCCGGCCAGTCTCCTCCGAGAAAGTTCACCCTGATACAGACAAAAGGGGCCATCGTATATCAAAATGTTAACCACTATTCTCTGATTCTGCCGTACTGCGTTGACAACCTTGGTGACTTCTTCAGACCCCGTGGGCAAAGTTTATCTCGTCGGAGCCGGCCCCGGAGACCCAGGCTTGCTGACGGTGAAAGCCAAAACCCTAATTGAATGTGCTGACGTGGTGGTCTATGATGCCCTCGTCAGTGAGCCGATCCTGGCCCTAATTGCTCCCCAGACTGAGCGAGTTCACGCCGGAAAGCGTCGTGGCCGCCATTCCCTGCGACAAGAGCAAACCACACAACTGCTCATCGACTTAGCCCAACGTCACGCCGTTGTCGTGCGTCTGAAGGGAGGCGATCCCTTTGTCTTTGGTCGTGGCGGCGAAGAAATGGAAGATCTCTTGGCAGCAGGGGTTCCCGTAGAGGTGGTTCCTGGGGTGACCTCGGGGATTGCAGCCCCGGCCTATGCGGGGATTCCCTTAACCCATCGTCAATACAGTTCCTCCGTCACCTTTGTTACCGGCCATGAGATGGTGAACAAATATCGGCCTGACGTCAACTGGGAGGCGATCGCCCAAGGGTCGGAAACCATCGTCATTTACATGGGAGTGCGTAATCTCCCCAATATCATTGAGAATCTTCTCCAAGCTGGACGAGCGCCAGACACTCCCATCGCCCTGATTCGTTGGGGAACTCGCCCGGATCAAGAAGAACTCCTCGGTTCCCTTGGCTCCATCGTCAAACAAGTCGAACAAACTGGCTTTGAGGCCCCAGCCGTGGCGGTGGTGGGAGCCGTCGTCAACCTTCAGCCGATTCTCACTCGGGGCTGTCCCCAACCCCTCCCCAAATAACAAGGCGATCGCGATTTTCCAGGGGGAAGACGGCGATCGCTACCAACGTGACGTTACCTCAGTGAGGGTTAACGGGCGGGAACTGGCTCAGTTTTAGGACTCCAAGCGCTGAACCGCTCCGTTTCTACCATCGGCTCAAAACCGCGAGTTAACGTCGTGATCTTCGCCTGTTTGGCTTGCAGCACCTGAATGAGAAACTCTAGAGCTTTTCTAGGATTCCCCGCACCGCAAAAAAACAGATCCGCTGCAAAATAGCCATGCTCAGGCCAGGTATGCAGAGCAATATGAGACTCTGCCAAGGTAGCCGTCGCAGTTACCCCGTGGGGGCTGAACTGGTGAACGCATAAATCAATCAGTGTTGCTCCTCCGACTGAAACCGCATCCATGAGTGCCCCACGAATACACTCTGGGTCATTGAGCAGCTCAGCGGGGGATTCCCAGGCATCAACGACCAGATGGGTTCCGATTGCTTTCATTTATCAACAATGCTCCTTAAAAACAAACCATCTTACTTCTAGCACAAATTCCTAAAACCCGGAGAGTTTTGCCGATGATTCCCCAAATGGCTGACTAGCCACCAATTCCCAACCGTAAGGCTAAACTTGGCGTTAGGGGTAAAAGGGTTAATAGCATCATCAACAGGGACAGCAAACTCATCAGAGCCCGCACGTCATTGGGTTCCCGGATTTCATTCAAACTGGGACGTTCTAAATCTCGCTGGACAACCAAAATAATGATGGCCCAATAGAGAGCTAAGGGATTAGCAAAGGTGGCGATCGCCAACACCACTAAGGTTGCAATAGTCGTCCGTCCAGCAATTTTGCGTCCATAAATGGCTTGCACGGCCCGACCCCCATCTAACTGGCCCGCCGGCATTAAATTAATGGCATTGATAACCAATCCCAACCAACCCAAGACCACCAGAGGATGAACCGCAACCAAGGCCTGATTGAGAGTTTGCCCCAACAAGCCTTTCGCCACCACCGCCACCAACACCGAACCTCGGAAAAACTCCGTGGGAATCTGAAACAGACTCTCGGCATTGGACCACCCTAACCCCAGCAGCAACAGGGCGAACGAGAATAGCCCCCCAGCCAGGGGTCCAGCAATAGAGACATCAAACAACACCGAACGATTCGGCATCAGAGACTCAAAACGAGTAATCGCCCCAAAGGAGCCAACCTGCCAGGTGGGTAGAAAAAACGGCGGTGATAAACGCACCCCATAGCGACTTGCCATAACTCGATGGCCCAGTTCGTGAATCAACAGAATGGCCCAAATCCCCAAGGCTAAGGGTAACGTTTCTGACCAGCGGCTAAAATCACTGAATAAATCAAAACCTAAAAAAATACCAGCCGTTTCCAAGGAGGTAACCACCGTCGCCAGACAGAGTCCTAGGGCCAGAAGTTGTTGCCCTTGAGTCAGGGGTTGAGGGTCTTTCTCCCGAGGTAACACCACCACTACCGGCTTCCCTTCCGGATCCGGGACCAAAAACAAACGATAGCGATCGCCCGTCACCCCCTCCAAGCGAGAGGCGAGAATCTCATAAGCGTATTCAGGCTCTCCCCGCAAATTGCCCTTAAAAATCGCGCCAGACTGATACGGGATCGTCTCCGTACAAAAAAATGTATCAATAGCAAAAATAGTTTGAATCTGGCGTAAATCCTCATCAGGAATCGCCGGAAACTCCAGGGCCGGCTTACGTAAATCTGGCTTCCCAGATAACCCAGTCCCCGAAGCGACGGGCCGTGAAGCCTCTCCCGTCGAAGTTGACTCCGATGGAGAGGAGAGGTCTCCATCAGAGTCAGACTCCGTTGCCCCATCTGAATCGGTCTCACCTGGGCGAAATGGAGACGGCTGAGACTCAGAGTGTTGGTCTGTCTTCAAGGTATTCTCTAAACGATTCTGTAAGTTGGCCCGTTCTTGTGGGTCTTGGGCCGCCCGGCGCAGTTGGCGCCCCAAGGCGATATAAACAATAATCGACAGGACGATTACCAACAATTCCAAGGCCAGATTAATATAAATTCCGGCTGCCAAGAGGCCAAAAAAGACCAGCCAGGGGGCCGTCACGGACACGGACTGCAACCACGATAACAAACCAATTTTGCCGTAGGGACGGGCACGGGCATAACCCCATGCCAAAATTCCAGCAGCAAACAGTACGATTGCAATAGGTGTGATTGTCTCAGTCGCGATGTCCATCCACTTAGCCTTTAACATTGTCCTTTAACGTCGGTGCGTTTGCACCTCGCTGTTTTCACTTTAACCCTTTCAGCGCATTGATTTCTCTGTCAATCCCCGAAGATATCGCCTTTCCCCTTAACCGGCCAACCCGCTGCCTCCTGAGTGAGCCTCCTAAAATGAAGTTTAGACCGGGGAACTTAACCTGGCCCCCTGTTTATAGACAGTCTCCCAGGTTATGACCTTGCCCTGTACCCGTTGTGGACTCAAGTTGCTGCCCCCATGAAACCTTTTGCTTTGTCTATTCCCTGGGCGACTCTCTCAACTGGTGTTGTGTTGGGGGTGGCAGTTTTTTGCCTTGATCGCGTGGAATCCCGTCGCTTCCGAGACCAGAGCCGCCAGTCAGTTCTTCAGGAACTCAACACGGTGCGAACCCTTTTGGAAGGGCAACTCTACAGTCATTGGGTTTTGGCCGATGCCTTGGGTCGCCAGGCTCTAGCTGAGTCGCCCCATCCTTCCCGGTCTTGGTCAGCCTTACGAGGACAACTACAACAAAACTATCCCGCTATTGAAGAAATTGTCTGGAAACCCAGGTCTACTGCTGCTGAGGTAGACTCAGCCGTTCCCTTAGCCCCCCAGACTGAATCCTCCTCGTCCTTAGGGCGGATTCAGTTGCAGGTTCCCATTCAACTGGCGGGCCCGGAGGCCAATACTCCCGACGTGGGAGAGGTTCACCTGATTGTTGATTTAGACCGGTTAGTTAGGGATAGTCCCTTGGCTGAGCGTGTCTCTAATTTGGACTGGGCCCTACGGACTCCCAACCCCACAGGGGACACGGCATCACTCCTGTTTGGTAAGGTTGGGGTGTTTGAGACCGCTCCAGTAACCGCTGACGTGCGGGTGTTGCAGACGGTCTGGCAAATTGCTGGTATTCCCACTCAAGGATGGTCTCAACAATCGCCTCTACAGCCTTGGATTCGTACCCTCGGCACAACCCTGACCCTGGGAATGATGCTATTGGTGGCTAGGGGGATACGCCGCTCTCAACGTCGGTTTGAGGCAACAGTCCAAACCATCTTGGCTGAATTGGAGGCCCAGGAACATCAATACCGTTCCATGGCTGACAGTACCCCAGTGATTCTACTGCAACTGGATTTGCAGGGGGTTCCTCACTTTGCCAATCTCTATAGTCAGAATTTTTTGGGCTATGATTTCCCGACCTTGGAAGAAATGCCCCTGGGGAAACGGTTGGCTAGTCCAGAATTGCAGGGGTTGATGGAGGAGGCGGCCCAGAGTCATATCGTGGCGGTGTCGCGGGTAGTCCCGATTCACCGCCGCAATGGGGAACAGGTTTGGGTGAATTGGCATATCTGTTTATTGGGGGATCGTTCAGGTAATTCTCCTGGGTTACTCTGTATTGGTTATGATGTGAGCGATCGCCAAGGAATTAAGAACCGTTTGCTGACCCTACAGCGCCTGTGGCAGCGACTCTTTGAGCTGATGGGCGATCGCCTAATGTTGGTGAATGGTCAGGGCCAGTGTTGTCAGGAGGATCTCCATGAATCTGTCTCCCTGACGTCCTTAAGACCCAAGACAAGTCTGAGGGGGAGGTTTGGGGCCGTCGAGGCAGAACAGATTACAGAGGCCGTACAGCGGGCTATAACCCTCCACCCCCAAGAGAGCCGTTTTTGCTTGAGTTCGGATTCGGGGTGTTGGTTGGTGACGGTGTTGCCCTTCCTAGAGGATTATGCCCTAGTGGTGATGCAGGATATTCAGGAGCAACAGGACCTCAGCCGTCGCCTAGAAAACACGCAACAGGAGTTAGAAGAGCGAGTGCGCGATCGCGCGGGGCAACTGTATGACACCAATAAACGACTTCAACAGGAAGTGGTGGAGCGGATGCAAATTGAGGAAGCCTTGCGCTTAAGTGAGGAACGAGAACGGGAGAAAGCTAGGCAACTCGAAGCAACTCTCAAACAACTCAAACGCACTCAGGCTCAATTGGTGCAGACGGAGAAGATGTCTAGTTTAGGACAGTTAGCGGCGGGCATGGCCCATGAGATTAACAACCCCGTCAATTTTATTTATGGCAACCTTACCCCAGTCCGTAACTATCTTAGCGACCTCCTAGAATTGGTTCATCGTTATCAAAGCCATTATCCTGAACCTCCTGAGTCAATAACTACTTGGCAGGAAGAGATTGATATTTTATTTCTTCAAGAGGATTTATTTGATATTCTTCAGTCGATGAAGGTCGGGGTTGAGCGGATTCAGGCTATTACTAACTCCCTAAAAAACTTTGCCCGCCTCGATGAGATGGGGATGAAATCAGTCAATCTTCATGAGGGGATAGAGAGTACCTTAACGGTCTTACAGAATCGCCTTAGAGGTCACGGAAAACGACCGGACATTTCCCTAGTTAAACAATATGGGAACATTCCCAATGTGACCTGTTATGCGAGTCAGATTAACCAGGTTTTGATGAATGTCTTGGACAATGCGATCGATGCCATTCAGGAGCGTCTTAAACAACAACCCGACCCCCCACCTGAAATCCGTATTTCCACCCGCTGTCTCAGCGAAGATAGGATATCCATTATTCTAGAAGACAATGGAACCGGGATTCCTGATACAGTTCAAGGGGAAGTCTTTAATCCATTTTTTACAACTAAAGTTGTAGGAACAGGAACGGGACTTGGGTTATCGATTGCCTATCAAGTCATTCATGAAACCCACGGAGGACGAATTAATATTACCTCTCAACCCGGACAGACTCAATTTGAAATTCAACTCCCCCATAAACCCATCCCTCCCCATCAAACATAATGCGTACTGAAGAATCATTAGAGCGAATAGCGAACTTGCTAAACAACGCCAAGCAACTTCCTAAACATAAGGTCGCTCAACCAACCTTTTTCGAAATAACAGGATACCCACATCTAGAAAACGTCAGTAGCAACGTTTTAGCATTTTATCTACAACCGAGTAACCCCCATCAATTAGGAGGTCTTCTCCTTCAGGCTCTGTGTCTTGCTGCCAATCATCCCATCGATGAATTGGACGCAGCAAGCGCAACTGTACGCACAGAAGAAAGCACATCTGGAAACAAACGAATTGATATTGTCATTGAAACGAACAATACGATGATTGGCATAGAAAATAAGATATACCACGAGCTTAATAACGATCTTCAGGTCTATTGGCGGCACTTAAGCTTAAATGCACAGAGTCGAAATGTTATGGGAATTGTTTTATCCTTAAAGCCCATGCAATCTCCTGATACAACAGGTTTCCAAAACATCACCTATGAACAGTTATTTACGCAATTCGAGCTGTCCCTATCAACGCTAGATCAATCCAAGCGTTATCATTTATTTCTGCTTGAGTTTATTCAAAACATACGCAATCTAATAAGGGGCACAACAATGGATTTAGATAGGATTAACTTCTTTCGAAACCATCAACAAGAAATCAACAATTTACTGTCAGAAATAGACAGGCTAAAGCAAGATATGCGCCAGCGATTAAACCAATTAGCAGAAACCCTAGAATTGGAGCGTCACGACTCACGAGTCACGCAAGGCTATTGGTCACCACCTACTGCCGCTGTGATGGAGTTCCTGTTTTACACCATCGATATTAACCCTCAGTGCGTTCTTCAAATCGATATATTTATCGACTTATCAGGCTGGCACATGCAGTTTTGGAATCGGCGGGGTGAGAGACAACGGGTGCAACACATGATGATAGAACAAGACATCCCTCACCGTGTTCAACAAAAGCCGGTTTGGAGGCTAGTCTATACCGGCCCTTGCCCGCCTTTCGAGGCGGATATTAGCGAGCTGCACCCATGGGTGACAGAGGTTACAAATCAATTGATATAATTTAGCGATGTTTAGATGGCAGTAGTTCGGCGAACCTGGAATAAACTCTGAAGTTGTTCCGGCTGCTGACTCGCAATCACTTGGTCAAGATTAGTCACATGGCTTAGATAACGGGCAATTTCCGCAAGCTGAGCCAGGTGGTCTTGGCTAGATACCTTGCTGGGACTAAGCAACAGGACCACCACATGAATAGACTGGGCGGACTGCTCGTGATGGACTCCCGTGGGATGGGTGGCCATAAACATTAGAGTACGATCTAATTTCGGTACCCGAGCATGGGAAATAATCATCCCGGGCAGAATTTCGCTGGCATAGCCCACATCGTCATACACCAGGGCTTTCAGCACTGACCAATGTTTGGGGTTGTCCTTGGCGATCGCCGTGGACAGCAAGGCCTCCACCGTTTTTTCATAGGACGAAGTGGTCAGCCCGAGCTGTACCCGCTGAGGGTCAAACAAGGCTAAGGGTGACTGAGGCGGATGCACATCATAAACAACCGCTTCTCGCTGAGACGGATACAGAACTAGAAAGCTAGCCCGGGAAGCCGCCAGTTCCCGGGGCAGTTGCTCTAATTGCCCTGTATGGGCGATCGTGCCGAGGCGGGCACTGACGAGTACCACTAAGTCCGTATCTTTTAGGCTGTCCCGCCAGGTGGCTGCTGGTGTAAACGTCGTTTCGATTTTGAGGGGAATTGTCTCTAGGCACTGGCGGATTTGCCGTTGGCTTTCCTCTGAGGTGACGACATTCAGAGTGACCCCAAGTTGGGTGGCAAAGTGCTTGAGACTGCGGGCTGCTTCATAGAAACCGGGCATATAGTCAATCAGGGGTGGCAAGATGACAGTAATCCGCCCATAGGTATTGAGGGGGCTGTCTAACTTGCAAACCCAGACTTGCTGGCTGGTTTGCTCTAGCATCTGATCAATGACCCCGCCAAAGATGCGCTGTTCGGGGGACTGTTTGCCATTCCAGCCAATCACAATATCGCTGGTGCGGCGTTCCAGGGCCGCTTCCACCATCCCGACGGCGGGGTTAGCCGCTATGCGCGTGACTGGATTCACCGTCAGATCCATCTCCGCCGCATGGACAACGGCGTGGGCCAGGAGCCGTTCGGCTTTCGCCACGTTGCTTTCTGCGTTTTCGCGATCGTCATCAGGTTGGGTGGTGACAACAGTCAGGGGAACGATCGCCTCATTGGACTTGTGATCCCGCAGCAGGGCGGTGACCTCAATCAGGGCATCAGAGGTGGCCGGGTTAGCCAAAGGCACCAAAATTCGCTGGGGGGTGTTGCGGGGCTGGAAATTATGGCTATGGTCTTGCTGGGCAACTTGACGACCATAGTATTCCACGATCGACGGTCCCAAGATGCAGGTGGCAAAAATCATCATCACCACCCCGTTGAGCACGTCATCTCCAATAATGCCTAGCTCATAGCCCACCAGGGTGGCCGCCAAGGTGGCCGCCGCTTCGCAGGTAGATAGGCCAAACATCACCATACCCTCGGCATGGGAATAGTTATAGATTTTGCGGGTTACCATCGAGGCGATCCACTTGGTTCCCACGTTGGTGGCCAACATCGCCCCCATCACGATCCAGGCAGTCATGCCGCTGGCCAGCACCGAGACATCGACGAGCAAGCCAATGAAAATCAGGAAAAAGGGAATGATGAACCCATCACCAAAGAACTGAATCCGACTCATCAGGCGACTCCGTTCGGGAATCAGGCGATTCAGGGTAAGTCCCACTAAAAAGGCTCCTAAGATCTTCTCAATGCCAATAGCATCGGCTAGATAGGAGAAGACAAAGAGAGTGGTAATCACAAAGACAAAAGCCGGTTTATTGTTGCTGCCGATATTACGAAAGAACCAGCGAGCTAAGGGCGGCAGTAAATAGAGAATGGCGGTGACATAGAGGATTAGCGCTAAGCCTAGGGTGATCCAAAACTGGGCGTCTAGGTCTCCTTGGGAGGAGCGCGCAACCACCACCAACAGCAACAGCGCAACGGTATCTGTCAAGATAGTGCCGCCGACAGTGGTGGTTACTGCATTGTTTTTGATGATTCCCAACCGACTAATAATCGGGTAAGCAACCAGGGTATGGGATGCAAACATGCTGGCAATCAAGATGGATGCCAACCAGTCAAACCCCATTAATCGGAAGATAATCGTCCCCAAGGTTTGGGGAATGGTAAAGGTGATTAGACCAAAAACTAGGCTGCGATCGCGGTGACGCAGGAATTGCGTCATGTCAATTTCTAGCCCCGCCAGAAACATGATATAAAGTAAGCCCACATTACCCAATAGAGTTAAGGCTTGGCCTTGCTCTAGGACATTCAGAACGCTGGGGCCAAGGACAACTCCAGCCACAATGGGCCCAGTTACCCCCGGTAAGTTAATCCGTTCAAATAGCAGCGGGGCAATTAAAATTACCGCCATACAGATGCTAAAGATTAGCACCGGATCTTCGGCAGGCAGGGAAAAGTTAAACAAAGAGTCCATGCTATTAATCAAACTTCAATAAGTTGAGTCAGTTTAGTTAGGAATGCACAAGTAACGCCATGAAAACTTGAATGTGGCAATCCACATCAAGACGATTCTGGGTTAGCCAGTAGGAACTCGGCCACCGGCTAATTGTCTGGCGGCAACACTAAAACTCGACAGGGCACATAGCGAACTCGCCGCCCTTGATAGGCGGCAGCATGGACATTAGAACCAAATTTCATGGGTCTGCTCCAGGTCTAAATAGGTACAGTGAACAGGCTGTGATGTCCACAGCTTGGGACACTGAAGCAGTCAATCATTTGAAAAAATGCTGACGACTCAGTTTCCCCTCAATGCCGACGAGGTTAGCTGTCGGGCTAGGACTGAGAGTTGTCCTTCTCTGATTACCCTCAATTGGGTATAAGAACTCAGAGATTCGCCCCTTTAACTGGTTCCCCCGCTTCACAAGCGCTTTTCCAAGCTTGGAAATGAACTTATGAACTAGGCCAACTTATCGAACTAGAGACAATTTAGTCGAAAAAATTAGGGATGTCAACTCAAGCGGTCATTTGTTGTCAAAACTATACTTAAGGGAGCAGGGGGCCCCTGAAATTGCTATCCCTGAAGAGGGGAAGGGGCGTTGTTCCTAGGAAGATTTGGATTCCATCGATCGCGCCAGTGATAAGGTCGTCGCAGTCCAGGGAACTGGGTTAATCACGTCCGTTTGTAGTTGACGCTCCCGTAAACAGTCTTGGAACTCTTCTGGGGTTCCCGAGGCCTTGAGAATGGACACCAATAGCCCCTCAAAATTCACATCACCTCCGGCGGCGGTTGGTAAAATGTATTGGGGCTTAATCCATTGCACCAATTCCAGGGCGCTCTCCTTCCCCTTAATAAACGGCCCCACCAGGGGAAGTTCCAGGTTCACCAAGGGGGCGATCGCCACGTCAATCGGGGGGAGATCTTTCAACAAGGAGCTATGATTGCCATGAGGCTCGTAATATAAGGACGTTCCTGCCTGTAAATCACTGATCACATAGGCATTTTCTACGGTTGTTGGACCAATGGGAGAGCCGGGGAAGGCTTGGATTTGTAGGCGATCGCCCCAGGTGTAGATTTGCCGCTGGGATAGAGCCACCACCTCCTCATAGCCTAACCCCCGCGCCACCTTCGCAGCACCTGCCGATCCCACCACCGGTAGGCTTCGCCCCAGTTGTTCCAATGTAGGGGGATGGGCATGATCTGGGAGTCCCTGGGATAATAGAATTACATCAATATCACCGGGGATCGGCCGTTCAATGGGACGAGTGCCCTTAAATAACCAGGGGCTATTGCCAAACACCAACGGCCCCACCAACCAAGGATCTAAGAGAATTCGACAGCCGTTGAAGTCCAGCAGCCAAGAGTTGCTATCTAGATAGGTTAGTTCCATCGATAAAAGTTAATATTTTGTAACATACAAAGCTATTGTAAAGGATTTTCCCAGATCATGACGGGTGCAAACTCGGCAGTTTCCGTAAGATTACGGAGTTAAGCGGCGAATGACCATGATAGGATGAGAATGGTGTAAAATCTAAAATTTAGATTAGTTCAGAAGTGTTAGCGTAAGACCATCACACATTAAGTCCGAGTTTGACCCAAGCGAAATTCTTGGTGAGTGCATCGAAAAACTTAGGGAAACGCTTGACTTCACCCCAAGGTCACTATGACGATTCAAGAATCCAGGGAACTAAAACACGAGAGCCTGGAACTGCTGCAACAGTTCCAAAAAACTCCATCTACCGAACTGCGTAACCAATTGGTGCAACTGAACATCGGTTTAGTGCGCAAAGAGGTTCATCATTGGCTCAAACAATGCAATGAGACCTACGACGACCTCCTCCAGGTGGGCTGCCTAGGTTTAATTCGGGCGATTGAGCGTTTTGAAATGAGTAAAGGTCATGCCTTTAGCTCCTTTGCCATTCCCTACATCCGAGGGGAAATTCAGCATTATCTGCGCGATCGCAGTCCCTCAATGCGAGTCCCTCGCCAATGGCTGACACTCCATCGCCAAGCTAAAAAAGTCATCCGCCAGCTCAACAGTGAACTCAAGCGGACTCCCACCGACGAAGAAATCGCCGAAGCCCTTGATATCCCAGTGGGGGAATGGCTAGACATCCAACTGGCCCTGCAAAATCGCTCTCCCTTAAGCTTAGATGCCCCCGTTGCCGAGGCCGAGGATCAGGGAACCTCCCTTGGCTCAACGGTAACCGATCGCCAATATCGCAGTTTCCAACTGGCGGAAGAAGACCGGATTCTGCTGCAACAGGGCCTGGCCAAACTCGAATCGGGAACTTGCAAGGTCTTAGAATTTGTCTTTCTGCAAGACCTGACCCAGAAAGAAACTGCCGATCGCCTGGGAATTAGCGCCGTCACCGTCTCTCGCCGGGTTAAAAAAGGACTCAGCACCCTGCAACGGCTCATGCAAGAGAATGACCGCTAAGACCGGTTGGCTGCCTAGTCCCCCCTGGAGACTGGGTAACCCGGTTCGCAAACCTTCAAAAATCTTTACAATAGGGGAGAGAGTCGGTTCAGATGGACAACTCTCTCCTATTTTGTTGAGTCTCCAGCATCAGCCACGATGACCCTAACCCCAACCCAAGTCTCATCCCTAGCCGCCGAACGGTTGCAGCAGCAGCGGCAATTTTTTGCCAGCGGTCAATCCCAAGATGTCCAGTTTCGTCTTGAGCAGCTCCAACGGCTCAAAGACGCTATCCAAGAGCGTAGCGCCGCCATTGTTGAAGCCGTCCATGCCGATTTGGGTCGTCCAGAATTTGAGGCTTACTTTGAAATTGCGGCCATCGCCGAAGTCAACTATGCCATCAAACATCTAAAATCCTGGGTCAAACCCCAAACCATCCGAACTGGCCTGGATCAGTTTCCCTCCCGAGGACGGATTTACCCTGAACCCCTGGGGGTGGTGCTGATTATCTCCCCCTGGAACTATCCCTTTCAACTGAGTATTAGTCCCCTCGTCGGGGCGATCGCCGCCGGAAACTGCGCCATCGTCAAACCCTCAGAACTCTCCCCCCATACCTCCCACGTTATCCGAGAGTTAATCGAAGCCACCTTCGACCCCGCCTATGTGAGTTGCTTAGAGGGAGGCGTCGAGACCAGTCAAGATCTGCTGGCCCAACGCTTCGACCATATTTTCTTCACCGGTAGCACTCGTATCGGCAAGATTGTTATGGCGGCCGCCGCCGAGCATTTAACCCCCGTCACCCTGGAACTGGGAGGAAAAAGTCCCTGTATTGTCGATGCTGAAGTGAATCTCCCCGTGGCCGCTAAACGGCTGACCTGGGGCAAATTCGTCAACGCGGGACAGACCTGCATCGCCCCTGACTATCTCCTGGTTGATCGCCGTTGTAAGGACGAGCTGCTAGCGCAGATTAAAGGCTACCTTCAAGAGTTCTTTGGGGAAAATCCAGCCGAGAGTCCCGATTTAGGACGGTTAGTGAGTCAACAGCATTTCGATCGCGTCGCCGCCTTCCTCAATAACGGAACCGTCGTCGCGGGGGGAACCTGCGATCGCAGCCAACGCTACATCGCCCCCACCGTTCTGGATGGGATTACCTGGGATGACCCGATTATGCAGGAGGAAATCTTCGGACCGATTCTGCCTGTGTTAACCTATGACCGTTTAGAAGAGGCGATCGCCCAAATTAACGCCCGCCCCAAACCCCTGGCCCTGTACATCTTCTCCAACCGTAAAGCCGTGCAACAGCAAGTTTTGCAACAGACCTCCTCTGGGGGAGTTTGCGTCAACGATACCATTATGCAATTAGCCGTCCCAGAACTGCCCTTTGGGGGAGTCGGTGCGAGTGGTCTTGGCAAGTATCATGGAAAGGCCAGTTTTGATGGCTTTAGCCATTACAAAAGCGTGCTGAACAAAGGCCTCTGGTTCGACCTCAACTGGCGTTATGCCCCCTATCAGGGCAAACTCGGACTCATTAAACGAGTGATTGGTGTCTAACGTCCTCAACTGCGAAGACTTATGGAGACTCCCCAACCCCCCAACTCCCAACAACTGACCCAAAATGTCAGCCAATGGCTCAAGGAGATTAGCCAACTCAAACAGCAACTCCTAGAAGCCCGCGAGGCGATCGCCCAGGCCCAGAAACAGGGCGACCATTGGCGATCGCTCTATAACCGAGAAGCCGAACAACGTCGCCAGGATGTGCAACGAGGACAAGAGCGTATCGGCGACCTCGTTGCACGGCTGCAAGAACGGGACACCCCCCCGAACCCATCAGAAGACGAGCGCCGCCGTCAACGTCAGCAGACCTTAGATGGCTTGGATATCAGCCAACTCCAAGAGCAAGTGCTTGACCTGTCCCTAGAGCGCGATCGTCTTCTAGAGCGAGTTCAAACCCTAGAAGCCGCCATCGACAGCGAACAACAACAACACCAAAAAACCCGAACCGAGCTAACCGGGGCCCTCGCCGACGCCATCACCCTACTCCCCAAAGGAAAAGAGATCTCCCCCTCCACCGGATCCTAAACTTCCCAGTTGCCCCTCCCCATCCCAGCTCTGGCAACCCATCCCCGCCGCCATGGGTTTGAACGGGACATCGCCCCTCACGACTATTCTCCTCGGGGCGTTGCTGCCCCAACTGGCCCACCTCAGCGATCGAGGATGACTCCTGCGCTCTTCTACTATCGTCTTCTAAAATCCTTATAATCCTTACCAGATGGTGACCGCAGCCAAGGAAGTTCCCTCCTAAGCGATCGCATAATACGATAACATTGAAGGGCAACCGTTACGGCGGTTACACCTTCTACCACTGCCGGGCATCTACGTCAACATCAAGCCTTCGCCCTCAACGGCGCGAGTCAGGCTTATCCCCTGTCCTGCTCTAGGATAGTTTTCTTTCGTCCGGGTTGCCATTGTGATCACGATTTTTCTGATTCATCCAACTCAAGCTGAACCCATCCGCAGTTGGACCTTCAAGCAAGACTCCGTTGTGCGGGTGGGGCGCTCCAAAGAGAATGATGTCGTGATTCACGGTTCTCTAGTTTCCCGCCGTCACCTGGAACTTTGGAATCACCAGGGTCACTGGCAACTGATTAATTTTGGTGCCAATGGCACTTTTGTTGAAGGGAAACCCGTTCATCAGTCACCAGTCGATGATGGAATGATCATTCGTTTAGGGTCAACGGGGCCACGCTTACAACTGCGCCTAGATTTTCAGCCAGAACACCAGACCGCCAAGGATTACCTAACGGCCCATCCCGTTGACCCTTAATCCCCTGCCAAGGCTCGGTTGACCGTTTCAATATGACGTTGAAAATAGGCTTCCCGGTTGCCCAGTTGCTGAGCTAGTTGTAATCCCCGACGAAAGGAGTTGAGTGCCGCCGGGTAGTTTCGCTGCTGTTGCTGAACTTGGCCCATACGGCCATAGGTCATCATCAAGCCATAGTGATTGCGGGCAATTTCATGGGTTTCAACCTGAGCCTGGTAGACCTCTAATGCTGCTTCCCAGTCATCATAGCGTTCATAAAGCTGAGCCAGGGCCGTTAGGGCTTCCTGAGCGCGATAAAACTGGAGGGCCTCCCAAGCTAAACGATAGGCCTGTTGATACTGGGCGATGGCCTCATTGGGACGTTGTAGGTTGTCCCAATCCTGACCCACAGCAATTTTCAGTGCTGTGACCCGGGCGATATTATTAAGACCCCGGTAATAGGCGATTAACTCCTGCTTGACCTCGATCGCCTGGTCATAGGCCTGGAGGCGATCGTAGATATAAGCCAACTCCCTCAAATAGACCCCCTCCTGCTCGCGATCGCCCCGCTGACGGGCCAACTCCCGCAAGGCCTCATAGGCCGACGCCGCCGCCTCATAATTAAGGTCTTGTAGAGCCGTCTCCCCCAGCCGTTGCCACGCTTCCTCTTGTTGCGCTTCATCCCCCTGCGATCGCGCCCACTCCAACACCGCCTCATAGACCTCCAGGGCCGCCGAGCGGGCCCCCACCGTCTCATAGGTTTGGGCCAAGGCCAGCAACCGTTCTAAATTGGGCCGTTCCACCTCCTCCAGTTCCTGCCTCTGAATCCGCCGTAACCGTTCTCGAATCACCTGAAGCTGATAAAACTCCTCTTGGTCCCAGGCCAATTGCCCCACCCGTTGCAACGCCTCCAACTCCGCCTGAGTCCCCAAAAAGCGTCGCAGTCGTAACTCACGATTCCACAACTCAAACGCCTCACTCACCCGTCCCTCCGAGAAGGCCGCCATCGCCTCCACATTCAGCTGATCCAACGTCATGGCCAAACCACCCCGTTGTGCCTCCGTTAGCCCGACCTCTCCCTGCCAAACCGCCTCAGGAATCAGCGGGTCCACCTCCGTCAACTCCAACGGATTCGCCAGAGATCTCTGCCGTGACGGTTCCCGGGCCACAGCACTCTCGGCTCCCAGAGTCAAGATCCCCAACCCCAACACCAGCAAGGTCAGAGCCTGGACTGATACAGTAAACACTTGAAAGGCAAACTTAGAAGACATAAGCTGACATCAACGAGAGGAACGACAACGAAATGAAACCATGAGCGAGACCCAGATCATCCAGGACATCAGAGCCATCCAACCATCCAAACGCAAGGAGAACAACCGATGCAGACCGATCGCCTAGCCAGGGGGTTGAGAGGACGTCAGACGATCTATCAGCGGATCCTATCATTGGCCGTACTCTGCCTTCTGTTGATCCTCTCTGGTTGTGACGTACCCCGTATCCAAGCCGAAGATCGACTCTTTTTGCCCCTATCCCTAGAGTTACTTGATGAGTCTGTTCTCCCCAGCCAGGAGATTGAGAAGACTCGCATCGGCGGTCTCTCCGCCATTACGTATGACCGTCAAACGGGGAACTACTACGCCTTATCAGATGATCGGGGCTTCGTCTCTCCCGCTCGATTTTATACATTATCAATCGACATTGGCGGGAAGGATCCGGATCTGTTCCAGATTCGCAAGATCACCATTAAGGATGTTACCCTGCTGCGGGATGAGGCTGGGGAACTCTTCCCCCCCGGCACCATTGACCCCGAAGGAATTGCCCTCTCTCCTGATCGCACTCTCTTCATCGCCAGTGAGGGAGTGTCTCAAGACGGGATTCCCCCCTTTGTCGATGAATTTGATTTAACCACCGGCCGACGCTTACGGGCCCTACCGGTTCCCAGCTACATGATTCCCGATGCGGCCGGTTCCGAGCAAACCCTAGGGGTTCAAAACAATCTCGGCTTTGAATCTCTCACCATTGGCGGTGTGGGAACCGGGGAACCCTACCGAGTCTTCGCCGCCACCGAATCAGCCTTGTTACAAGATTTACCCTGGCTCGAAGAACAACGACAACAGGCCCCCCCTGACGATCCCGTTCCCCTGACGACGCGGCTCTTACATTATGTGGTGGTGGAAAATCGGGCCCAAGTAGTCGCGGAACATCTCTATCCCTTAGACGAGCCGCCCTCCTTGCTGACGGTGAATAATGGCTTAGTGGAACTGCTGTCCCTGGATGGGGCCAATGCTCTACGTTCCCGGCCTGGGGGCTATTTCCTGAGTTTAGAACGCACCTTTGGTGCCGAAGGATTTGGAGCGAAACTCTTCCAGATGGCGATCGCCTCCGCGAGTGATGTTTCGACCCTAACCTACTTACAAGGGGATGCCAAGGACTTTCAGCCAGTGGAAAAACAACTCCTCTTAAACCTCAATTATATTGAGGGATTCCACCCCGACAACCTCGAAGGAATGACCTTCGGACCCCGACTCCCCGATGGTTCTCAGAGTCTTATCCTAGTCAGCGACGACAATTTCCGAGACAATCAAGTCAACCAATTTGTCCTCCTCCGACTCACCTCACAACGCTAGGACCCCAGGCCAAAAATTGACAGGGGGGCCTGAATCTCGGAAAATTGATCCCGATCGATTCAAGCCTCCTGCCTCCTGCCTTTTGCCTTCTTCCCCCTGTTCCCTGTTCCCTGTTCCCTGTTCCCCCATGACAAGCTCTGACGATATCACAACCCTCGCTCGCTGGATGGCTTCAGATTTTAGCAATCAACAGCAAGCCTTTGATAATCCCCCCCTCTTTGCCCATGTTCGGGCCTGCTTACGTCCCTTACCATCAGATAAATTTGGAGGAGTAAGCTTTTACCTTGAACAGGCCTATGAATATGCTTTAAATCGCCCCTACCGGACTCGGGTATTGATGCTGAAAGAGGAAGATGGAGGGTTGATTATCGAGAATTATGCCATCGAGAACGCCGAGGAATTTTTTGGTGCCTCCCGAGAACCCCATCGCCTAACCGCCTTAACCCCTGAACACCTGAGTCGTTTATGTGGCTGTAACTTTGTGGTCGAACGTCAGGAGAACAGCTTTGCCGGAGTCGTAGAGCCGGGGAATCAGTGTATCGTGGAACGCAACGGTCAAACCACCTACCTGGATAGTCGCTTTGAAATCAGCGAGCATCACTTCCGAACCCTCGATCGTGGACGTAATCCTGAGACTGGGGAGCGAGTCTGGGGGTCTGTGGCCGGAGCCTTTGAGTTTGAGCGGGTGACCAGTTTTGCTCAGGAACTAGATTTGTAATCTCGGTTACAGTGGGGCGATCGCCCGAACCTCTCCCAAATTACTACCATCGGCAGATCTTACCGTTAAGCCATCTAGCCCGGTGTCACAAGGTACACCAAACCTGGTAGATTTAGCGAGTATCAGCTCAGCAATCGTATAACAAACCACAAGATGAAAGTACTTGTTATTGGCGGTGACGGCTACTGTGGATGGGCAACAGCACTCTACTTGTCTAATCGCGGTCATGATGTTGCCATCCTTGACAGTTTAGTCCGTCGTCATTGGGATTCCCAGCTCAAAATTGAAACCCTGACCCCCATCGCCCCGATTCAGCGTCGGCTTCAACGCTGGTATGAACTCACGGGCAAACGCATCGAATTATTTATCGGGGATATCAACGATTATCCCTTCTTGAGTGAGGCGATGCACCAGTTTGAACCCGAGGCGGTGGTTCACTTTGGCGAACAGCGTTCGGCCCCCTTCTCGATGATTGACCGCGAACATGCGGTTCTCACTCAAGCCAACAACGTCATTGGCAATCTGAATCTTCTGTATATCCTCAAAGAAGACTTCCCCGATTGCCATCTGGTGAAACTCGGAACCATGGGTGAGTATGGAACCCCCAATATCGATATTGAGGAAGGCTACATCACCATTGAACATAACGGCCGCAAGGATACCCTACCCTATCCCAAGCAGCCCGGTAGCTTCTACCACCTCAGCAAAGTCCATGACAGCCACAATATCCAGTTTGCCTGCAAAATCTGGGGCTTACGGGCGACGGACTTAAACCAGGGCATTGTCTATGGGGTATTGACGGAAGAGACGGGCATGGATGAACTGCTCGTCAACCGTCTCGACTATGATGGTATCTATGGAACCGCGCTCAACCGCTTCTGCATTCAAGCGGCGATCGGTCATCCCTTGACGGTCTATGGTAAGGGTGGACAAACCCGTGCCCTTCTCGATATCCGGGATACCGTGCGTTGTATTGAAATTGCCGTGGAAAATCCCGCCGATGCCGGAGAGTTCCGCGTCTTCAACCAGTTCACAGAAATGTTCAGCGTGGCCGACTTAGCCCTGAAAGTACAGCAAGCGAGTTCAGCGTTGGGCTTAAAAGTCGAGATTGACCACTTGGAGAACCCTCGGGTTGAACTAGAAGACCATTATTTCAACGCCAAAAACACAAAACTCATTGATTTGGGCTTACAACCGCATAACCTCTCGGACTCCCTGCTGGATTCACTGCTCAACTTTGCCATTAAATACAAGGGGCGGGTGGATAAAGACCAAATTCTCCCGAAAGTACGCTGGCGGCGTTAACTCCCCGTGTTTTTCCAGGGTAAGCTGCACGGCCGCTTTGTGGGCAGTCCCCCAGATTGCCCCACCTGGTTCTTTTATCCCTTCATTCCGCTAGAGTGCCTATGCGTATTGCTCTATTTACTGAAACCTTCCTGCCGAAAGTCGATGGTATTGTCACCCGCTTACGGCATACTGTGGAACATCTCCAACGTCTGGGAGATGAGGTTCTGGTCGTCTCCCCCGATGGTGGACTGACGGAATATAAGGGAGCGAAAATCTTTGGTGTACCAGGGTTCCCGCTGCCTCTGTATCCTGAACTGAAGTTGGCGGTTCCCAATCCCTCGATTCGTCCAGTCCTGGAAGACTTTAAGCCCGATTTGATTCATGTGGTGAATCCGGCGGTGCTGGGGTTGGGCGGACTGTACTACGCTAAATCGATGAATCTGCCCTTGGTGGCGTCCTACCATACCCATTTGCCTCAATATCTACAGCATTATGGATTGGGGATGTTTGAGGACGTCCTCTGGGGACTGTTACGCTCGGCTCATAATCAGGCTCAGTTAAACCTTTGTACCTCCAGCATCATGGTGCAAGAGTTGAGTTCCCATGGCATTGAACGGACGGATTTATGGCAGCGTGGGGTGGATACGGAGATGTTCCAGCCGAGTTTAGCCAGTGAGAAGATGCGATCGCGCCTCAGTGATGGCCATCCGGAAGCACCCCTGTTACTCTATGTGGGACGACTCTCGGCGGAGAAAGAGATTGAGCAAATTCGCCCGGTGTTGGAGTCGATTCCCCAGGCCCGTTTGGCCTTAGTCGGCGGAGGTCCCCATCGGGAGGCCTTGGAGGCTCATTTCCAGGGAACCGCCACCCAGTTTGTGGGCTATCTCCAAGGGTTAGAGTTAGCGTCGGCCTACGCCTCGGCGGATGCCTTTATTTTCCCCTCTCGCACGGAAACCCTCGGCTTAGTCTTGTTAGAGGCGATGGCGGCGGGCTGTCCGGTGGTGGCCGCAGGAACCGGTGGTATTTTGGATATTGTCACTGATGGTAAGAATGGCTATTTGTTCGATCCGGCGGATGACCAGGGGGCAGTCGTGGCCACCCAACGGCTGTTAGCCAATCAGGAGGAACGGGAAACCCTGCGCCTCAATGCCCGTCAGGAGGCCGAACGTTGGGGCTGGAGTGCGGCAACGCAACAGTTACAGCAGTTCTACGCTCAGGTACTGGCGGCGGCGTCTCTTGTTCCGGCTGCTTAGCATACTTTAGATGGATTGTCAAGCCCCGAAGGTCTGTCGAGTTTGCCGATCGCCCCAGGTTGTGTTTTTTATGACCGTGGGCGATCGCCATTATTGGCGCTGTAATCACTGTCAGGCGACCTTTCTAGCCGCCGAACAGTTGCCAGGACCGGAGTTTGAGCGAGAACGCTACGAGCTGCATGAAAATGACCCCAACGATGACGGCTATCGTCAGTTTTTGCACCGTTTAGCCGATCCTCTGTTGTCTCGCTTAGCCCCCCAACAACAGGGATTAGACTATGGATGTGGGGCGGCGTCTGCCTTGAAACCGATGTTCGAGGCAGCCGGCCATTCCCTGGCCCTCTATGACCCCTTCTTTTTCGGCGATCGCACCCCTCTACAACACCGCTACGATTTCATCACCTGTAGCGAAGTCGTCGAACATTTCCATCAACCCGCCTCAGAATTCGACCAACTCAGGGATCTCCTCAACCCGGGAGGCTGGCTAGCCATCATGACCTGCTTTCAGACCGAGGATCGAGCCTTCGCCAACTGGCATTATCGCCGCCATCCCACCCATGTCACCTTTTATCGCCAGTACAGCTTCGAGGTGATTGCCCAACAGTGGGGCTATCACTGTGAAATCCCTCGGCGTAACGTTGTCCTACTTCGTAAAGCCTAGGGCCATCAGGGCCAGCGAAGCCTCATTGAGCCATCTCCCAGATGGGGAGAGCTAGGAGAGGCCTGATAAAGGCTGGAAAAAATTTGCCTTCTGAAGTGTTATCCGATACACTTTGACAATCTTGTCGAAAATCTTAATAAAAATTACAACTTCGGGATTCATCTGCCTTGTTCCAACACTCGGCCCTGACATCTATCTAAGCGTCATGCAACTACTCCCTAGACCCTATACCCTCACCATCAAGCGAGCCGGACAGCGTCCCTTCGTGCTGTTGGTGGGACTGCCCTTAAGACTGGCGATCGCAACCTTAGGAACCTTAATAGCTGGGGGGATAGGACTCGCAGGACTACAAGTTTGGCAAGGCGATCGAGCCAATCGGGCCGAACTGGATCGCCGGGCCGAAGACATACTCGAACAGGTGGAAGGTCTCGAAGCCCAACTCGAAGAACTCAAACAACGTTCCGGAATGTCCGACGACCCCCTCACCTACCCAGAACGGGGACAGGGGGGTCCGGTTCTGCGTCCTCTCAACGCTGCCGAGTTGCTCAGTAATGCTGAAAGCCATGTCAGTCGCCTCACCACCGACTTGAGCGATCGCGTGCAGCCGGCCCTGGAAAATGTCTTAGAACAGGAAAAAGCCATTCCCCAGGGAGTCCCCCTCAAAGTCCCCACCCACATCACCTCTCACTTCGGCAAACGGCAAAACCCCTTCGGCTTCGGCAAAGAATTTCATAACGGCCTTGACTTTGCCGGAGATCCCGGAGATCCCGTCATCACCACCGCCGCCGGAACCGTCACCCATGCCGGCTGGGGGAGCGGCTATGGCAAATATGTCGAAGTCGATCACGGCAACGGCTACCTCACCCTCTATGCTCACCTCTCCAAAATTTCCGTAGAATGGGGAGAAGAGGTCGAGCGTGGCGATCTAGTTGGCTTAGTCGGTAGCACTGGACGTTCCACCGCTCCCCATTTGCACTATTCTATTTTTGAGGACAACGAGGCGATCGATCCGCAACCGTTTCTTGTCCGGCGTTCAGGTTTGACTCGGGCCCCGCTTCCCAACGAATCCGAAGCCCCCGTCACGACACGGGTCGCCGATTAACCAAGTTTGCTCAACAGGATAACTACCCTATGACTGCTACACAAACCAAATTTCCCATTGACTTGGGTGCTTACCAGCCCCTAAAACTCGACCCCAACGTCAAAACTCTCACCGATGAGCAACGGGCAACCCTGAAAGCCAACATCCAACTAATGCGGGATGCCATCATCTTCTTCACCGCCACCGGTGCAGCCCGGGGTGTCGGCGGCCATACCGGCGGCCCTTACGACACCGCCCCAGAAGTGGCCATCCTGGATGCCTTTTTCCGGGGCAGCCCTGATCACTTCGTCCCCATCTTCTTCGACGAAGCCGGCCACCGGGTTGCCACCCAATATCTCATGGCGGCTCTTTATGGTGACCTACCCGCCGAACAACTGGTGCGTTATCGGGAAGCCCACGCCAAACTCCCCGGTCACCCGGAATTAGGACTGACCCCCGGCGTCAAGTTCAGTTCCGGTCGTCTGGGTCATATGTGGTCTTATATTAACGGGGTGGCGATCGCCAACTCCCCCAAAGTGGTCTGCTGTCTCGGTTCTGACGGCTCCCAACAAGAAGGCAACGATGCCGAAGCCGCCCGCTTTGCCGTGGCCCAAAACCTCAACGTCAAACTCTTTATCGATGACAACGATGTCACCATCGCCGGTCATCCCTCCGACTATCTCCCCGGTTTCAGCGTCGCCCAAACCCTGAAAGGTCATGGCTTAACCGTCCTAGAAGGGGACGGCGAAGATATCGACGACCTCTACGGTCGGATGTGTGAAGCCATCACCGCCACCGGTCCCGTCGCCGTCGTCAATAGCCGCAAAATGGCCGTCGGCATTGAAGGCATCGAAGGCTCAACCCATGGCCACGACGTGATCCCCGTCGATGCTGCCCTCACCTACCTCAAAGCCCGGGGTCAAGATGCCGCCGTGAGCTTCCTCGAAGGCATCGAGAAGCCCAAAAACCCCAACACCTATCTAGGTTCAGGGGACAAACTCGGCTCCAACCGTAACGTCTTCGGTCAAACCGTCGCCGAAATCCTGTCAGGAATGGATGCCGACACCCGCAAGAAGAGTGTTCTCTGCGTTGACAGTGACCTCGAAGGCTCTTGTGGTCTAGCCTACATTCGCGAAGCTGCCCCCGAAATCTACGTCAGTGGCGGGATTATGGAGCGCAGCAACTTCTCCGCCGCCGCCGGTTTCGGCATGGAAACGGGTAAACAGGGGATTTTCGGAACCTTCAGTGCCTTCCTAGAGATGTGCATCTCGGAAATCACCATGGCCCGGTTGAACTACTCCAATGTTCTCTGTCATTTCTCCCACTCTGGGATTGACGACATGGCGGACAACACCTGTCACTTCGGCTTAAACAACATGTTCGCCGACAATGGTTTAGATGACGGCTATGAAACGCGGCTTTACTTCCCCGCCGATGCCAGCCAGATGACGGCAGTGGTGAACAAAGTCTTCGGCGACCCCGGCCTACGCTTTGTCTTCTCCACCCGCTCCAAAGTTCCCAACATCCTCGACAGTGACGGGAACGACTTTTTCGGTAAGAACTACGAGTTCACCCCCGGCAAAGACGAAGTCATCCGGGAAGGAACCGCCGGTTACGTGGTCAGCTTCGGCGAATCTCTCTATCGCGCCCTAGATGCGGTCGAACGTCTCAAGCAAGAGGGGATTGATGTGGGCTTAATCAACAAACCCACTCTGAATGTTGTGGACGAAGAGATGATGACCAAGTTGGGCAATTCCCCCATGGTCCTAGTGGTGGAAGCCTTCAACCGTCGCACCGGTTTAGGCAGCCGTTTCGGCAGTTGGTTATTAGAACGAGGGTTCTCGCCCAAATTCGCCTTCCTCGGAACTCACGAAGAAGGCTGTGGCGGTCTCTGGGAGCAATTCCCCCACCAAGGAATTGACTCTGACGGCATCATGGCCAAAGTCAAAGAACTAGCCAGCTAACCCCTCTCCCCTCTCGGGAGGGGTGCCCGTCAGGGCGGGGTGGGTTCTCCCCTCTCGGGAGGGGTGCCCGTCAGGGCGGGGTAGGTCCCTCCAGCGGAGGGGCCAGGGTGTATTCCCCCAGCGAGCGGTGCGTTCCGGCAAGTTCAAATCGAACGCCCAAGGTCAACAAACCTTGCCAGCCGGAACACACCCTACCCCGATGACCTGGTGTATTCCCCCAGCGAGCGGTGCGTTCCGGCAAGTTCAAATCGAACGCCCAAGGTCAACAAACCTTGCCAGCCGGAACACACCCTACCCCGATGACCTGGTGTGTTCCCCCAGCGAGCGGTGCGTTCCGGCAAGTTCAAATCGAACGCCCAAGGTCAACAAACCTTGCCAGCTGGAACACACCCTACCCCTAACCAT
Organism: Phormidium yuhuli AB48; assembly: GCF_023983615.1. Taxonomy (GTDB): domain Bacteria; phylum Cyanobacteriota; class Cyanobacteriia; order Cyanobacteriales; family Geitlerinemataceae; genus Sodalinema; species Sodalinema yuhuli. The sequence continues at coordinate 3,893,155 of NZ_CP098611.1, read as the reverse complement.
CCCGCAACACATAGCCCACACCCCGCACCGTCTGAATCAGTCGCCTATCCCCTTCATTCTCGATTTTCAGCCGTAAATAGCGGATATAGACCTCAATCACATTCGATTCCCCCATAAACTCATAGCCCCAGACATTTTCCAGGATTTGTTCACGGGTTAGCACTTCTCGGGGATGTTCCATCAAATACTTGAGAAGTTCAAACTCTTTCATCGTCAAATCGATCGCCCGTTCCCCATTGCCATTCCCCACACGTCCACCGCGAAAGGCTTGGCGAGTGGGTAAGTCCAACAGGAGATCGGCAAAACGTAACTGATTGGTGTCGGGACGTTCCGGCTTGAGATAAAACGCCACCATTTTAAGAAATTCAGGGGAACGGTAGGGCTTAATCAGATAATCATCAGCCCCCGCTTCCAAACAGGCCACCCGATCGTCTAGAGTGTCCCCAGTCAACATCATCATCACCACAGCACGATTGCCCAGGCTGCGCAGATGCTTACACAGCCATAAGCCAGAATGTCCCGGGAGAATGCGGTTGATGGCAATTAACCCCGGTTGTATTTCCTCAACCTGGTGTAAGCCATGATTCGCTTCATGGGCGATCGCCACTTCATAGCCAGCTTCCTGTAAATCCAAGGCGATCCGTTGGGCCAGGGTTGTATCCGGTTCAACCACCAACACCGACGATTGCAACTCTAAGGTAACAGTATCCATAACAGTAACGTTAACACTCTCGATCAGGGGCGATCGCCGAACCATCCTGGAAAACTCAAAACCCGGCGTTAGCGAGAACACCGGGCCAAGCAAGATTCCCAACCCTAGCGTTAGGAACCACTCGACAGCGAACGGGGCAAACGGCCGCCATTCACCGCATCCCGGAACTCTTCCACATCCGGACCATAATCAATGGGGAGAACCGCCACAATATTCTCATGGGGACGGGGAATAATTACCCAAGATTCTAACGTCGCCCCATAGGTGCGTTCCACGGCAGCGATTCCCGCATCCATGGCCGTTTTCACCTCCGAGACATCCCCACGGATGTTGATGTTGAAGCGGGCGCTTCCCACCCGAATATAGCCCACGAGCGTCACTCGTCCGGCCTTGACCATCGCGTCGGCGGCCGCCATAACGCCGGGAAATCCTTTTGTTTCAATCGATCCTACTGCCTGTTGTGTCACGGTTCGTCTCCTAAATTTGGCACAGTTGGGGCACAATCACCCCCGGTTAAAGGTGTATTACGTGAAGCGGTTTTATCTAAGCGCTTTCTTGAAGCTTATTCAAGCCCAATGTAGCGATTTCTAGTCCATTGACCTCACCCAGTTGGAGAATTATCGATCATCCCCCATCCTCATGGCAAGGGATGGACAACAACTCATCGGAAGGGCTCACTGGTTTCTGTATAGTCAATTGGCAGAACCGCCACGATATTCTCCGGTGGATTAGGGACAATATAGTGAGACATTATTTGTCCCCCAAAGGTATTTTCAACAGCAGCCAAACCGGCCTCCATTGCTGCCTTAACTTCTGAAACCGGCCCCCGAAAGGCGATCGCAAACTGACCACTTTCAGCCTTGTCAAAATAAACTAGGGTCACGCGAGCAGCTTTCACAGAAGCATCAGCTGCCGCTAAAATGGAAGGAAACCCCAAGCTTTGAATCATACCGACGGCAACGGGCATCAGATAAAGCGTCCTCGTAGCATTAGATTGGGCTACCCTATTGTACAAGGTAACTGTACCCAACTGTACAACTGAACCGGCCCAAGTTACGATAGGAAGCAAGAACGACAAAAAACGTAAAGTTTCTTGACCTAAATGAAGCTTCGCATCGGCAACGGCTACGACATTCACCGTCTGGTAGAAGGACGGCCCCTCATCCTCGGGGGTGTAGTTCTCCCCCACGATCGCGGACTCGACGGCCACAGTGATGCCGACGTGCTGACCCATGCCATCATGGATGCGATGCTAGGGGCACTGAGTCTGGGGGACATTGGCCATTACTTTCCCCCCACCGATGAAAAATGGCGCGGGGCCAACAGTTTAACCCTCTTGCAACAAGTCAACCGCCTCATCCACAAAAAAGGCTGGACCATCAGCAATCTCGACAGCGTTATCATTGCCGAACGACCCAAACTCAAACCCCATCTTCACGATATGCAGGAGAACCTAGCTGATACCCTAGACTTAGACCCCACCCTCATCGGGATTAAAGCCACCACCAACGAAACCCTGGGCCCAATGGGACGAGAAGAAGGAATCGCGGTTCATGCGGTGGTGTTGCTGAGTGCCCTGGATTCCTAAGCATCCCCCTGCGATCGGTTAGCCTAGAGATTCCCGTCTATTGTGACTCCCCATTATGTTTGTCTTAACTCCCATCTCGCCGCATCTGCGACCACTTCGTCGCCTCCTCAGCCTGGGGTTGCTGGCCCTGGTGCTACTGTTGGGATTGAGTAGTTGTCAGATCGAACAGTTCCGGGTTCGCGAGGCTGATGGCAATCAGATCATTCTAGGACAACTCAGTGACCCCAAAACCTTCAACGCCGCCCTAAGCCAAGAGTCTCCCAATGTCTTCTCCTATATTTACGAGGGACTGGTCACCTCCGATGGAGAGACAGCCGAGGTGATTCCGGCCTTAGCGGAGTCTTGGGAAACCTCGGAGGATAATCTACGACTGGTGTTTACCCTCCGAGAAGGATTACGCTGGTCTGACGGGGAACCGCTGACGGCTGATGATGTAATCTTTACCTTCAACGATATTTACTTCAACCGCCGCATCCCCAGTTCAACCCGTGATGTGTTGCGAGTTGGCGAGAGTGGGGAATTTCCCACCATCCAAAAACTCGACGATCGCCGCATTGAAGTTCTCCTCCCAGAACCCTTTTCCCCGATTCTCAGAACCCTCGGATCTCCCATTCTCCCCGAGCATATTTTACGGTCGGCCGTTGAGGATGTCAACGAAGATGGAGACCCCCGTTTTAATACCACTTGGGGAACGAATACTCCCCCTGAAGAGATTATTAGTAATGGTCCTTATCGCCTAAGTCAATATACACCCGGGCAACGAGTTCGCTTTGAACGCAATCCCTATTATTGGGATAAAGAGGAAGACGGAACCCCCAGACCTCATATTAACAGTATCGTCTGGCAGGTGGTGGAAAATCAGGATACCCAGTTGTTACAGTTTCGGTCTGGGGGTTTGAGTTCCATTGGCGTCACTCCACCTCATTTTTCCTTACTCAAACAGGAAGAAGAACGGGGCAACTTCAGCATTTATGAAGACGGCCCGCAAATGGGGACAACCTTTATTTCCTTTAATCTCAATCGCGGTCGTAATGCTAATGGTCGGCCCTTAGTTGACCCCATTAAGTCCAAATGGTTTAATACCCTAGCCTTTCGTCAAGCCGTCGCCCATGCCATTGACCGGCAGACGATGATTAACAGTATTTTTCGGGGGTTAGGAGAACCGCAAAATTCACCGATTTCTATTCAGAGTCCCTATTATCTGTCCCCCGAGGAAGGATTGCCCACCTATGAACATGATTTAGACAAGGCGCGGCAACTCTTATTAGAGGCTGGATTCCAATATGATGACCGGGGTCGTTTATTGGATGAAGACGGGAATCGGGTGCAATTTGAACTGATTACCAATGCTGGAAACCAAACCCGGGAGGCAATGGGGGCGCAAATTCGTCAAGATTTGAGTCGAATTGGGATTCAAGTTAATTTTACCCCCATGGACTTTAATAACTTGGTCAATCAGCTCAGTAATACCCTAGGATGGGAAGCTCATTTACTTGGCTTTACCGGCGGCGTTGAACCCCATGGAAGTTTGACCATTTTTTCCGTCGATGGTCGTTTACATAGTTTCAATCAAAATCGAGATGACCCCCCCCTAGAAGGACGAGTTATTGAGGATTGGGAGCGAGACATTGAAGCGCTCTTTATCCGAGGGTCCCAGGTGTTTGGTGAGGAGGAACGCCGAGAAATTTATGGACAAGCCCAGATTTTGGTTCAAGAAAATTTACCGTTCATCTATCTGGTGAATCCCCTATCGATGGGGGCGGTGCGCAATACCATTGAGGGAACTCGCTTTTCAGCCATCGGCGGCATGTTCTGGAACTTGCCAGAATTGAGGATTGAGGAGTAGGTGGACGATGGACTCAGAGGGTTTGCAGACACTGCTGGAGGCGGTGGCCCGGGGAGAGGTTGCTCCGGATTTTGCTCTTGACAAAATCCAAGATATCGGCTACGAGGCGGTGGGGGAGTTTGCCAAAATTGATCAGCAACGACGGGAGAGAACCGGCTTTCCGGAGGTGATTTGGGGACAAGACAAAACCCCGGATCAGATTGTGCAGATTATGATGGCGATGAGCGATCGCCCCGGGGTGGTTATGGCCACCCGTATCACCCCGGAGGTGTATCGTCTGATTCGCGATCGCCTGCGACAGGTACGCTACTATCCCCAGGCCCGCATCTGTGCGATCGCCCCCAATCCCCTTCCCATCCAGCATCGAGGAACCATTGGCTTAGTCAGCGCCGGAACCGCCGATCTCCCAGTGGCCGAAGAAGCGGCCGTCACCGCTGAACTCTGTGGTTTTGAGGTATTTCGTCTCTGGGATGTGGGAGTCGCGGGAATCCATCGCCTCCTCCGCAACCAGCATTTACTGAAACAGGCCCATGTCTTAATCGTCGTGGCCGGAATGGAAGGGGCCCTACCCAGTGTCGTCGCCGGATTAGTCGACGCGCCCGTCATTGCCGTTCCCACCAGCATCGGCTACGGGGCCAGTTTCGGCGGTTTAGCCCCCCTCCTCACCATGTTAAACTCCTGCGCCACAGGAATCGGGGTCGTGAATATCGACAACGGCTTTGGCGGGGCCATGTTAGCCGGACAAATCCTACGAACCGGAGAAACCCTAACCCGCAAAATGCCCCATTAACCCCATAAAAGCGATGCGTTCCGGCAAGTTGAAACCGATGCGTCTCGGGGACAAACCGAACTGATGCCGGGACGCATCCTGCCCTGTTCCCTGTTCCCTGTTCCCTATCCCTATCCTTCCAAATAACTCGACGCTTGTAGATGAAACATCTTGGCATAAAGGCCACGTCTCTCTAACAGTTCCGCATGAGACCCCACCTCGATAATACGATGGTTTTCCAGAACCACAATGCGATCGGCCATGCGAACCGTGGAAAAGCGGTGACTGACAAAAAACGTCATCCGTCCTTCCGTGAGGCGACGAAAGCGACTAAATAACTCCGACTCCGCGATCGCATCCAACGCCGCCGTCGGTTCATCCAAAATCAAAATCGGTGCCGAACTCATAAACGCCCGGGCCATGCCAATTTTCTGCCATTGTCCCCCCGACAAATCCGTTCCCCCAGCAAAAATTTTCCCCAAAATCGTCTCATAGCCATGATCCAACCCCTCAATCACCTCCGTCGCGCCCCCGGCGGCTGCCGCCGCATCAATCTGGCCGAGATCATCCCGCCGCGATAAATCCCCGAAACCGATATTATCCTGGGCCGTGAGACTATAACGGGCGAAATCCTGGAAAATCACGCCAATGTTACGGCGTAACTCCTGCAAAGCGATTTCCGAGAGAGGAACGCCATCAACGGCAATCTCCCCCTCACTGGGATCATACAGTCGCGTCACCAGCTTCAATAAGGTCGTTTTTCCCGCCCCATTCACCCCCACCAGGGCGATACTTTCTCCGGGTTTGACGGTTAAATTGAGGTTTTCCAGGGTGGGTTCGCTGGCCCCTGGATAGGTGAAACTGACATTGCGTAATTCTAAACCCTGACGAATGGGGTTGGGAAAGGGTTTGGGTTCGGGGGGTTCTACGACTTTCGGGGCTAAGTCTAAAAACTCAAAGTATTGGGAGACATAGAGATTGTATTCATAGGTTTGGGCAATACTTTGTAAAATCTGCTGTAAGACGTTTTGGGCTTGAGCAAATGCCCCGGAATACATTGTAAAGTCACCGATACTAATGGTTCCCTGAACTGCCCGCACAATCGTCCAACCATAGGCGCTATAGTAGCCTAAGTTGGCGACCGTTCCCGCTACGCCCCGGACGGTGGCAAAACGACGGGAGAGGAAGGCCGATTCGTTATTGAAGCGGCGACGAATATCCATCCATTGTTGCAGGAGATAGTCTCCTAGACGAAACAAGCGGACTTCTTTGGCGAAGGCGTTTTGGGTCAAGACTCGTTGTAGGTAATCGGCGCGTCGGCCGGCTTGAGTTTGCGATCGCGATAGCCAAAATCGCCGCCCTGAATACTTAACGCTGGCCCAAAGTGCGGGAATGGACGTAACCAGTAATAACAGCATCACCCAGGGGCTGAATCGCAACAAGAGGGCGATGGAACTGAGGAAACTCACTAATTGCCCCAGTAACCCGGTTAAGGTTCCTAAAATGCGAACGGGATAGTCACTACCGCTTTGTTGGGCGCGGCTGAGGGTATCATGAAATTCGGGTAATTCGTAATGGGATAAATCCAGACGAATGGCTTGCTGAATGAGGACCCCGTTGGCGTGAATGGAAAACCGATCTTTAAGAACTTGTAGGCTATAATTGTTGACTTGGTTGGCAACTTCTGATAGAAAACTAATGGCAAATCGTAAGCCAACTAATCCTAAAATGGTTAAGCCAGCGGCTTCAAGTTGCCCGATATTGGCGACAACTTCATCGACGACCAGTTTGGTGATATAGAGTTCGGTGACGGGAATTAAGCCGCGAATTAGGGTGATAATGACGGAGAGAAGGAGGTAGCCGGGTTCGGCTTGCCAAACTAATTTAACCAGTTTGGGGGTATTGGCAAGAACATTAAGAAACCGAGTTTTCGGGGATTTCTTCGGGGGTTGGAGGGGGGGCTGATCCAGTGGGCGGTTACGGCGTCTAGACAAGGTTCATCCAAAATCGGGGTCTGTCGGGGCGAACCACAGGTGCGCGGACTTCCCCTATGACTAGCTTATCAAAAAATCGCATCAATTTCCTGAGTTTAGGTAAATTCTTGGGGATGTTTCCCTGGGTTTCTGGATAATGGCTAATATATCTGGGTAAATTGGGATCGAATACCAGAAACCGGGTTTCTTGAAGAAACTCGGTTTCTGACTGGGTGAGTTTTACGGTTTTGATAAAATATGATACAAAAAACGTTCGGTGTAATAGAGTGCCAGTTGATTACTAATGCCAAAATAGATGGCATCAAAGGAATGTTCGGCCCAGGGAATTTCTAGAAAGACGGAACGGTTGCCAGATTTTAAGAGCTTCTCCTGTAACTGCTGTCCAAACTTGGCTTGTACGATATGGTCTCGCTGGCCATAGATAAGGAGAGATGGGGGTAAATTGGGGGCGACGAGATGCCAGGGGGAGGCGCGATCATATAAGTCTGGGAGTTCTTCGGGGGTACCGCCGAGGAAGTCTCGTAAAATGTTTTGGATTTCCAAGGGATCGGGATTGGGTAAATCGTAATAGCCTTGGGTTAAATTTACGGGGGCGTAGTAGTTGATTAGCCCGCGAATGGGAATTTCCTCGGGGTCATAGGCGGCTAACATGGCTAAATGACCACCCGCCGATCGCCCCATCAAGGCGATGCGATCGCCATCTACCCCCAACTCCTCCGCGCGATCGCAGACAACGCCAATCGCTGTTTTCACATCCTCCAACTGGGCCGGAAACTGATATTTAGGGGCGTGGCGGTAATCAATAGCCACCACGGTATAGCCACGACTGGCCAGATAGCGACTAAACCATTCATCATTATTCGGGGTTCCCTGTCGCCAGGCCCCACCATAGATGATGATAACGGTGGGATATTGCCCCGCTGTCGGTGGCCGATAGAGATTGAGTGTCAGCGATACGCCATCGGGTTCAGCGAAGGGAATCTCTCGTTGAATGCGAACTGAGGGTAAGGGAATCCCACGAAAGACATCCAGTAACTGCAACGGTTGGCGACGCATGAACTGGTGATTGGGTTCAGGGACGCTTTTGAGATACGCTGACCCTAATCCTCGTTCCATTTCCGCGTTGAAGCGGGCCACGGTGGCCGGAACTTGCAGCAGGGGTAGCAGGCTGAGGCTTAAACCCAGTAGACTACAGATGAGGATGGCGATCGCAACGCCCCCCGTTAGGGACAATCGGGCCAACAGCAACAGGGCGATCGCATGGAATCCAACCAGCCAGGGCGATATCTCGGGGGCGACAACGGTAAATACCAATAAGAACATAGTGGGGGCCGGCACAACAATCGCCAGACTCAACAGGAGTCCCAAACCGCTGAGAATCGCCAGAAGCCACGGGACAACGGACATTAGAGTCATCGCAAATTTAGGGAAATCTAGGCAGCATTATGGCGCAACATCTTCAGGGTAAAGTGGCCTTGGTTACTGGGGCAACACGGGGGTTAGGAAAAGGGATTGCTGTTGGCTTGGGGGAAGCGGGGGCGACGGTTTATATTACCGGCCGCAGTTACGATCGCTCAAATCTCGAAGATCGCGAGATTGGTGGAACCTTACTCGACACTCAAGCGGCGGTAGAAGAGGCCGGCGGTGTTTGCGTTCCGGTTCAAGTGGATCACAGTGATGATGAACAGGTGCGATCGCTCTTTGAACGGATCGACGCCGAACAAGAGGGCCAACTGGATCTGTTGGTAAATAACGTTTTTGCTGGGGTACAAGCCATCGCCGAGGCCTACGGCGATCCCTTCTGGAAACAGGAACCCCAGCTTTGGGATTCTGTGAATCAAGTGGGGTTACGCAGTCACTACGTCAGTAGCATTTTCGCGGCCCGTCTGATGCAACGTCGCCAGCGAGGCTTGATTTGTACCATTTCCTCCTGGGGAGGAATGTCTTATATCTTCGGGGCCGCCTATGGGGCCGGGAAGGCCGCCTGCGATCGCCTGGCCGCTGACATGGCTGTGGAGTTGAAGCCGGATAATATCGCCTCAATTGCCGTTTGGCCCGGGATTGTGGGAACTGAACACATCACCCGTTTCGCGGATAACACCTCCGCTGAGGGGAATCTGGACCCCCAACGGACTCTCATGCGCGATCGCTACAATTGGGAAACCCCCTTACTCACCGGCCGGGCGATCGCCGCCTTAGCTGCTGATAACAAGGTTCTCGGCTACAGTGGCAAAGTGCAGATCGTCGCTGAACTGGCCCGACGTTATCAACTCGTGGACCAAGCTGGCAACCGTCCCGCCTCCTTGCGATCGCTGCGTTTTCTCCTGGCCGCTCAGTTCCCCGCCCTAAGAGACCGTGATACACTCATCCCAGACCTAATCGTTCCCTGGCCCCTGTTACTTTGGGGAGCGTTAGCCGCCCCGAAAACCTAACGCCGGATGTTGCCCAGTTGAGCGATGTTTCTGATTCATAGTGTTGCCAGATGACTCAATTTAAAGACGCTGCGATCGTTCTCACCGGGGCAGCGGGTGGATTCGGCCAACAGTTTACCCGCAAACTCCTAAAAGCAGGCGGCCAGTTAATCCTAGCTGATTTAGACGAAGCCTCCCTACGCCAAAATGCCGAGGCCCTTCAGAAAGACGTTAAAACCGGTAAAATTCTCGCTTGTTTGGGGATTGATTTATCCCAACCCAGCGGTTCACAGGCCCTCTATGATGCCGTTAAGGCCCTAGAAATTCCCGTAGATATTTTAATCAATAATGCCGGAATTGGCTTATACGGACGCATGGACGAAGTTCCCAGCGACAAATGGGAACGGTTAATGCAAGTGAACTTGTTGGCCCCCATGCGGTTAAGCACCCTGTTTGTAGCTGATATGATCCAGCGTCGTCAAGGTCATATCGTCAATATTTCTTCATTAGCGGGTTGGATTGGTATAGCAGGAATGGCCCATTATGCCAGTAGTAAATTCGGCTTACGCGGCTTTAGTGAAGGGTTATTCAACGAGGTCAAGCCGTACAACGTTAAGGTAACGGCCGTCTATCCTTATTTTAGTCGCACCCCCCTATTACAATCAGACAAATATGGTAGTTTAGCCCAAGAAACCTCAGGAATTTCAGAAAAAGATGCCACCGACCCCGAACGAGTTATTGAGGCCGTCGTGAGGGCGATCGCCCAAGACAAACTCCACGTCTTCCCCGACACAAAAGCCCAAATCTTCCATCAACTCAAACGCTATTTCCCCCCCATTGTCACCTGGGGCGTGGACTACTTCAAACCCAAACAACCCCCCAAACCCTAACCCCTAAAGACACCAATCCCCCCTCCTCCTCCCCCTCCTCCATGTCCTCCGTGACTCTGTGGTTCCCCTATTCCCTTCTATGCTTCACACCGAAACTCACCACAAACAACTCATTATCGGGGCAGGATTCGTCGGACTAGGAATTGCCCAAGCCTTAAACGATGCTAAAATCCCCTATGATCAAGTCGATGCCAGCGACGATATTGGCGGGAATTGGTATCACGGTGTTTACGACAGCGCCCATATTATCTCATCCAAGAAAGTGACGCAATTCACTCACTTTCCCATGCCCTCAGACTACCCCGACTTCCCCAGTGCCCAACAACTCCTAGCCTATTTAAACAGCTTTGCCGACCACTTTCAACTGCGCCCCCAGATTGAACTCGAACGCCGAGTTAAGCTAGTTCGCCCCATTGCAGATAACCTCTGGAACGTGACCTTTGCCAACGGCGAACAACGGATTTACAAAGGAGTTATCCTCTGTAACGGCCATCACTGGTGTAAACGGTTTCCAGACTTTAAGGGAACCTTTGCCGGGGACATTATCCATTCCAAAGACTACAAAACCGCCGATGTTTTACGAGGAAAACGAGTCTTAATCATTGGCGGTGGCAACTCCGCCTGTGACATCGCCGCCGAAGCCGCCCGAGTTGCTGAAAAAAGTGTGTTGAGTTTGCGCGAATCCGTCTGGTTTATCCCCAAAAGCTTCGCCGGATTTCCCATTGTGGACTTAATTCGCGGCTGGATGCCCCAATGGCTTCAGCGGGGGTTAGCTTATACCATTATTCGCCTAACCTTTGGCAAACATGAGCGATATGGCTTAGCCAAACCCAACCATCGTATTTTTGATAAACACCCAACCCTAAATAACGAAGTTCCTTATTATATCAAACATGGTCGCATCTTGCCTAAGCCAGAAGTGAGCCAACTCGACGGTCAATTTGTCGAGTTTGTCGATGGAAGCCGGGAGGAGTTTGACTTAATTGTTTGCGCGACGGGCTATCATGTTGCCTATCCCTTTTTACCCGAAGAATTGCAACGAGTGCGGGGGGCGACGGTTCAATGTTATGGCGGTTCGTTTCTTGCTGATTATAAGGGATTAGCCTATCTGGGGTGGGGACAGGCCCGAGGTGGGGTGGGGTCTCTGATTGCGGCATTTGGACCTCGATTTGCCCGTTGTCTTCAGCTTCAGGATGAGATTGATGTTCCCCTGGGACTGGTGTTTAAAGCGATGGGACAGCCGTTACCAGAAACTCATTTGTCTGACCCTCATCGGGTGTTTCGTCAGCTTAAACTCCTCGATTTCGCCTGGGGGTTGCTGAGGTGGAAGGCCCGTCAATTGGATAAAGAAGATCCAAATTTCCAGAATCAGCCGTTATGAGGAAAATGGGGGCTTAATGTGTTGCATTGAATACCGAATTTCAGGGCGAACAGCCGTTCGCCCTTACGAGTCAATATAGGCGTTTGTTGTTTTAATCTATTATGATGTCTCAAAATCCCAATCCCCAAGATATCGAAAGTTGGAAAGCCAAAATCGAGAGGGCCAACCGTAACAATCTGTTCCATCATTGCCAAGATTGCGGTTATGAGTGGGTGGCCTCGGAACCCCAACCCTGTCGCTGTGGAAGTTCTCGGATTGAACGCATCGCCTGTTGGCAATTTCCCGATGGTTAGGGACTTTACCGCCATCTTAACCGATCGCAAACCCCGTATAAGGTCGAAGATCAGGGTGGTGGAACCCTAAAACAATCTTATCTTGGGGGATACCGGCGTTCAGTAACTCATCGGCGATTCCATCTTCTAAGCCATCTTGGTGAATCCACACCTTATCGCCAATAATTTCTAAGTGGAGAACACAACCATGAACTTGTTTGTTATTGAGTTGTCCAACGGTAAACAAGGCATAACTTTTGTGGTCTTCGCCAATAATCAGCCTTCGCTCTAGGCTACGATGAGCATAGGGAATTTGGGCGTACTCCTGTAATATTTCAGTGATAATCCGGTGATAGTCTAGGCTATCCATTGACGAATTCCTCCTGTTAATCGGTCAAGGACAATCAAATTTAGACGTTTATTTTCTAGTAAAACTTCGCCAATTGGTTCTTTAAAAACATCATTAAACGCATCGTCTGTAATCGCTAAATACAACTGACGTTCTGGCTCAGTCTTTTTTAGGATATCATAATACAATGTATATTGACCTAGAGCATTTTCTAAGTCATTGATTTTCGATTTTCCGATAAAACTTTTGACTTCTACGGCAATCTTCTGATTTCCTTTTTCGGCGGATACCAATTTAGAAGCCCCTAAATCAACAAATAGGTTGCTACGTCCAAAACTTAGTACATAGGGGTCATCGGTAATTGTCCAACCCTCCCGAATCAAGGCGGTTTTGACCTGTTCATGATAGATATCTCTGGCTGGCATGATGGATGATTCAAGTATAAACTTTGAATTTTGCCAAAGGAACCCATCCGTGGGATGATTTTCCGATCGCTAGGGGTGCAGGATGCAGTTAAGAAACCGAGTTTCTCCAAGAAGCCCGGTTTCTGATATTCGACCCAGGTGGTTTGCAGTTTACTTAACTCAAAAGATGTTGACGAACCGCTAAAACCAGATTATCCGTCCAATGATGGACCAACTCGGAGGTGGCCGCTTCCACCATGACGCGAATCACGGGTTCCGTTCCTGAGGCCCGAACCAAGACACGGCCTTGATCCCCCATCGCCGTCTCAGCGGTGGCGATCGCCTGCTGAAGGGGGTCACACTGTTGCCAGTTTAACCGCAACTCCCGATCCTCCACTCGCACATTCTGCAACACCTGGGGATAGGTTTGGAAACTCTGATTCACTAACTCCGATAAGCCATTGCCACTGCGTTTGACTAACGCCGCCAAATGCAACGCCGTCAACAAGCCATCACCGCTAACGCCGTAATGACTACAAATGACATGGCCCGACTGTTCGCCGCCCAGGGTGGAACCGGTTCGTTGCATCTCGGCGTGAACATATTGATCGCCGACGGAGGTTCGCAGCAGTTGGCCCCCTTGGGCCTCCCAGGCCCGTTCAAAGCCTAAATTGGCCATCACTGTGGAGACAATCAGATTATCCGGGAGTTGTCCCTGGTTCCGCAAAGCCTGACCCCAGAGATAGAGGATATAATCGCCGTCAATGGCCCGTCCTTGTCCGTCCACGGCTAAGACGCGATCAGCATCGCCATCAAAGGCAAATCCTAAACAAGCATCATGGCTTAATACCGCCGCCCGTAGGGGATCGAGATGGGTTGAACCACAGTTGACGTTGATACGATCGCCGTCGGGGCGATCATGGAGACAAATCACCTCGGCCCCCAAGGCGGCGAAAGCTTGCGGGGCCACATGACTCGCAGCCCCCCAGGCTAAATCTAATACAACTTTCATTCCCTGTAAATCCAGTCCCAGGGGGGTTTGAACGGCCTTGAGATAGTCGTTGACTAATTCGGGGCGATGATAGTGATGGCCCCAACTGGGGCTATTCTGACTGAGGCTGAGTTGGCCGCGAATTCCCGCTTCGATGCGTTGTTGAATGGCTGAGGGAAGTTTGGCCCCGGTTGGCCCGAAGAATTTAATGCCATTATCGGCGGGGGGGTTATGGCTGGCGGAAATCATCACCCCACCGATGGCTTCGGAGGTGGCGGCGAGATAGGCGACGCAGGGGGTGGGACATAATCCTAAATCCCAAACCTCTAACCCAGCGGCGGTCAGTCCCGCTGAGAGGGCCATGGCTAGCATACTACTGGAGTTGCGGGAATCTTGCCCGAGGGCGATCGCACCCCGTCCCTGATGTTCTTTAAACACCTGGCCGGCCCAAAAGCCGACTTGCAGGGCCAGGGGGGCGTTGAGAAGGTTCCCCACATGGCCGCGAATCCCATCGGTTCCAAATAACTTGGAGGGGGGAAGGTTTAGGGGGGATATCGCAAAGGGGGATACCTCAGCCAAGGAGGTTGAGGCTTGGCGAACTACAGGTGACATAACCATATTTCCGAATCACTCCACACAAATCACACTCACAGGTTGATGCGTCCCAAAGTTTGCTGGTAAGGTTCAACCGCCCAAAGACCCGAGATACGCTCGACCTGACATACACATGGAGGATACCATGTCCGGCCGTGAACAATTGTGTGTTAGGGGTTGCCAGAACAAGACAGTTGATGCAAAATACCGCAACTGAGTTGTCCGGTTTTCTCCCAGCTAAACTGGCGGGCCCGATCGCGGCCCCGTTGTTGAAGATGCGATCGCACGTCATCCCCTTTCGCTAACACCCGCATGGTATCCGCTAATTGTTGTAAATCGTAAGGATCGACGAGGAGGGCGGCGTCTCCGGTGACTTCGGGAATGGAGGCGACGTTAGAAGCGATGACGGGACAGTCGCAGGCCATGGCTTCTAAAACCGGTAAGCCGAAGCCTTCCCAGAGGGAGGGAAAGACGAGGGCTAGGGCTTGGTTGAGGAGGATGGGAACTTCGGCGGGGGCGATGTAATCGAGGAATTTGATGCGATCGCCCATCTGCAACTCTCGCACCTGTTGCTGTAGGTTGGGGGTATAGCGGCGGTCAAAGGACCCGCCAATCCAAAATTCACAGTCGAGGGAGGGGGGAAGTTGGGCGAAGGCGGCGATGGCCCGTTGTAGGTTTTTGTAGGGATCATGTCGGCCGAGATAGAGGAAGTAATTACGGCGGGGAAGATTCAGGGGGCGATAGTGATGGCGATCGTAAGCCAGGGGGGTGACGGTGATTTTGCTGGCGGGAACGCCGTAGAAGGCGATCGCATCGTCGGCGGTGGCTTGGGAGATGCAGAGAAGATGTTGGGCTTGTTTGAGGACTTGGGGAACGTAGAGGCGATGATAGAAGGTCATGGGGGATGCCGGTTTGGGGAAACGCAGGGGAATGGCATCATAGACGGTGACCACGTAGCGTCCAGTCCAGCCGAGAGGGGCTTCGGGAAGGGGGGAAAAGAGAAGATCGCCTCCTAAGTCTCGATAGAGTCGTGGGAGAAGGAATTGTGTCCAGAGGAGACGTTTGAGATGGCCGGGAAGTCCTTGTTCCGGGGTGAGGCCAGGGGGGATGGGGTGATGGCGAAATCCGAGTCGGGGCTGGGGGGTGAGGAGGATGGGATCGAGCGATCGCAACTGGGGAATCAGGTTCAGGGCGTAGGTACTGATTCCTGTGGGGTTCTCCATTAAAAAGGCGAGGTTAATCAGCACAATCGGTACTGGTCGAGGATGTCTAGGATGCGATCGCCCATCTGACGATAACGAAATGATTGTACCCGTTGCTGTCCTCGTTCTCGTAATTGTTGCCGCAATGGGGGATTATTCACCAGTTGGAGGATTCCCTGGGCGATGTCATCGACATCATAGGGGTTGATATAGAGGGCGGCCTGGCCACAGACTTCGGGGATGGCGGTTTGATTGCTGGCTAAGACGGGACAGCCGCAGGCCATGGCTTCGAGAGGGGGAATCCCGAATCCTTCATAGAGAGAGGGAAAGGCGAAGGCGATGGCTTGACGGTATAAGTCGGCTAAGGCGTCATCGGGGACAAATCCCAGGAATTTGACTCGTTCGTGACAGCCGAGTTGTTTGGGGTAGTCTAGGAGGGGGCGATCGCATTTATTGAGGTTGCCCACAATCCGCAATTCTAGGTTAGGACAATTGGCTCGGCTAAAGGCTTCAATGAGGCGACGTAGGTTCTTATAGGGTCGTGTTTCTCCAACACATAAAATAAAAGGGGGTTGAGGACGGCAATGGGCAGGTTCTAAATCATCAGATTTGAGATTGAAAATATCTTCTCGATAGCCTTGATAGACGACATGAATGGGGGTTTTTGGGCAATTGTAATGGTCTAAAATTTCTTGTTTTGTGTAATTTGAGGTGGTTATAATAGCATCAGAGGCGCGAATTAGTTGAGGTAGGATAAATTGAAAATAGTATTTGATGCGGGGATAAACTTCAGGAAAACGAATCGGCAAAATATCATGAATGGTAATAATTTGCGGGCAAACAGGAATCAACATCCCCTCGAATACAGGAGAATAAAACAACCGTTGTTTCTGTTTTAGAATTGACAACGGCAACCCAATTTGATGCCAAAGTAAGCGCCTTAGATTGTTTTTGAAATCATTACGATAGAGGGTTGGGGGACGGAGAATTTGAAACTGAGAAGCATTCGCCCCGACTCGGGTTGAATCGGTGGTATAAAAACAGAAGCGATCGCCATCTTGGTAGGTTTCTAACAACTCCCCGATATAGCGATTTAAGCCATCGGAACGACTCCAGTGAAAACTACTGGCATCAAACGCCATTTCTCCCATTTCATCAATCCTCCATCTAGGAACGCCCAAACTTACAAGAAGCGTTCACATAAGTCTCGAAATACCTGACCGCGAACCTCAAAATTAGGAAACTGGTCGAAACTGGCACAAGCGGGAGACAACAAAACTGTTTTCGCCTGATAGGTCTGGGCTAATTCTCGGGAAACGTCCACCGCCGCCTCTAGGGTTCCGACAATTTTATAGTTGGAATAGCCGACTCCATCCAGCATCTGGGCGAAGGATTCCGCCGCATCGCCAATCAACAAAACAAAGGCCGCTTGACGTTGAATCGCCTCTAGCCAGGTGGTTGCATCGCCGTCTTTGGGATCGCCTCCCGCAATGAGAATGACGGGATTACGCACGGAGGTTAACCCCACCAGGGCAGCATCATAGTTGGTGGCTTTACTATCATTGATAAAGCGAATGTCCTGCCAAGTGCCGATGACTTCTAGGCGATGGGGAACGCCACGGAATTGGGAAATGGCTTGGGCGATCGCCTCGGGTTCAATCCCAGCTAAACGGGCAGCAGCGGCAGCCATGAGAAGATTTTGTTGGTTATGGCGGCCGGGCATTTGTAAGGCTTGAATGGAAACAATTTTCGCCCCATCTATGATCACCCAATCTCCATCAATGGCAGCGAAGGGAGTTAAACTCCGGTCATTCTCAATGCTAGTCCAATGGGCGTTGGGCCAGTCCTGGCGGTGGTTGCGTAAATAAGGATCATCGCCGTTCAAGATTTGCAACTGGGAGGATTGCAAGAGTTTAGCTTTAATGTGGTAGTAATTGTCCAGGGTTTTGTGACGATTGAGATGGTCGGGGGTGAAGGTCGTCCAAATGCCAATCTGAGGGGTGAGGGTTTTGGAGGATTCAATCTGATAGCTACTCATCTCAGCCACCACCC
The DNA here is from genome assembly GCF_023983615.1 of Phormidium yuhuli AB48. Classification (GTDB taxonomy): domain Bacteria; phylum Cyanobacteriota; class Cyanobacteriia; order Cyanobacteriales; family Geitlerinemataceae; genus Sodalinema; species Sodalinema yuhuli. The sequence continues at coordinate 3,875,700 of NZ_CP098611.1, read as the reverse complement.
AGTCTAAGGAATGGTTGTTTTGGCTGACGCTCAGGGCGAGTTCACAGGCAGCATGGCCGATGTTGCCACAGGCGGGGGCCTTGAGTCCAGCCCCTTGGAAGATGGCGGCGGCTAGGGCGGTGGTGGTGGTTTTCCCGTTGGTTCCTGTGATTCCCAACCAGGGAGAGGTTTGTAGATGTCGCCAAGCCAGTTCCATCTCGCCAATGGTTTCGATTCCTAGGCGGCGGGCCTGTTGCAGGTTGGGTAAATCCCAGGGAACGCCGGGGCTGATGACTAATAAGTCGAGATGTTGGGCGTTTTCGGGGTCGAAGACATGGCCGAGGGAGACGGGGATGTTATCTTGGGCTAGGAGCTGTTGCTGTTGGCTGAGGGAGTCTCCAGTGCCGCGATCGCTGACGGTCACCTGCCAACCGTTGTACTTCAGCAACCGGGCCGCCGCCAAGCCCGATTTTCCTAATCCGATAATGTGAGCGGTTGACATACAGGTTCCCTCCCTGACGGAAATCCATCTAATCTTGCCATATTTCTGGGGCTGAGGAACAAGGAACCCCTCGACGGGAGGAGGTTGGGAGAGAATCGGCCCACCTGGTATAGAGGGGGTTAGGAGGCGGCAAGGGTCGAGGAGGATTGCCATCCAACAACCATTCCCCTCATTCCCATGACAGTGTAGGATCACAAGGCAAGCACTATAGGCATCCACATCCCCAAACCGCTCCTATGTCAGCGCCAGCCCTTACCACTGCCAGCCGAACAGCCTTTCCCCTGAGTGCCGTCATTGGCCAAGAGGCCATCAAAATCGCACTCCTGTTGTCCGCCGTAGACCCAGGGGTCGGTGGAGTGGCGATCGCCGGCCGACGAGGAACCGCGAAATCCGTTATGGCTCGGGCCTTACATGCCCTGCTTCCCCCCATCGAAGTCCTGAGCGAGTCCATCAGTAACTGCGACCCCACCCGCCCCGAAGAATGGGACGACATCGCCCTGGAGCATTACGCCAACCGCAACGCCGATAACCCCGACGACATCAGCGACCTCAACACCCAAGTCATCGCCGCCCCCTTCGTACAAATCCCCCTCAACGTCACCGAAGACCGGCTCCTGGGCTCCGTCGACGTAGAACAATCCGTGCAAAAAGGCGAACCCGTCTTCCAGCCTGGACTCCTCGCCAAAGCTCATCGCGGCGTTCTCTACGTCGATGAAATCAACCTCCTCGACACGGAAATCGCCAACCTCCTCCTCAGCGTCCTCACCGAGGGTCGCAACCTCATCGAGCGGGAAGGAATCAGCATTCAACATCCCTGTAAACCTCTCCTCATCGCCACCTACAACCCCCAAGAAGGCCCCCTCCGGGAACACCTGCTCGATCGCATTGCCATGACCCTCTCCGCTGATCGCGTCTTAGGACTCGATATGCGCGTCGAAGCGGTTCAACAAGTCTTAAACTACGCCAAATCCCCCGATGATTTCCTCAAGCAATTCGACGAAGACCTCAACGGTCTCAAAACCCAAATCCTCCTGGCCCGGGAATGGCTGCAAGACGTTCAAATTAAACCTGAACAAATCCAATATCTTGTCAACGAAGCCATCCGGGGAGTCGTCCAAGGCCATCGTGCCGAACTCTTCGCCCTGCGTGTGGCCCAAGCTGCCGCCGCCCTGGAAGGCCGCAGCGATGTCAACGCCGACGACCTACGCCGAGCCGTGGAACTGGTGATTGTACCGCGCTCCACCGTCGTGCAAACCCCCCCGGAAGAAGAACAACCGCCCCCACCCCCCCCAGAATCGCCCCAAGACAACGACGACAACGACCCCCAAGACAACGACGATAACGACGACAACGACAACGAGGACGAGCAAGAACAGCCCGAAGACCAAACCCCCGACATCCCCGAAGAATTTATCTTCGACCCCGAAGGGGTCATCCTCGACCCCGACGTGATGAACTTCGCCCAAACCATGCAGCGGGCGGGCAACTCTGGCAGCCGGAGTTTGATTATCTCCGACGATCGCGGCCGCTATATCAAACCCATTCTGCCCCAGGGGAAAGTGCGACGAGTCGCCGTGGATGCCACCCTCCGGGCCGCCGCTCCCTACCAGAAAGCCCGCCGCCTCCGGGAACCCAACCGCAAGGTTATTGTGGAACAAAGCGACCTACGAGCGAAACGCCTAGCCCGAAAAGCCGGGGCCCTGGTGGTGTTCCTGGTGGATGCCTCGGGGTCTATGGCCCTAAACCGGATGCAGTCAGCCAAGGGGGCCGTGATTCAACTGCTCACAGAAGCCTATCAAAGTCGGGATCAAGTCTCTCTAATTCCCTTCCGAGGCGAACAAGCGGAAGTCTTGCTACCCCCCACCCGCTCCATTACCCAGGCCCGCCGTCGCCTGGAACGGATGCCCTGTGGGGGCGGGTCTCCCTTGGCTCATGGCTTAACCCAAGCGGTGCGTGTCTGTCTCAATGCCCAGCAATCGGGAGATGTGGGGCAAACGGCCATTGTGGCCATCACTGACGGCCGGGGCAACATCCCCTTAGCGCGATCGCTCGGTGAAGAGATTGACCCCAAGGAAAAACCCGACATCAAAGCTGAATTGCTCGATATCGCCGGACGGATTCGCGCTCTCGGGATTCAGTTACTGGTGGTAAACACCGAAAGCCGTTTCGTCTCCACTGGATTCGCTAAGGAACTCGCCGAAACCGCCGGTGGAACTTACTATCATCTGCCTAAAGCCAGTGACCAGGCCATCGCCGCCATGACCCAAAACGCTCTAAAAGATGCAATGGGCTAACCTTATGGTTCAGGGACGATTCAGGACTAGACTCGGGGCAATTCTACTGAGTTGGGGGCTACTGGCCAGCCCAACTCAGGCCTGTCCCGCCGCCCTCGAACCCCTCATTGAAGAGATGTTACCCGACTTGCCCGGTTATATGAATCGGGTGTTGCGGCGATCGCAAACCGTGCAAGCCCCCCGTAGCCATCGCACCACAGTTCTAGTGGCCGGGAACCCAGAGTTTGAACCACTCCCCCTCAATCAACCCATTCCCGAAGGGGTTGAACAGGTGTTTATCACCACCTTAGAACGAACTCCCTACGACAACACCAGCGTTAAACTACAACATTTCCATTGGCTTTTTCTTAGCCAAAATGAGGAAGGCTGGTGGTTAGTTTCCCTATTTTCCACCGTTGGCGACTATCCTCAACTAGGAATTGTCAGTCCTCCCCGTGAGAGCAGTCAAGGAGCCGTTGGACAAGCGATTCAAACCTGGTTAAGGGACTGTCGATTCCGCCGTTAGAGAATCCGGGAGAAAACCGCCTGCATTCCCCATCATAGGAACTTTTATTACCACAAAAATAGAATAATTGCAATATTTTTTAACAAAACAAAACATTAAACCCGTGAACCCATTAAGTTTAAGGCTGATCTCAGGGCAAATTGTAGACTGAGCTCAGGGTTTCGTTGCAAATTATTACAATCTGTTTCATTCCGTCACAACTTCAAGGGAGTCTCGTTCACAGACCAAACGGCCATGCTAGGATTCAGCATCAGATAGATGTAAGCGATGTATAGGAGAAGAACTTTGGGCATTCGGGTTGCTGTTGTTGGTTCTGGACCAGCTGGATCATCTGCCGCTGAAGTCTTGGCAAAGGCAGGCATCGAAACCTACTTGTTTGAGCGCAAGTTGGATAACGCTAAGCCTTGTGGAGGAGCCATTCCTCTGTGTATGGTCAGTGAATTTGACATCCCCCCAGAGATTGTGGACCGTCGGGTTCGCAACATGAAAATGATCTCCCCCTCCAATCGTGAGGTGGACATCCGCATTGTCAAAGAAGACGAATATATTGGAATGTGCCGCCGGGAAGTTCTCGACGGCTTTTTACGCGATCGCGCCGAAAAACTCGGAGCGAATCTGATCAACGGAACCGTTCATAAACTCGAAATTCCCACGAGCGACACTGCTCCCTACGTCATCCACTATGCCGATCACTCTGACGGCAGCCTAACGGGGGAAAACAAAACCCTAAAAGTGGATGTCGTCATCGGTGCTGACGGTGCTAACTCCCGTGTCGCCAAAGCCATCGAAGCCGGAGACTATAACTACGCCATTGCCTTCCAAGAGCGGATTCGTCTGCCGGAAGACAAAATGGTCTATTACAACGACTTGGCGGAAATGTACGTCGGTGACGATGTCTCTCCCGACTTTTACGCTTGGGTGTTCCCCAAATACGACCACGTGGCCGTCGGAACGGGAACCATGCGCGTCAACCAAGCCAAAATCAAGAAACTCCAAGCGGGAATTCGCGCTCGGGCCGCTCGTCGTCTCGAAGGTGGAGAAATTATCAAAGTTGAAGCCCACCCCATCCCCGAGCATCCCCGTCCCCGTCGGGTTCGTGGCCGTGTCGCCCTCGTCGGTGATGCTGCTGGAACCGTGACCAAATCCTCGGGAGAAGGGATCTACTTCGCGGCGAAATCCGCCCGGATGTGTGCTGAAACCATCGTGGAAACCACCAACGCTGGTCAAAAACTGCCTACGGAGGCGGATCTCAACCTCTACCTCAAACGCTGGGATAAACAGTATGGCATGACTTACCTCGTGTTAGATCTCCTGCAACGGGTGTTCTACCGCAGTGATGCCACTCGTGAAGCGTTTGTGGAAATGTGCGACGACAAAGACGTGCAGAAGCTCACCTTTGATAGCTATCTGTATAAAACCGTCGTCCCCGCCAATCCCCTGGTGCAGATGAAAATCACCGCTAAGACGATTGGTAGCCTCTTGCGTGGTAACGCCCTCGCACCCTAAGCCTCACCCTAAAACCTAAACGCCGCGCGAGGAGCTATAACCTAGTTTCTCGCGCTTTTTTTCATCATAAAACTCCCCCATCCTGGCCCCAAAACCTGATACCATAAGGCTTCTAGTAACAGTAACCCCTGTGTCCTCCGTGACTCTGTGGTTCTCTCTTGCCTCTTGCCTCTTGCCCGTTCCCCATTCCCTATCTCCATGATCAGAATTCGCCGTCGCTCTCCCAATCCCCCCGTCAAAACTGACGGGTGTGAGTATCAAGTCCCGATTCCCGATGCCGAACCGGCGAATATCTTAGAAGAAATTGTTTGGCATAAAGAAACTGAAGTCGCCAAACTCCGCCTTTATATGCCCCTGCAGGAACTTCAGAAACAAGTGGCCATTGCTCCCCCTCCTCGGGACTTTGTCGCCGCATTGCATGGGGGAAAAACGAACCCCGCCTTAATTGCTGAAGTCAAGAAAGCTTCACCGAGTAAGGGCCTAATTCGCGAAGATTTTGACCCGGTGGCGATCGCCCAAGCCTATGAAGCCGGCGGGGCCAGTTGTCTGTCCGTATTAACAGACCAAAAATTCTTTCAGGGGAGTTTTGACTATCTGCGGGATGCTCGTCAAGCGGTCAATCTACCTGTATTATGTAAAGACTTTATCATTTACCCCTATCAGATTTATCAGGCCCGGGGGCGAGGGGCCGATGCTGTGTTGTTGATTGCCGCTGTACTGAGCGATCGCGATTTGCAATATTTCCTCAAAATCAGCAAACTCCTTGGGATTGCTGCCCTGGTGGAAGTTCATACCGCCGAAGAACTCGATCGCGTCTTGGCCTTAGAAGGCATCCAACTCATTGGCATTAACAATCGTAACCTAGAAGACTTCAGCGTCAGTTTGCAAACCACCACTGACTTACTGGCATCTCGTCAGCAACAGATTCAAGACAAGGGGGTTGTTATTGTCAGCGAGTCAGGAATCTTTGAGCGAGCAGACCTCGATCGCGTGGCTAATGCCGGGGCCAGTGCCGTTCTAGTGGGAGAGTCCTTGATGCGACAACCAGACCCTGGAGCCGCCATCGCCCGCCTCTTTGCTTCCTAATTCATCCCAAGCCTGACTCCTGACGGCCCTACAATAGAGAGTAATATGTGCTACCTGTCCTGAGTCCTTAAACTTAGGGCTGTTAATGCTCCGCTGCCTGTCTACCTAACCCCTTACGAATTAACATGGAGCCGCTTCCCCTTCCTTCTCACATTCATTACGAGTTACTTCTCCAGCTGCTCGAACGTCAAAGCTTGTTTTCGGTGAATCACTATTCCGAGGAACGACGACAAATTGACGAATTGATCATGACCCTGCGTAAAGCTCTCTCTCAGCAGAAGCGATTGGAACAGGCCTGTCAGCTCAAGGGGATTCCTGTGGAGTATCGCTGGTCATTAAACCAACCGATGGAGTCTCTTGCACCCATGAGCGATCGCGAAGCCAGTTAATTTAGCATCAGGAACCTAGGCCGTTTTTCGGTAAACTGCAAGTCCCAGTTGTATAATGGCGATCTTTAGCGATCGCCGACGTGTTATGGACGACAAATTAATGTTAATGATTCCGGGGCCCACCCCGGTTCCGGAAAAAGCCCTTACCGCCATGGGACGGCATCCCATTGGCCACCGCAGTGGCGAATTTTCTGAGTTAGTGGCAGAGGTATTTACCGATCTCAAATGGCTGCATCAAACTCAAAATGATGTCCTGGTTCTAACCGCGAGTGGAACGGGGGCGATGGAAGCTGGGATTATCAATGTGCTGAGTTCCGGCGATCGCGTCTTGGTGGGGTCTAATGGTAAATTTGGCGATCGCTGGGCCAAAGTTGCCAAAGCCTATCATCTCGATGTCCAAACCATCACCGCTGAATGGGGACAACCCCTCGACCCTGAAGCCTTCCGGGAAGCCCTAGAAGCCGACACCAACAAAGAGATTAAAGCCGTCATCCTCACCCATAGCGAAACCTCCAGCGGGGTACTGAATGACCTAGAAACCATCAATCGTCATGTCAAGGCCCATGGGGAAGCCTTGATTATCGTCGATGCCGTCACCAGTCTAGGAGCTTGCACTGTTCCCATCGATGACTGGGGCTTGGACGTGGTGGGGTCTGGCTCCCAAAAAGGGTATATGATTCCCCCCGGGTTAGGCTTCATTTCCATGAGCGATCGCGCTTGGAAAGCCTATGAACGCTCTAACCTACCCCGGTTCTATTTCGACCTGGGCCCCTATCGTAAGAATGCGGCCAAAAACACCACCCCCTTCACCCCCCCAGTGAACCTGTTTTTTGCCCTTCAAGCCTCTCTGCGGATGATGCGGGCCGAAGGACTGGAAAACATCTTCGCCCGTCACGATCGCCTCAAACGGGCGGCTCGGGAAGCCGTTAAAGCCATGGGACTTCCTCTCTTGGGTTCCGATGACTGCGCCAGTCCGGCCGTAACCGCTGTCGCCCCCACTAGCGTCGGAGCTGAACAAATCCGCTCGGTGATGAAAAAGCAATTTGACATTGCCCTCGCCGGTGGACAAGACCATCTCAAAGGTAAAATCTTCCGCATTGGTCATTTAGGCTTCGTCAGCGATCGCGATCTCCTCTGCGCCATTGGCTCCCTCGAAGCCACCTTGCAGAGCCTCAATGCCGGAAATGAGCCGGGAGCGGGCATTACCGCTGCGTCTAAAATCCTCAACGCCGGTTAGATTCCCCCCCACAATGCTATCCCCCTGAAATGACTCATCATTCAGGGGGATAATTGGGCCAGGATACAACCTGCCTTATTCTGGCTCGAAACTGATGCCAACTTAGACGGCTTCTAACCAATCATAAATCTGAGATAACTCATCCAGGGTCACAAAGCCGTATTTCCAGAGAATCATGGGTAACGGGCCCGCATCCACATCTCGCCGACGTAGGGCGATGGCAATGGAATCTGGCGACAGGGCTAACTCTTCCTGCAAAAAGCGAATCAATTGTCCTTGTCCTGTTGCTCCCATGACTGATTGCCCCTGTTTTATGATTATCTATCTTCTCAAGTGAACTAAAGCTATTATCTGGAGAAAATCTCCAGAATCCGGCGACGTAGAGACCAGATTGAAAGCTGGCTTTATCAAGTCTCTGTACAATCATGAGTTTTCGTTGCTCAACCCCTAGACCCCGGTGAACAGTTTTAAAACTGGCTCCTAAAACACCCTCGACCGGTGAGATGCTGACAACTGGCCTTTCCCACCCCAGTCTCTGAGGTCTGAGAGGATTCACCACTACTGCCCCTGTGCGGTAACGGTGAAGCTACAAGCCTAACAAAGTTTCATAGCGTTTAATGGATACAACGACAACATTTTCATAAACATTTAACGATCGCCGACCTTAAACCCGATCATTTTGTTTCAGTCATTTAAAATAAGACGCATTTTCAACAGGGATTCCAATAGTAAAGACTGTTTGGGAATACGTCAAGACCCCAAACAATCTGTCTATTTCTTCAGGGAGTTTGTTTTAGAGGTCTCCCATCACCTCAAGGCGATCGCCCACCTCAATTCCCAACTCCGCCGCCCGGCCGCCTCGCAGTTCCAGCACCGCATCCACCAAAACATTATCCCCCGGGCCATAGGTCGGACAGCGATAGGCCACCGTTTCACAGGGGGGGACATCCGCCGAGAGTCCCACCACTTCCCCCTCATACATAAAAATCATATCCAAATTGATGCGGACATTCTTCATCCAGAACCGGACTGGCCGGGGGGGATTAAAGGGAAACAACATCCCGCGATCGTCCGGGAGCTGCTCTCGGTGCATCAACCCCATGGCCTGTTCCTGGGGTGTCCGGGCCACCTCTAACTCCAAAGTGCGATCGCCCCAAGGGATATAAGCCTCAATCGGTAACCGCTGTCCCAACTCCGACGACACCTCAGCCGCCGAACTCTCTTGGGGCGGCGATTTCGCCACATCCACCACCGAAGAGTTCTCCACTCCCGTAGAACAGCCTGCTAACACCAATACCATGAGCATCATAACCATCCAGCTGCTGCTAAGACCGCGACACCGACCGCCGAGATGGATAGGGCCAAACCCGAAGGACGTTTCCACGATCCGTTGTACCTTGATCATCTGCTTTATACCCAGAACGAACATTATCAACCGGATTAATCAGACGCCCCTCGGGCAAAAAAGTTGGCCCAACCGCCAGAGATATCCCTAGGATACAGCTGAGCCTTGACCCTCAGCCACCTCCCGCAACCGTTGCACCACAAAGGGACGTTCCAAATAAGACAGCAAATTGCCCGCCTTGGGTCCCCGTTCCTTACCCAAAAAGCTCTGGTAAACCGCCGGAAAGGCCAATTTAGGAGGAAGCTCTAGTTGTTTCGTGGTCGTGAAAATCTCCGTTTGCAGCGTTTCCCCCTCCCAGTCGCTCAACTGCTCCAGACGAGTCGCCAACTCACCGAGATACTGACGTTGTTGCTCATCCAACGCCGCCACCGACTCAGGAATCTCATCCACATATAAAATGAGTTTTTCCTCAGGGTCCGCATAATCATCCAACCACTTTTGCGCCACCTCAATCCGCTGACGCACCACCTGCTGATCCAACTCCGTCAGCGCCTGTGGACTGCGTTTTGCAACCTCCGCCTCCATATCGAGATGGGGAACTTGTAGCAGAGAAATCAGAGTGCTGAAATCAAAGGGATAATAGGGCTGAATCTGGTCATCAAGTTGGGAGTACAGCAGGGCCATTAAATCTTTACTCAAATCTCCCTGTTGTTCCTCACCACTGAGGCAGCCGTACTTCTCAATGGCCGCGTCATAATCCCGGAACAGCCGGGTAATGGTTTCATAGTTGGGAGAGAAGTTAATCGCCGTTTTCGGCTGAGTGCGCAACATCAAGAAGCGCAACAACTCCGGCGGCAACAGATTCGCCACTTCCCGCGCACTGGCTCCCACTCCCTTGGAGGAACTCATCTTGGTTCCCCCCACCAGGATAAACTCATAGGGAGAATGGAAGGGCGGCCGTTTATCAAAGACCTTGCGATAAATGGCGTTGGCCACATCCCGAGAACCGCCCTTTTGCGAATGGTCTTTCCCCGCCAACTCAATGGTGACCCCTAACAGATCCCATTTCGCGACCCATTCAACCTTCCAGGGGAGTTTACCCTGACCATCAAAGGGAGACACCCAGCCCGAATGGCCACAGCCTTGGACATAGCTCATGGCATCGGGTTTACAGGTATAAAAGACCTCCTTGCCATTGTAGTCACTGACAACGGTGGTCGCGATTTTGCCGCAGTTCTCACAGATGGGATGGAAGGGATACCAATTCTCAGCCCGTTCAGCCCCACTCACCTGTTTATAGGCTTCGCGGACGAGGTGCGCCTTTTGCAAGAAGGTCTCAATATAAGAGTTTAAGCGGCCTTGGCGGTAAAGGTCTCGTAAATAGTAAATCTCCGGGCGCACCCCCAGCTCTTCAAAGACCTCAAAAAACTCATCACTATAGTATTTGGCATAGTCACTAGCCCCCTCACCGGGCGAGGGAACATTGCACAGGGGCTGTCCTAGATACTCCTGAAAGCGATTGCTATCGAGATAGGCGGGAATCCCATCGAGAGCATCATAGTCATCAATGCCATAGAGGAAGCGCACCGGTTTCTGAGCACGCTTGAGGGCCCGATAAATGGTGTCATGGACAATCACCCCCCGCAACGACCCCACATGAACCCGTCCCGAGGGAGTTTTGGAATCGTTGACGACGCTGTCGCCCTGTGTACTCGCGGCAATTTTATCAGCCCAAAACATAGCCAGAGTTAAATGAAGTGAGTTAAGTGAATGTGATGTTGACGGGACGTTGGCCCCAGGGTTGCCCCATCGTTAGACAGACCCCCATTGTATCACCCGGGAGGGACGATGCCCCCAGCGGCCGTCGGGGCGATCCTGACCCATCGCCACGGGACCCCTACTCATCCCATTCTAGGGTTAGGGAGGGCATCAACCGTTGTAAATTTTTCAGAGACTTTCCTTGCCAGGGAATCGCCTTCGAGCCACGAACAATCATCGTCACCGTTTTTTTGTGACGGACCTTTATCACAAACTTCGAGAGCATACTAATCCCGGAACTATTGAGAAATTCCAAGCCCTGTAAATCGAGAACGACCGGAGATTGTTCTTGACTGGCGATATCATCAAGCAGTTCTGCAATCGGGGCATATTCTGCCATTCCACTCAAGCGGAGTGAGCCTTGACAAGAGACCGTCAGAGTTTCGGGATCGTAGCAGATACGATAATCGTCTGTCTTAATTTCCATAATGTACTGTTAACGTTCACAGAGGAGAACCCCTCCTTTACCGAATGAGGCAGCGATCGCATCCTCAACTCGTCCAAACCTGGCGAAGTTGGTGTATCAAGGTTGGCCTATCCTTACTATGCCATGAATTGACCCAGAATAGCGGACCTTGACAAGCTTGAGATATGACCCCTAGCACGGCTGTAGTGCTCCTTCAAACCCAGATTAAACCGAGACCTTAAACTGGAAGCTGGACCATGGTTGTCACCGCAACCACTTCCGGATCTTTCTGGACGGTTTCAAACTTCCAACCCAAGCGAGCCATATAATCGCTCATCATCGTTAAATAGCCTAACCGAGAGCTGGTTCCATTTTCCTCTAAGGCATTTTTTTCCAACTGACGCAGATACATATCCTCTGGATCGCAGGAGGTCAGTTCTTCTAGATAGGTCTGGAACCCAGCAATTCGCTCCGGTTCCACACTATTAGTTGTGAAGAACATTAAATGATTAGGATGCAATTGAAGCTGAATACTAATGGGAAACGCCGAGCGTTCATCGGTGAACTTCATGGCATTTTCCAAAAGTTCATTAGCCACAAAGCCCACAGCACTCTTGATTTCTGCCTGACGACGCATTGAGGCAGGATTCTCTTCATTCCCCAAAAAGAAGGTCGTCAGGTAATCTGCCATAAAATCTGCCGATAGGCCATTGTTACGCCAGCGTTGCTTGAGAGGAACTGAACTCGGCGAAAAGCCAATAATTAAAAACTCTGGGCTATTTGGCTCACCCTCACAATAGTCCCCGAAAATTTGCGTCATATTTGCCAAGACTCCCGAAGAAGCTACTTTTGTTTCATCACTACTAAAGTAATATCATCGTAAACCCTTTGTCGCCCAATATGACGGCGTAGGTCTTCAATGGCTGCCCGTCGAATCATTTCGGCGGGTTCACGCAAATAGTGTCGCACAACCTCGCAGAGTCGTTCAATCCCATAAAACTGTCCCTGTTCATCTTCAGCTTCCGTAATCCCGTCAGTATAGAGGACTACCACGTCCCCAGGACTAAGTTTCAAGACTTTCTCATCGATAAACTCACTGATGTTAGCTTCCAGACCGATGGGGAACCCCAAATCAATCGTATCAATCCGTTCCACCTCCCCACTGGAGCGGACGATGACCGTCTCCTCATGTTGTCCACTCAGGCGAATCTCCCCATCGCGGTAATCCAGCAGGGCCAGGGTTAGATGGCGATCGGAGTCCATCCGTTGAATATTGCCATAGATGGTGCGATTGAGGGTGTTGAGGAAATGCCTCGCATCAACTTCATCATTTTCTAGGAGAGTCCGCACCGCAGTCTGCACCATCAACATGAGCATCCCACTCTCTAGACCATGGCCCGTCACATCGCCAATGCTAATTTTGACTCCTCCATCATGGCAGAGAACATCGTAGTAATCTCCCCCCACTTCCGTGGCAGGCTCCATATAACCAGAAATCTCTAACCCCATCACCGCATCGAGTTCCCGATTTTTGGGTAACAGCATCTTTTGCAGGCGGCGGGTAATATCCAGTTCTGCCCCCAGGCGGAGGTTTTCTGCTTGCAGGCGATCGTTCAGGAGGGTAATTTCGCGGTTGGCCTCGGCCAGGGCTGTTTCCGCCTGCTTACGCTCAGAAATATCGCGAAAAATGGCGGTGTAAAAGGAATGATCCCCCACACAGACTTTTGTGGCCGTCCCTTCCAGGGGAATCCCGTCCCCATTGGCCCGCTGGCCCACCAACTCAGCTCGTCCCTCCAGTAGTAACCGGGGTAGGGGATCCGCATTTTCTGAACTGGCATTCCAGTCAATGAGAGCGGTAAGGGATTGTCCGAGGATTTTTTGGCGGGGATAGCCAAAAATGGTTTCACTGCTGGGGTTAGCATTGGTGATTTTCAAACCATCGGGGTTAAAGGTCAAAATTGCATCGCTAGCGGTGTTGACAATGGCATTAGTGCGGTTCACGGCATCTTCGAGGGCTTCCATGACCTGGTTGTAGCGTTGGGCAATTTGTCCGACTTCGGTGAAGGGTTCAACGGGGACTCGCAAGCTTAAATCTTTGTTTTGAGCTTGAGACTCCATCACCTGAAACAAGTCATAAATTTCAGTTTTAGCCCGATGTTCCGAGACGTTCAAGCCCATTTCTTCGTCTTCTGGAGAGACTCGCAGGGGGATGAGACGATGGCAAAACCGTAAGAGGGGGTAGGTGATGCCGAAAGACCACAGGCCGGCCACCAGCACCCCCAGGAGTTGCACTAAAAACTGTTCTCCATGGCTCAGTCCCGTGTCTAAGAGCTGCACATCTCCAAAAATGGCGACAGCCAGGGTTCCCCAAATCCCACCCCCAAGGTGGACGGGAACGGCATCTACGGCATCATCAATCCGAAAGCGTTTGAGAAGAGAACTACTGATAAGGGTCACCATTCCTCCCCCAATGCCAATAATCACGGCCCCTGAGGTGGTGACGACATCACAGGACGCTGTGATAGACACCAGACCTCCCAGAGAGCCGTTGAGCAGTAGTTCCACTTCTGGGACACGATGACGGGACCAACTGTAGAGGGTCGCGGTAATCATCCCAGCAACTCCCGCCAAGATGGTATGCACCATAATTGCAGCGACGCGATCGCTGAAGGCTAGGGTACTGCCCCCATTGAACCCTAACCACCCTAACCAGAGCAGCATGGTTCCTAGGACCGATAGGGGCAAATTTGAGCCTTGGATTTTTTGCGGGGTTCCATCGGGGAGGAAGCGTCCGACTCGCGGACCAATCACCAGCAAAACCGCTAGGGAAATCCAGCCGCCGATACTATGAACCACCGTACTGCCAGCCAGGTCAACAAAGCCCAGTTGACCCAGCCAGCCCCCAGCTTCCCCGGTGATTTTCAGGTTCCAGGCCCAATGGCCAAACACCGGGTAGATGAGTCCTGAGGTGAGACAGGCTACCGCTAAATAGGTTCCAAATTTAATCCGCTCAGCCACTGCCCCTGAGACAATGGTAGTTGCCGTGCCGCAAAACATGGCCTGGAAGAGGAAAAATGCGGCGAGTTTAGGATTGTTGTCAACCGCCAAAAAAAAACTATTTTGTCCCAACCAGCCAAAGAGGGAGGCGCCGAACATGACGGCATAGCCGAAGGCCCAGAACAAGCAGACGGAGATGCCAAAGTCGGCAAAATTTTTGACAGCAACGTTGATGCTGTTTTTTGAGCGTGTCAATCCAGATTCGAGGCACATAAACCCCGGTTGCATCAGGAACACTAACCCAGAACAAACAAGAACCCAAAGAATATCAAACACTGGGTAACTGATCCCCTCACTCCCATGGGGTTGTACGATCGCGAACACGAGTGAGAACAGGCTCAAGGAAATCAAAGTCAGCAAACAGACAAGGTCTAGTTAAATTCAGGTTAAATTGTGACACACAATACCGCCTCCGTCACGGTCTCCGGGTTAGGGGAGGCAGCCACCCCGATGTTCAATTTGGATTTAGGGATGGTGTGGTAGACTACCCTCAAGCTTCCGTTTTAACACTAACAGAGTAATGTCGTCGTATATTTTGTGACCATTAATGTATTTTTTTAGGGTTTCGATGATGGCCTGCTGGATCTGCCCGGCGTTATCTTGGGCATGGCGACGGGCCACCTGGCAGAGCCGTTCCAGCCCAAAAAAGTCGCCGTTGGGGGCTTCGGCTTCGGTGATCCCGTCGGTATAGAGGATCAGGGTATCGCCAGGATGTAGGGTCAGCTCAAGGGGCTGGATAAACTGGCTAATCTCAGCATCGAGGCCAATGGGAAATCCTAAATCTAAGGTATCAATCTGTTCGAGGGAGCCATCCCGTCGCAAGAGGAGTGCCTTCTCATGTTGTCCGCTCAGTTGTAGTTGTCCCTGATGGTAGTCGATGAGACTCAGGGTTAGGTTGCGATCGGAGTTCATCCGTTCAACGTTGTCGTAGATGGTGTGGTTGAGGGTATTGAGGAAACGAACGGGATCGGTTTCTTGGGCGGTGAGCAGGGTGCGGATGGCAGTTTGTACCATGATGGTGAAGACACCACTTTCGAGGCCATGGCCGGTGACGTCGCCAATGCCAATTTTGACGCCGTTGGCATGGGGCAAAATATCGTAGTAGTCTCCTCCCACTTCAGCGGCGGGTTCCATGTAGGCGGCGATATCGAGATCGGGAATTTTCCCTAAATCTCGCTCTGTGGGGAGGAGCATTTGTTGTAACCGATGGGCAATATTGACTTCACTGCTTAGGCGGAGGTTTTCTGCTTTGAGCCGTTGATTGAGTTCCTCGACTTCGGCGTTGGCGCGATCAAGGTCTTGACGCCGTTTTTCTAGGAGTTGGCTGGCGACGGCATAGAGTTGGGATTGGGCAATGAGGAGCTTATGAATGTCGAGGAGACGATGGGAACCATCCCGGAGAAGGATGACGAGGGGTTCGTAAAGGTTTTCAGGCGATCGCTCTAAGCATTGACGGGCAGCGGTGAAAATTGGACAATCGCCGGGATAGGTGAGAACATCAACTTTGACAAAATCATAGAGACATTGCAACGGTCGATTATAAAAGAGTTCAATCCCGTAAGGACGACTCATGATTTCTAAGCATTTTCGCCGAGAAATCATCCCCATATAGTGACCCTGCTTCAGTAAAATTACTCCCGGCAGGATAGGGTTTTCGTTGAACTGCTGGACTAAAATTCGTCCGGGTACATCGCAATCCAAGCTAAAGTGTTCTAGGGTTAGATCGGCCAGGGTTGAGGTGAGGGTTAAACTCTCCAGAGAACTCCCATAAATATGAGACAGACGGTCAAGTTCTAGCATCATTAGGGCTTGCGGATAATCATTTATGGACAATGGAGACTAAACAATGAACCGTACATGGGATATCGCCACAACCATAGCTATGACAAGATTTACGGGAGTTTTTCTGTCCCGCAACGGCTTGAGAGGGCGATCGCCACCATCACGTCCTTTAATTTTGATCTATTTTACGGCAATTGTCATGGATTCCAGAACACATCAGAACCTAGAAATGACCAGCATTTCAGAAGTTTCTTTGAATTAACATTGGCTTAATGTTTAGTTAACCTCAAGATTGCCTTGGCTTACGGGCGATCGCCTCAATGTTGGAAGTAGAGAAGCCTAAACAAGAGCGAACCAAATCGAAGCCCGTAAATACACTGAGTAATGGGATATTTTGCAGCGGATTAAAGTGGGCTGCCACTCGACGCCAGTTAAGCTGATGTTCTAGCCAATGATGATAGGAAAGAATCCAGAAGGCATGGGAGGGTAAGCTACGGAACTTTAACGTCTCTAGGTTGGCATCCTCAAAGAGCTTCTCTAAGGTTTTCTGACTAAACAAATGCCAGTGACGGGGAAAGTGGTAGCCTCCCCAATAGCCCTCATGGAAAAGTTGGGCATCCCAGCCCTCCATATTAGGGGTTTCCAGGATGAGGTGGCCACCGGGACGGAGGAGTTGAGCCAAAATCTGGATAATTTGGGCGGGATTAGCCACATGTTCGAGGACTTGTAGCAGGATAATCACATCAAAGCTATTATCCGGTAACTCTGGGGCAACGTCTTCTAGGCGGCCGTAGTACCCCTGAAATCCGCCTTGATTCAGTTGATCAATGGCCGCCTCGTTCATCTCCACGCCATAGAGATTATGCTTGGCCAGTCCCAGACGGTGAAGCCGTTTCAGATAGCGTCCATTGCCACAGCCGACATCCAACACCCGTAGGGCTTTTTGCGGCCGGGTTGACGGCTTTGAGTCGGAGGTGCGAGAGGACTTGCTAATCCAACTCTGGACTTTTCCTCCATCAAGCCAGTCCTTGGCCCGCAAGGCGAGGGGGTGAATGGCTTGATCGTAGGTGTAGGCGTAGTAATGGGGGGGATAAATGCGGGGGAGTTCGGCCATCACCGGCCGGGGATTGAGATAACGATGGCCACAATGACGACATTGGACAATCTGAAAGATATCCGTTGAAGTGCCATATTCGTAATCTTGACCACTGGCGTAGGGATGCCAGCGATCGCTCCCACAAACGCCACAAGAGACAAATTCTTGTTGTAGATTCACCCGCATCCCCTATTTTGCCGAAACAACTGCTGTTTTTGCTGTCAGGGGTAGCGATCGCACCACCCGTCCGAGGAATCCCAAATAGCTGGGACGGACGGTAATTTCAGGGCGATCGCGCACCCCACGATGAGCTAAGTGTAAATTGTAGTGGGGAATGGCCGGCCAAAGATGATGTTCGGCATGGTAGTGCATATGATGGGGGGCAATCAGCACCGCTTCCCATCGCGGCGGGGTGAAGGACACCAGCCGTAGGGAATCCCCCACCGAGGCGGGATGGCGCAGGACTCCATGATCACAGAAGGCGCGAATCTCATCGGGGACAAAGACCAAGGCATAAATCGGAAACACCCAGAGCAGCAAATATGCCCAAATGGGCAGGGGAGACAGCCAAAATAGCCAAATGAGTAGCGGCTGCCAAATCAACACCGGCAGGCGCTGTTTAAGGTAGTCTTTGAGTAGGGTTTGGGGAGGGGTGGCCCCGGTTTTAGGGGTGGGGGTCAGCAGGCGACCGAAGGGGGTCACTTTGAGAACGGTTTTGCCGAAGGTGGCTAGGCCGGAACAGTAGAGAAGGAAGGCGAGGGGGGAATTTTTGCCTTCAAAGGTATGGAGATAGCGATCGGGATCGTCGGGAGTTCCCATGTGGCGATGGTGTTGCAGATGGTTGCGGCGGGCATCTTCGAGGGCCATAAACATGGGACCATAGACGAACCAGCGGGCAAGGGTGTCGTTGAGGCGACGATGGGGATGTAAGGCCCCATGAATGGCATCATGGGCCAGGATAAATAGGGCATATTGACGGTTGCCGATGATGAGAAGGGCGATCGCGTAACTCCAAAGCGTCTGAAACTGAGCGGCGATGGCAAAACCCAGACCAATTGCCAGCCAGTCGAGGCTGATGTCTCGATAGGCCCGCATCGGCTTCAGGGTCAGCCACTGACGCAACTGTTCAGGGGCAATAGATTTACGAATCCGCCGTTCAATCTCCGGCATGGTCATTGGGGTCGTGGTCGTCATGATGGGCAAGAGGCAAGAGGCAAGAGGCAAGAGGCAAGAGGCAAGAGGCAATGTGGGCAAGAGGCAATGGGCAATGGTCAATGGGCAATGGGCAGGAGTCCTCAAGTATTATCCATGATTGACAGTCTGTGGTGAGGGGAGGGTTGGGGGCGATGTTTGATGTTTTGTATAATCAACAAATTGATTATCAACCTTAAGGTCTTATGTCTGAGCCTCAATCCCGCCGGGAGTATATTCGTGAGATTGCCGCCAAAGCGAGTGCTGATGAGCATCCGGCGGGCTGGTTTGAACAGGTTTATACTACAGCCGAGGGAGAATCGGCGGCGATTCCTTGGGCGTTGATGCAGCCGAATCCGCATCTGCTGGCTTGGTTGGATGAGGGCGATCGCCCCCAGTCCGGTCCCCGGGCCTTGGTGGTGGGCTGTGGCTTGGGGGATGATGCTGAGGCCTTAGCCGAACGGGGCTATCAGGTGACCGCCTTTGATATTTCCACCCGGGCGATCGCCTGGTGTCAGGAACGATTCCCCAACTCCTCCGTGGCCTACCAAGTGGCGGACTTATTCGAGTTTGCCCAAAGCCACCCCCAGGCCTTTGATTTCGTCTTTGAATGCCGCACTATTCAGGCCCTGCCCCTCAAGGTTCGCCAGCAAACCATCAGCTCGATTTGCCAACTTCTGGCCCCCAAGGGAACCCTATTCGTCATCACCAATATTCGCCAAGATGAAGCGGCCCCCGAGGGACCCCCTTGGCCCTTATCGGAGACCGAACTGCAACAGATTCTTCAACAGGGCCTACAGGAAATTCAGCGTCACCGTCCTAGCGGAACCAACCGCCCCACCCTCTGTATAGAATACCGACGAGTTGCTTGAGCGCTCTCAGTCTTCTTCCCCAAACCAAAACTCCCGTAATCGTTCATAGGTTCCATCCTCTATGGTTTCCAGGAGTGTCACATTGACGGGAGTGCGGTAGGGACTCTCTGGGGGCAAGGCAAAGCCGTAGAATTGTCGCTGAAAGACAGACCCCACCAGTTTCACGTCCCCCTTGCCTTCATGATTGGCATAATGCTGTAAAACAGGGGCGTCATAGACAATTGCCGCCACATCTCCTCGCCGTAACGCCTCGTACATTTGCTCAGGATTGCCATATTCCATGGGAATGGTACGGGTGTTGGCCAAAAACTCAGCAGCGGTGGTGGCTTGGACGGTGGCCACCGGTCGTCCGCGAAGGTCATCCAGGGAACGAATTGCACTTTGTAACCCATCCACCGTAAAAATGGTCGTCATGCTAGCAATAAAATAGCCAAAGACAAAATAGCCAGCACACATCCATAACAGGGCAACGAGTTTCCCCAAAGGGCGTTTTGGGGTTTTGTCCCCATAGCCAACGGTGGTTACGGTAACCGCCGCCCACCAAAAGGCCTCCCAAATCCCTACCCTATAGCGTGGTGGAAAGTCCGGGTTATGGCGATGTTCCAGTAACCAAACCAGATGAGCCACCAGCAACAGAATCATGACAAACACACCAATCCCGGCATAAAAGGCCCGAGACAAGATAATCCCTAGGGTGATCCGTTGCAGTTGGCCCCAAAGACTAATGTACTGTTGAGAAACGAGAATTTGTAAGCCCGCCTCCAAAATCGGTTGAGAGAAATCCAGGCGGTCCTCTCGTTCAGCAGTGATGCTAATTCCACCAATCCCTAAATCGGCTTGGCCCAACTCAACTGCATCGAGAAGATCATTGACATTTCCAGCTACCTCGATCTCATAAGACCAGTTCAGCCGACGAGTGATTTCTCGCCAGAGGTCAATCACAAAGCCCTGATACTGGCGATTCTCTTCCATCACTAAGGGGGGAAGGAGGCGGGTAACCACTTGTAGGCTATTGCCATCGTTTACAGTGGGGGTCACGGCAGCAGTGGGCGCCACAGGAAGGGCGAGCACCCCACTTAGAACCATCAGGAGGGTTAGCCCCGTGACAAGAACGTGGCGGAAACTCTGGCACAGTGATCCGGGCAAGGGTGGCATGAGTTCATCGGATGTGACGTTGATGACTTCATTATGGGTCTGGATTAGGACAATCGGGAAGAGCGACCCCCGATCGACTCGCTCTGGAGAAGCGATCGCCTAGAATGGTCAGTGCCATACATGACGCCCCTTCTCGACACAATGCATGATGAGTCTATCCAGCCCCAACCCCAGGGCCATCACAAACCCTTAAGTTTTAAAACCAAACTAGCCTACGGTGCCGGAGACTCCGGGGCCGGGATTACGGCGACCTTGCTGGCCTTTTCCTTCCTGATTTTTCTGACCAATGTGGCCAACCTGCGCCCAGCGTTAGCGGGAACCGTCTTGCTCATTGGCAAAATTTGGGATGCTGTTAATGATCCCATTATTGGCTATCTGAGCGATCGCACCCGATCGCGTTGGGGACGGCGACATTCCTGGATGTTGATGGCCTCGATTCCCTTTGGGGTCTTTTTCTTCCTCTATTGGATTGTCCCGAGCTTCAGCGAGGACCCTGGCATCAATCAATGGGGCCGCTTCATCTATTACACCGTCATCAGTATTATCTTTAACGCCGTCTCTTCGGCGGTTACGCTGCCCTATACGGCCCTTACCCCGGAACTGAGTAAGGACTATGACGAACGGACGAGTCTTACCGGTTATCGCTTCATGTTTTCCATTGGAGGCAGTATTCTGGCTTTAGCTCTGGGGCAATTTTTTGCCATGCAGTTTCCTGACGATAGTATCGCTCAATATTTGAGTTTGGGGGCAACTTGCGCTGTTCTCGCCGTCTTGCCAATTTACTGGTGTGTCTGGGGAACAACGGATCCCACAGCCTTTAACCCACGTCAGAAGACGATTCTACCCGGTTCAGAGGAGGATATCACTCCCTCGGGTTCGATTTGGGAACAGTTTAAGGATGTGCTTCAGAGTCGTCCATTTTGGTATGTCATCGGGATTTACCTCTGTTCCTGGCTCTCATTTCAGCTGACGGCAGCGATTATTCCCTACTATGCCGTCAGCTATATGGGGATGGACTCTTACTTTCCGGTGGCCCTGGTGGTGCAGGGAACAGCGATGTTGGCGTTAAGCCTGTGGAGTTGGGTGAGTTATCGCTATGGACGTAAACGCACCTATTTTGCGGGGATGATTGGCTGGATTGTTGCCCAGATCCTCTTATTTTTCTTGCCGAGCGATCGCGTCGACTTGCTGTATATCCTCTGCTTCATGGCAGGCCTGGGGGTATCTACGGCGTATCTCATTCCCTGGTCTATCTTAACGGATGTCACCGACTTGGATGAGCTGAACACTGGCGAACAACGTCAGGGAACCTTTTACGCCCTGATGGTGTTTCTGCAAAAAACGGGTTTGGCGTTAGGAATTTGGGTCGCGGGGATTATCCTGGAACTATCGGGTTTTGTAGAACCTTCCCCTGGGGAACCCATCCCCCCACAACCGGAGTCAGCCTTATTTGCCATTCGCGTGGTGGTGGGCCCCCTACCCGCAGCCTTCCTGCTCATTGGCTTGCTCTTGATGTACTACTATCCGGTAACTCGGGAATTGCAAGAAACAGTCGTCTTACGCCTGCGAGAACGGCGAGAGGCTCAACAGACAGCAAAAACCCCCAATCCTGAGATTGAGGGCTGATTGGGGACTCTTCCCTGGGTCTCGGCCCAGAGGAGTCCAGAGCTAAGGATTAGTTGATGACCAGCTTGCCCATCATACCTGCACCACGGTGAGGGGTACAGAAGTAGCTGTAGGTTCCGGGAGTGGCATCACTGGGGATGGTCACATCGTAGCCATCGCCGGCAGAGTAGGCCAATTTGCTGTTGGAGAGTTGTTTGGCAACGCCAGCATCAGCGGAGTTGGCTTCGTCAAAGACGACGTTGTGGGGAGGGAGTTTGTTGATCACCCAATGCACCGTATCCCCAGGGCTGACTTGTACGGTTTGAGGCTCGAAGGCCAACATCCCGTTATCAGCACCCATTTTAATGGTGACATCTGCTGCGGCAGCGGGGGCAATAGACAGGGCGAAGCTGCTCAGCACGAGTACGACGGCGAAGAAAGCTTGAATTAAACGTTTGGACATTATCGTATTTGCCAATCTCAATCATCTATGACAGAGCGTCACACTTGTTATTGTAAAGGAAAATGTCCGATCTCCATGACAGGCTGTCAAATTTCTCGTTCAGGTTCTCCCGAAATCCCCTCATGACTCTTTTAGATATTCTGCGACAGGACTATCAACGCTTTCCCGAGGCGCAAACCTATGAGATTTACGCTGAGGATGTTTACTTTAAGGACCCCCTCAACGAATTTCGGGGCTGCGATCGCTATCGCCAGAACATCCACTTCATCGCCACTTGGTTTAAGGCGGTGCATCTGGAGCTGCATGATATCCACCAGGAGGGCGATCGCATCCTCACGGACTGGACGTTGGCGTGGAACACCCCCCTCCCCTGGTTTCCCCGCATCTCCATTCCCGGCTGGAGTGAACTCACCGTCAATCCTGAGGGCAAAATCAGCCGCCACCTCGACTACTGGCATTGTTCCCCTTGGCAGGTGCTACGACAACATTTTCCCGGAGCCTCCCCCCCCAAGCATCCCAAATTGTAATGTCCATCTCTGACAATGGACCGACGCAGGCTCTGCCAAAAGCGGCTAAAGTAAACAAATGTGTAGCAATTCTCAGAATTAAGGACTGACCCAGACGATGCGAATTATCCTCATGACAGGCAAGGGTGGCGTAGGTAAAACCTCCGTGGCGGCCGCCACTGGACTGCAATGCGCTCAGAAAGGCTATAAAACCCTTGTCCTCAGCACCGATCCAGCCCACTCTCTCGCCGATAGTTTTGACCAAGAACTCAGCCATGAACCGCGTCAGATCCAAGACAATCTCTGGGGGGCTGAGTTAGATGCGTTAGTGGAATTAGCCGAAAACTGGGGCTCGGTTCAGAAGTACATCACCCAAGTGCTACAGGCCCGAGGCTTGGAGGGAGTCCAAGCTGAGGAGTTAGCCATCCTCCCCGGGATGGATGAGATTTTCGGCTTAGTGCGTATGAAGCGCCACTATGACGAAGGGGAATATGACGTTCTCATCGTCGATTCTGCCCCCACAGGAACCGCCCTGAGACTCCTGAGTTTGCCCGAGGTGGGGGGCTGGTATATGAGACGCTTTTACAAGCCGTTACAGGGTATTTCTGTGGCGCTACGTCCCCTGGTTGAACCCTTGTTCAAACCCATTGCCGGCTTCTCCTTACCGGATCGAGAGGTGATGGATGCGCCCTACGAGTTTTATGAGCAAATTGAGGCGCTCGAAAAGGTCTTAACTGACAACAATCAAACCACAGTCCGCCTCGTGATGAATCCCGAGCGGATGGTGATTAAAGAATCCCTGCGGGCTCATGCTTATTTGAGTCTCTACAATGTGGCTACGGATTTGGTCATTGCTAACCGAATTTTACCGGATGACGTCACGGACCCCTTTTTCCTCCGTTGGAAGGAACAACAGCAGCAATATAAAGCGGAAATTCACGAAAACTTTCATCCATTGCCGGTTAAAGAAGTTCCTTTGTATTCTGAAGAGATGTGTGGCATGGAGGCATTGCAACGCCTGCGGGACACCCTTTACGGAGATGAAGATCCCAGTCAGGTCTATTACAAAGAAAATACAATTCGGGTGATTCAGGAGGAAGGGATCTATCGTCTAGAATTGTATTTGCCGGGGATTACAAAAGACAAAATCCAACTCTCAAAAACTGGCGATGAGTTGAATATTTGTATTGGCAACCACCGTCGTAATTTAGTTTTGCCCCAAGCGTTGGCCGCATTACAACCCTCGGGGGCAAAAATGGAGGAGGATTATTTGCGGATTCAGTTTAGTTAGGGAGGGCAATAGGCATCACCGGCGCCCCCCTCTTCAGGAGTTGCCGGCTATCTATCTGGGGAATCCTTCAGAGGGCGAGTTTGTAGAGCATAAACAGTTCCCCAGAACGGCGGCTGAGTTTCTGGCCTTTGGCGTTGAGTAGACGTTCCCATTCACTGAGGGGTTCGAGAAAAACCTCAGCGCCAAGATAGGTTTCTAAAATTGCCCAATCTTCTGCCAGGGGGGTTTCTGGGTTGATCACATCAAAGACAAATTGGCCACCGGGTTTGAGGACGGTTTGCACGGCTTCGATAACCCGTTGCCAATAGTCGAGGGGGAAGTAACAACTGAAGCCTGTGGCGATCGCCAGATCAAAGCGGTTGGGCTCATAGTCCTCCAGGAAATGAGCGCCACCGACGGTTACACCTTTAAAGAGTTTGGAGTTAAGTTGTGGGGCGCGGGATTTGAGGGCTTCACAGGCCACTGTACTAATATCGCGCCCATAGAAGAGAGCTTCCCAGGTGACCCAAGGATACACCAAGAAACTGACCCCGCAGCCGAGGTCGAGACAACGTTGATTTTTCTTGGGTTTGGCTAATTCCCAGAAGGGAGAGGCGACGCGCTGCTGAAGTTTCCCGGCGGCCCAATCCCGGAAAATCGCCAAGGACTCGACTTCGGCGGGGACCTCAAAGGGGTCACCACGATATTCTTGATTGTATCGCCTAGCGAGTTGGGTCAGGCGATCGCTCAGGGGGATTGGGGTCACAGGAGTTTAGGAGGTGCGGAGGACTAGCGGCCCTTGAGGGCTTTGGTAAAGTTCTGACGGTAGGACTTATTGCCGATGTAGAGAACGGGCCACATCAACGAGAGGGCAATTTGATTGCCAATACCCCGTTCAAAGCTGGTACGGTGGAAGCCTTGCCAAAATTTCCAGACTCCACCTGCGTAAACAACGATGAGGACGAACAGCAAGATTCTCATAATGGTGTCAAGGGTAGGGACCAATGGGTCTAGTTGTATGAGGGAGAACCGCCCGGACGAGAACTCCTAACCCCCCAAGCTGTGGTCAGTCGAGGGCCTCAGCGGTGGCTTAAGTCTAGTTTAACCAACTTTGTCTCAATCGACTTGTACGGGGACTTCGTCGAGGCCAAAGTGTTGGATGACCCGAATCACGGCAACGGAAAAAATCAGCCCCAAGACCAACCCGCCCAACACTAGGATGGTAAAGTAGCGGCGCAGGATTGAGGCAGTTTTGTCGCTCCGCTGAAGTGGGGTTTCGGGAAATTCCCCATCAGGAACCTCGGAGTTCTGATAGACGGGGTCGTTAGCTAAACCGGAGGTCTCCTTAAAGGGATTAGGACCGCCGCTGAAGGGATCGGGAAATAGGTTGCTCATCAGACTCTGGGGAATCAGGGACTTGTCCCCATTGTAGAGCATGGTGCTTTAGGCGTTTGAGGAGGATGAGGCTTGGGGCTGATCCTGATGAGTATATTGGCCCACGACAGCTAGGAGTTGTTCCCCATCAAAGGGTTTAGTGAGATATTCTGTGGCTCCGGCCAGATGGCCTTTAACCTTGTCGAAAGCCTTGTCTCGGGCAGTGAGCATAATGATCGGTAAGTCCTGAAACTGGGGTAGACTGCGGACAGTGCGACACATTTCTAATCCATCAATGTCCGGCATGGAGACATCTAACAGGACGACCTGAATGGACTCGTGGTAGATGGTGCTGAGGGCATCAAGGGCATTGTCAGCAAGGATGACGCGGTAATGCTGTTCTAAAATCCGTTGGATGGTTTTTTGCATGACCGGACTGTCATCGACCGCGAGAATGGTGGGCGAGTTGAAGGAGTTGGCAGGCATGGCATTCTCTCAAGGGGGACGTCCCGATTCTGGCGATCGCAAGTCCTGATTGACGGGTATCTCGGGCCGGTATGGAAGCAGAGATACCGATCTCCTCAATCAGAGTGGGGACGGGGAGCGCGATCGGCTAGGTCTGAGGGTTAATGCGTCCATGCTAACAATTTCTGTGCCGTTGCGGTCAAAAGATTCTCAAAACTTGATATGGCCTTCGGTTCGGATTTTGAGATAAAAAGTTCCTAATTTAAATTTTTTTTAATAATTTGCCCAAATCAGCCCTCATTTTGGCCCTAAGGGGTTTCAAATATCGCCGAAGATCAGCTTTTAAAATCCAACCCTTGCATTTCGTTAAAATCTTTACAAAATCTAAAGAACATCGAGTAGACTGTAGGGGTAAGGCGATTGCAGCTAGACTCCGAAAATGCAGCGGTAGCCGATCCGCAAATTTGGGGATTAGTTTCCATTTGAGCCCCATCCTTATCCGTTGCAACGGTTGATCATCAAGCCTCTGTGAGAATTAGGGCCTTTGAGCGCATCACCTGAGACGACAGCCTTAGACACAGCGATGAGATGCGGCTGCATTCCCTGATTGCTCCCCCTGTCAGTCGAGGCAACTGTTATGCTAACTCAAAGCCACGTGTCACACGCATCATTAGAGGTTGCCATGCCTGAAGCGTCCTGTGCGTTTGATGAACACCCCAATGAGGCGTTCAAAGATCTCGCACAACTTGCTACCTATGTTTGTCATACCCCAGTGGCTGCAATCGTGTTTAGCAACGGGATACGTCAGGGAGGCAGTCCGGAGTTAGAGGTCTCCTCCCGTAGTCAATATCGCTGTTGGATGAAAGCGGCGTTGGGGCTATCACCTGAGCAATTTGGCCTCTGCATCGATTTATGTGAGGTGACCCTAGAGCGCGATCGCCTAACGGTCATCGAAGATCTCAGCCAAGAGGCTCCCGTTTGCGATCGCCCCTTCATCAAAAGCTATCCCCATTATCGTTTTTATGCTGGGATTCCCTTGGTTAGCCCCAAAGGCACCACGGTTGGGACCCTCTGTGTCCTAGATTATGAACCCCGGCAACTCGATTTGAGCCAGCGTAAAGCCCTTGCAACCCTCAGTCGGCAGGCCACACGGTCTTTGCGAGTGTTACGAGACTTTGGGACGTACTTTCAACGTCCCGCCTGGCAAGACCTGGACTATGGGGTCAGGGCCAACCCCTTCAGCAAACATCCTTATAAATCACCCACACCGCTCCTCCCGTCCACCCCCTTAAGCTCAAGTGAGAGCAAATCCCCAGTTTCTCAGGAGGAAACCCCCAATGGCTTTAGCATCCTGGAAACCATTACCGAAGCCTTTTTCGCTGTCGATCGCCAGTGGCGCCTCCTCTATATCAACCGACGGGCCGAAAAACTCTGGAATATCCAGCGCAATCAGGTGACAGATACCAATCTCTGGGAAACATTCCCGGATTTAATCCCATCCGTCTTTGCTGAAGAATGTCACGCCGCCTTTGAAACTCAAAGCTGTCGCCACTTTGAAGAATACTACGACCCTTTAGGGCTCTGGTTGGAAGTTCGCTTGCATCCAGAAGCACAGCGGTTATCGATTTATTTCCGGGATGTCACCCAGTACAAGAAAAACGAGACGGTTTTGATTGAACAAAGCCATCTCTCAATCCTGGTCAGTGCAGTTAGTAGCGCCCTAGCCCAAAGTCAAACCCTAGACGAAAGCCTCGATCGCAGCCTTAAGGCTCTACTGGATCATCTCCAGGCTCGTAGCGCTGGGATTTGGCTAGCCCAGGCCGATGATCCCGATACAACGACCTTTGACCGTACCGACAAACCCCTAACCTTGGTCGAACATACCACAGCCGGGGAGACACTCCCCGAGTTGTTATTCCCCAAAACTACGGTGTTAGGGGCCTCCTGGTTGGGTTGGGTGGCCGAGACTCGCGAACCCTACATTAATAATCGCCTCGATCGCGTTGCCAAAGATTTGGCCCTCGACGTTCCCTTTGAGTCACCGAGTTTAGAACACCCCCTCTTAGATGTAGAGCGGCTGGGAACCTGGGCCCAGGAGTATGATATTCAGGGCTTAGTTCTCTATCCTCTGATTGTTGAGGAGCGGATTCTCGGGGTGCTGCTGATTTGTGCGTCTCATCCCTGGACTGAAGATGCGGTGAGTGTTCTGGATTGGCTGTCGAGTACCATTGGTTTATCCGTTGACCGCGCCTGGGCCCGGGAAGCCTTAGTCAATCGTCGTAAATCCCTGCTATTTCGCCTGGCGGGACAAATCCGTAATTCCCTGGATCTCGATACCATCTTAGATACGGCGGTTCATGAGATTCGTAGCCTACTGCAAATTGACCGCTGTTATTATCTTTGGTGTTCTGGAGAAGGAGAATCTCCCCTAACCCTAGCGGTAACTCATGAAGCCTGTGGGAAAGAGATTCCCAGCTTTTTGGGTGAGAGTTTTATGTCCCAGGCGGAACGATTGGTTCCTAAAATTTGGCAGTTGGAAACGGTGCAGTTGAATGATCTGACTCAGGCCGATGCCGAGACACGAGAGTTTTTAGAACCGTTGGATGTCAAGGCCCAGTTGATTTTACCCCTAGGGACACGCTCCGGGCAATTTGGGGCGATCGCCTGTAGTCATGGAAGTCGTCGCATCTGGAATGATACTGAGGTGGAACTGTTGCAGGCGGTGGTGGATCAGTTGGCGATCGCCATTGATCAAGCGGAACTCTACGCCAAAACCTGTGCGGCGGCCCTCGCGGCTCAAACCCAGGCCCGACAACTGCAAGAGGCCATGGAACACCTCAAGCAAACCGAGGCCCAACTGATTCAACATGAGAAGATGTCCAGTTTGGGGCAGATGGTGGCGGGAATTGCCCATGAAATCAACAACCCCGTCAACTTTATTACCGGCAACATTAGCCACGCCAGCACCTATATTGAAGACTTGTTGGGCTTAATTGACCTCTATCAACGCCATATTCCCAATCCTCCTGAGGAGATTGAGGAGGAAATTGAAGAGATTGACCTAGAGTTTGTCGAGGAAGACTTACCGAAGTTGATTGACTCGATGAAGATGGGAGCCGAACGCATTCGTCAGATTGTCGTTTCCCTGCGGAACTTCTCCCGTCTTGACGAAGCCGACGTAAAGGGCGTCGATATTCATGAAGGGATTGAAAGTACCCTCTTGATTCTCCATAACCGCCTGAAAGGGAAAGGGGAACTTGCACCCATCCGTATTATTAAATATTACGGTGATTTGCCTAAAGTCAACTGTTTTCCGGGACTGCTGAATCAGGTGTTTATGAACATTATCGCCAATGCGATCGATGCGGTGGAGGACGCTGGCTTACGAACTCCTCAATCATCGGAAACCCCAACCATTACGATTTGTACGGAAACAACCTGTAGCGGTTTAACTCCCGAGACCAACACCTGTACTGAGCCAGATAGTGTCACCATTCGGATGCGTGATAATGGGCCGGGAATTAAGTCCCAGATGCTGGAAAAACTATTTGACCCCTTTTTCACCACCAAGTCCGTGGGGAAAGGAACGGGGTTAGGCCTGTCTATTGGCTATCAAATTATTGTGGAGAAACACCGAGGACGCATTTGGTGTGAGTCTGAGCCGGGGAAAGGAACGGAGTTTTTTATACAGATTCCCCTGCATCAACCCGAGTTTGACCGCTAACGCTCCAAGTCTCAGAAGCCACCATCCCCAAAGCGGTAGCCTTTCCCATAAACCGTATGGATAAGAGGAGTTTCGCCGGAAATGGAGAGTTTCCGCCGTAGCAGGCGAATTGAGGCCGCTAGGACATTACTACTAGGGGGACTGTCTCCATCCCAGAGATATTCGTGGATTTGTTGGTGGCTCAGTAATTGTCCAGGATGGCTCATGAAATAGGCCAACAGTCGCAGTTCTTTCACGGATAGCTCAATGGTGCGTCCCTGGCGATAGGCCAGTTGATTGTCGAGATCTAGGTCGAGATCTCCCACTCGTAACCGTTGTGTTGGGGGAGTGGGGGGGGAGTCTGGGGGACTCTCCAGAGTCGCGTCAAAATGGGGCGATCGCCGCAGCAGGGCCCGCACCCGCGCCAGGAGTTCCCGCAGTTCAAAGGGTTTGACGAGATAGTCATCGGCCCCCGCATCGAGGCCTAAGACGCGGTCATCGAGGGTATCTTTGGCGGTTAGGAATAGGACTGGGGTGCGGTCACCCTGCGATCGCCGTTCCCGACAGACCTCTAACCCCGAAGATTCCGGGAGCATCCAATCCAACACCAACAAATCATACTGATGTCGAGCCGCCAGGTTGAGGCCGTCGCCTCCCGTAAAGGCCACATCCACCTGGTAGCCTTCTCGTTCCAAGGCTTGGGACAAGGACCGGGTCAGTTCAATTTCGTCATCGACCAACAGAATACGCATAGACCACGGACAGGACAAGGGGAACGGCTGGGTTCATTTTACCGTTTGCCGGGCCTGGGGCGATTCGGTGTGAGGGGACTCCGACAATCCAATCTGGGAGAACTGACGTACTGATGGCGGGACCCCCCCTTCACCCTGGAGGGGGCGATCGCGATACAGTAAAAGAACCGACGTTCAATGGCCATGCCCATGAGTCCAACCCAGAACCCCTCTCAACCCCAAGCACCCAGCTATGATGTCGAGCAGGTGGTGCTTCAGCGATACCAGGATGGTGCAGAGCAGGTTCAGCCGAGTTTATGCTGTCCCACCGACTATGACGACCGTTATCTAAAGCTGATTCCCCAAGAGATTTTAGACAAAGACTATGGTTGTGGCGACCCCTCTCGCTATGTCGAAGCCGGAGAAACCGTCTTAGATTTAGGGTCGGGAGCTGGCAAAATCTGTTATATCCTCTCCCAGAAAGTCGGCGCCGATGGCTCAGTGATTGGGGTGGATTTCAATGACACCATGTTAGCCCTCGCTGGCAAATATCAAGCCGAGATAGCCCAGAAAATTGGCTACCAAAACGTGACATTTGTCAAGGGTAAAATTCAAGATTTAGCCTTGGATTTGCAGCTTGTGCAAACTTGGCTTAGGGAGCATCCTATCGAGGATTTAGAGGGATTATTTAAATTTGAACAGTGGTGCGATCGCCTCCGTCGAGAACAGCCTCTCATTGCCGACAATAGCATCGATGTCGTTGTTTCCAACTGTGTCTTAAACCTCGTCCATCCCCGAGACAAACAACAGCTTTTCCAAGACATCTTCCGAGTTCTCAAACCCGGTGGCCGTGCCGTCATCTCCGATATTGTCAGTGACCACTATCCCACCGAGACCATTCTCAACGACCCAGACTTATGGAGTGGTTGTATTGCCGGAGCCTTCCAAGAAGACGACTTCCCCAAACGCTTTGAACAGGTTGGATTTCAAGACATTGAAATTCTCAGTCGCCAAGCCGAACCCTGGCAAGTGGTGGACGGAATCGAATTTCGTTCCCTGACCCTGCGAGCCTATAAAGGAGGCCGTCCGGAGTCCTCAGAGAAGACCAGTTCAGCCTCTCCTAAACGCTCCTGTTGCGGTTAATCACATCAAACCCGGCAATTTAGGGATAGGTTTCCCATACCCGCGACCCCATCGCCAAACTTTGAATACCCCTTAAACAGTCCTAACTTCATGGTACAAGCGCCCAACCGCTCCCAGACCCTTACCCCCTTTCATCAGCAACTCAACCACCCCTTACAGAAACAACCCATTTCCGTCTTACAAATCAACCTGGGCAAACGCTGTAACTTAGCCTGTCATCATTGCCATGTGGAAGCCGGCCCAAAACGAACCGAAGAAATCTCCAGAGACATTTGGCAAGATTTAGTGACCCTCATCGAGCAGTTTCCTCAACTCCAAACCGTGGATTTAACCGGAGGCGCACCGGAGATGCACGCCGGATTTAAGCCTCTGGTTGAGGCGGCTCGGCGAACCCAGAAAGAGGTGATTGTTCGCTCCAACTTGACCATCTATTTCGTTCCCGGCTACGAGGACTTACCCGAGTATTTCGCCGCGAATCGGCTGCGAGTTGTAGCGTCTCTCCCCTGTTATCTAGCCGATAATGTGGACAAGATGCGAGGAAATGGGGTATTTGACGAGTCCATCCGCGCCTTGCAATGGCTCAATCAACTCGGCTATGGTCGAGACCCGGAGTTAACCTTAGATTTAGTCTATAATCCACCCATGCCCGGGTCTGAGGATGAGTTTCGGCTTCCCCCAGCACAAGCGGGGTTAGAGGCCGCCTATAAGGCCCATCTCGGAGGCCAATTTGGCATTGAGTTTAACCATCTCCTGACGATTACCAATTTACCCATTGGACGAACCAAACAGTTCTTACAACGTCGTCATCTCCAGCAAGCCTATACGAAGTTCTTGGAGGAGAATTTCAATCGGGCCACCCTTGAGGGGGTAATGTGTCGGAATCAGCTTTCTGTGGATTATCTGGGCAATATCTACGATTGTGATTTTAACCAGATGGAGGGAGTGGCGGCCCAGTCAGCCGCAGGAGACCCCCTAACGGTTCGTCATCTGTTAGAGGCGGGGAGTTTAGACGTGATTGAGCAGATTCAAACTCGGGACTATTGTTATGGCTGTACGGCGGGTTGTGGTTCCAGTTGTGGTGGTTCGTTAATTGAGGAGTAACCCGTATCCAGGGGAGTCATGAGAGTTAAAACTGGAAGGTTTCTAAGGCAAGAACAGTCCGTTGAAGACTGTTGGACTGGTTCATGGCTTCCCTAACACGCCACTGTTGACTGATAAATTTCAACAGGGGGGCGTTATAGTCTTTGCCCACTTTCGCGGTACTCCCTTTTTCGGGTACAATCGCCTGTCGTAAGTCTTTTTGTTTTGAGGTTCTGACTAAGTTTATTAAATCTTGTTTCGGGTCATTAACCTGGTCTGGATTTTGGGGAATTTTGGCTAAATCTACAGCAAAAAAATCCGAAAATGCCCGAGTATCCGCCAAAACCCAAGACTCAACCTCTCGCACAGCAATCCGAAATAGAAGATTAGGATGTTTCGGCTGACCCCCTAACCAGTCTTGAATCAAAGTGATGGGGCAATCCGTCTGATCTAAATCCGTTAAAACTAGATAGGGACTCCCCTGGGCCGCTCGGTTGAAGCCTTTGATATTCTTTTTGATGTAGCCAAACCCATTTTTACTCAACCGCAGTCCCACGATATAGTCTGCTTCAACATGGTCTAAAATTTTCTCTAAAATAGCACCACTGAGGACATCTTCGTAGACTAAGTTGATGGGAATTGAACTCACGACTACAACTCTAACTCTAACTCTAATTGCTGTATATTGAGAGGAGCGGTCTGGGGTAAGGCCGTCTCCGAAATGGTGAGTCCAGCTTCAAGAAGTTGGCGAATTTCTGGAATTGAAGAAACGACTCTAGCCTCTGTCCCCTCCTTTTTCGGCTGCATCATGATTACTTCTCGACCGTCAATTCCCGGGTCTGAGAGTAAATCTGCACTATGGGTACTCAGAATAACTTGACTCTTTTTCCCTTTCTGTAAGCGAGCAATAATAGCGGGAAGTTTGGCAACAATGGCGGCATTCAGCGATAGTTCCGGTTCTTCTAATAAAAGAATTGAGTTTCTTGTTTCTAATAATGACCAAAATAGGGCAATTAGACGCAACGTTCCATCGGAGAACTGGTCTTCTCGTTGTTTACCGGCTTTCGGTCGCCAATGTTCATAGACGGCTTCAAGGTGAGGATGTCCCATATCATCTTTGATATCCGTTAACTGCTTCATTTGAGGAACGGCTATCCTTAAGGCATGTTCTATCTTACTTAACCAAGCTTTTCGGGTCTTTTCAGGAGTTTTGATAACTCGCTCTAGGAAGTTTTTACCAAAAGGGTCTGCTCGTAGAGTTGCACCTTCAAAAGTATCGGGATATCTCAGAAGTTGTGGGACGAGATGTAGGTAGAGGCTGGATTGAAAAAAAACTTGGATGTCTCTAAATTCTCGGTTAAATCGGAGTTGTTCTAAGGCAGTTTGTGTGAGGAGTTTTGGGTCTTCTTCATCATCTTCATCCGGTCTTTTTAAAATAAGATTTTTGTTTTTCCAGACTTTCTCCCAAGCTAAAATTGGAGGATTATCTCCTCCTTTCTGGTTTTTAATGCCAATACTATAAACCCACTGAGGCGGACTGGATAAATCTGCTCCTAAGTGAACTTCAATTTCAATAGTGGGATAACGGCGGGCATAGAGAGAGCGTAGTTTTAATACGCCCCCCCGTTCTTTAACCGCCCGCTGCAACCCACCGCCATCGGGGTCAGCAATATCCCGCAAAAAGCGAAATACATCTAGAAAGTTGGACTTTCCACAAGCATTAGGTCCAATCAAGAAGACTCGTTCTCGGAGTTGAACATCAATATCAGTGAAGTTTCTCCAGTTTTTGAGTTTAATCCGTTGAATATACATTGATTAGTTCAGGAGAAGACAGGTTTTAAGGAATCTTCTCGGTTTAGGGTAATCAGGAGAATTTATGCCAGATTACACCTGTTGCCGTAGGGGCGAAAAATCCCCTCCTGGGAGGGGTAGGGGTGGGTTCCCCTCCTGGGAGGGGTAGGGGTGGGTTCCCCTCCTGGGAGGGGTAGGGGTGGGTTCCCCTACAATTTTGTGTACCCTGCAATAAATCCAAGCGTAGATCTAGAAAACCCTTAAACCTTGAAGTTTTCCGTGACGCGAGTCATGGCTTCTTCTACATTAGCGCGGCTGTTAAAGGCGGAAATGCGGAAATAGCCTTCACCGGCTGCCCCGAAACCAGACCCGGGCGTTCCCACAACATTGGCAGTTTGCAGGAGTTTGTCGAAGAACTCCCAACTGGATAAACCGTTGGGGGTTTTGACCCAGACATAGGGTGCATTCACCCCGCCATAGACCGTCAAACCAGCCTTGCTGAGACGATCGCAGATGATTTTAGCGTTTTCCAGGTAGAAGCCCACTAACGCCTTGATTTGCGCCTGTCCAGCGTCGGAATAGACCGCTTCTGCCCCCCGTTGCACAATGTAGGAAACACCATTAAATTTAGTGGATTGGCGACGATTCCAGAGTTGGTGCAGTTGGACGGTTTCGCCGCTGGATGTGGTAGCGGTTAGGCTTTTGGGAACCACGGTGTAGGCGCAACGAGTCCCGGTGAATCCAGCATTTTTAGAGAACGAGCGAAACTCGATCGCACAGTCTTTAGCCCCTTCAATTTCATAGATAGAATGGGGCAAACTCTCATCGGTAATAAACGCTTCATAGGCGGCATCAAACAAAATAATTGCCTGATGTTCCCGAGCATAATCGACCCAAGCTTTTAAATGCTCCTGGGTCGCCGTTGCCCCGGTGGGGTTGTTGGGGAAACAGAGATAGACTAAATCCACTTTATCCGAGGGAATCTCAGCGGTGAAATTGTTGTCCGCTGAGATGGGCATATAGACTAAGCCCTCATATTTTCCATCGTCGTTAGCGGGGCCGGTATGTCCAGCCATGACGTTGGTATCCACATAGACCGGATAGACGGGGTCGGTGACGGCAATGCGGTTATCTTTGCCAAAAATGTCTAGGATATTACCGGTATCACATTTGGCACCGTCGGAGACAAAAATCTCGGAAGCGTCAATGTCACAATTGCGGGCTTGGAAGTCCTGGGCGGCGATTTTTTCACGCAACCAACCATAGCCCTGTTCCGGACCATAGCCTTTGAAGGTAGCGCGATCGCCCATCTCGGAAATCGCCTTCGACATCGCCTCTAAACAGGCTTGGGGCAGGGGTTCGGTCACATCGCCAATGCCCAATTTAATAATCGGCGCCTCGGGGTTAGCCTCGGTAAAGGCGGCCACACGACGGGCAATTTCTGGGAACAAATAGCCCGCTTTCAGTTTCAGGTAATTCTCGTTAATCGTTGCCATTATGACTCAATACTCTCGCTGGATCTTGCATTTTATCGCAGCCTCCGGTTTGGGGCTAGGCGTGGGCAGTCAAAACACCCGGGGTTTGCTGTCGGGGTAAGACATCGAGGATATCTTCCTGGGCGCAATACTCCAAATCGGCGTTACAGTTGAGCCGCAACAGTCGCTGGCCGTGACTGGCGATCGCCATCAAGTCCACCAGGCGATCGCGCCATTGCTCATATAACGCCAAAGCGGCTACAGTTTCATCATTTCCCGCCAGTTCTGCCAGGTTAAAAGACCCCGATTCCACAAGACTGGCGATAATTGCCCCGGCACAGACGGTATCCTCTAAGGAGTAACTCCCTTGCCAACCGGAACCGACTAAATAGACCGTTTCCGGTTGCGTCTGGGCCAAAAACTCCACCACCGCCCGGCGATTGACTAAAGCCGCTGTCAGCAGAATCGGCGCCGCTTCCACCCGTTGCAGGGCCCGAGTTCCGTTGGTGGTACTCAGGAACAGACGACAGCCTAAGACGTGATCGCGCTTATATTCCAGGGGAGAGTTGCCAAAATCGCAGCCCTCCACCTTCGCACCACCCCGTTCCCCGGCCCGTAGGCGTTTCGAGGGGTCCCAGCTTTCGCTGACGGCCATGAGTTTATCAATATCGCTAAACGCTTGCACCGCCTCGGCCCCAGCCGCGAGAACCGTGGCGATGGTGGTGGTGGCCCGTAGAACATCAATGGCCACCGCACAGGCGGGGGTGGGTTCAATCGGGGTGAGTTCGGGAGTGTGATAACAGTAAACCTTCACAGCAGTTGGGGGGCAATTTGGCATCAACAACGCCCTTCATCCTATCAGCTTAACCGCTATTCCTCCCGGCACGTACCGCTTAGCAGTCGGCGTCGGGAGTACGTCACGATGCGTTCATCCCATTGACTCCATGACCCACTGAGTCCGAATCCATCGCTTTGATGGTCTAAGGTTTTGGAATCTCCTATGGAGGGCAATTTTCACTTACACTTTTATGGTGTAACAAGTCTTTAAGGAACTGTTGGCGAGAGAGGGAACCCTCAGCCGGGTGACCCATTCCTATCTGCGCCTCTCCTGCCTATGTTAGTCAAAGCATCTCCGAAACCCTTGCGTTGGCAACGCAC
Source organism: Phormidium yuhuli AB48 (assembly GCF_023983615.1). Lineage (GTDB taxonomy): Bacteria > Cyanobacteriota > Cyanobacteriia > Cyanobacteriales > Geitlerinemataceae > Sodalinema > Sodalinema yuhuli. Next base: position 3,838,716 of record NZ_CP098611.1, on the reverse strand, counting down.
CCGAACCTCTCTATTTGCCCGTCAGGTCGAAATTTTTGCCGCCACTGGGAAGCTATTATGGTTTCTCGGCTGCGATCGCCTGCGGGGGAAACGGGACTCGAAACATCGTCAACAACGGGCCCAGTGGCTGGTGAACACCCTTCTGGATTTGGGGCCCACCTTCATCAAAATTGGTCAAGCCCTCTCTACCCGAGGGGATTTACTGCCCCTCGAATATATCCGGGCCCTGTCCCAACTCCAGGATAAAGTACCACCCTTCTCCTCGGACGAGGCGATCGCCCTCATCGAACGGGAACTCAAAAACTCCCTCCACAGCCTCTATCGAGACTTTGACTATCATCCCATCGCCGCCGCCAGTCTCGGACAAGTCCATAAAGCCCGACTTCATAGTGGTGAGGAAGTTGTGGTGAAAGTCCAACGGCCCGGCCTCGAAAAACTCTTCAATCTCGATTTCCAGGTTCTTTATCAACAGGTTGTCCTAGCAGAACGCCTCTTTCACTGGACTCGCAAGTATGACCTTGAGTCGATTTATAATGAGTTTCGTACTTATATTTATGAAGAAATCGACTATATTCATGAAGGCAAAAATGCTGAGCGCTTTCGAGAAAATTTTTCTGACTCTGAGGATATTTTAGTCCCAAAAGTCTATTGGCGCTATACCACCTCCAAGGTCTTAACCCTAGAATATATGCCGGGCATTAAAATCAATGATAAAAAGACCCTAGAATCCCTTGGCATTGACGTCCGAGAACTCAATACGATGGGCATTGGCTGCTATCTCAAACAACTCCTAATTGATGGCTTTTTCCATACTGACCCCCATCCTGGCAATATGGCCGTCACCCCCGAGGGACAGATTATTTTTTATGACTTCGGCATGATGTCCGAGATTAACTCCCTCAATCAAGCCGAAATGACCCGAAGTTTCTTCGCCGTCTTACGCAAAGATACCGATGAAGTTCTCGAAACTCTCATTTCGATGGGATTAGTGGAAGAACTCTCTGATATGACCCCAGTGCGAAACTTGGTGCAATTTGCCTTAGACCGCTTCCGCGATCGCCCCATCGAATTTCAGGAGTTTGGCGCCTTAAAACAGGAACTCTACACCATGTTTGAACAACAGCCATTCCGACTTCCTGCCCAAATGACCTTTGTCCTCAAAGCCCTAGGAACCCTCGATGGCATTGCCAGAACCTTAGACAATCAATATAGTCTAATTGGCTGTGCCAAGCCCTTTGTCAAGACCTTAGTCGTGGAAAACCAAAGTGGTCGCGGACAAGTCTTTGGAGAACTCACCCGTCAAGCCAAAGGCTTTCTCAATCAACGCTTCAACCGTCCTAGCCGTGCCGAAGTCCTCATCCAAGAACTCCAAGGCCGACTCGAACGGGGAGAATTTCAATTTCGCACCAACTCCCCAGAAATCGAGCGACAAATGCAGCGCATCCAGTTAATGTTAACGGTGTTAGTGTATGCCTGCATCACAGGATTCTCCGTACTCTCAGGGGCTGTTTTCATCTCAGGAACCTATCCAATCGCCGCCTTTATCGCCTTTAGCATCTCAGGATTATCCGGCTTATTTTTCCTAAAAGCCCTCCTAATTTTCATCATCCGAGACCGCTTTTAGAAGAGGGCGACCCTAAAGGGACTACCCGTTTTTGGGTTGGCGGAAGAGGGCGACCATAAAGGTACGCCCTTACATTGTCCCTGTTCCCTGTTCCCTGTTCCCTGTTCCCTAACTATTCAACTCCCAAATCGAACGAGTATAATCCGACGCCACAATCATCGACCCAATTCCCGAATCCGTGAAAATTTCCAAGAGTAACGCATGGGGGATACGACCATCCAAAATATGGGCCGCCCCCACCCCTTGGGCCAGCGATCGCACACAACAATTGACCTTAGGAATCATCCCCCCCGCCACAACACCATCCTCAATCAACTGACGGGCTTCCTGAATGTTCAAACTATAAATCAGCGTACTGGGGTCATGATAATCCCGGAGAATCCCAGCGGTATCCGTCAACAGAATCAGTTTTTCCGCCCCCAAGGCCGCCGCAATCTCCCCAGCCACCGTATCCGCATTGACGTTATAAGCCTGGCCCGTCTCATCCGCCGCCACACTGGACACCACCGGGACATAGCCACTTTCCACCAGAGACTCAATCACGGACGGATTCACCGAGGCCACCTCTCCCACAAAACCAATCCCCTCCTTACCCTGGGGACGGGCCTGAATCAAATTACCATCCTTACCGCAGAGTCCCACCGCTTGGCCCCCAGCCGCATTAATCAGGCCGACGAGTTCCTTATTCACCCGTCCCACCAACACCATTTCCACCACATCCATGGTTGGGGCATCGGTTACCCGCAGGCCATCCTTAAATTGCGGTTCGATGTTGAGTTTTTCCAGCCAGGTGTTGATTTCCGGACCGCCACCATGAACCACCACCGGCCGTAAGCCTACACAGGAGAGGAACACGATGTCGCGAACCACTTTGTCTTTCAGTTGGGAATCCTTCATGGCCGCCCCGCCATACTTAATCACCACGGTGCGTCCCGCGAACTGCTGAATATAGGGAAGGGCTTCACTGAGAACCTTAACTCGGGTTGCGTCGGCGTCTTGGAGGTCTTTACGTTCGTTGGCCATGTTGAAAAGTAGAAAACAGAGAATAAATCGGGATACAACCGACCCCTAACCCGTCCTGGGAGGAGACGCGGCGCACCCATAAAACGTGAACCGTTAACAGTTAACCCCTAAGGGTATCGGGCAAACGGTTAATGGTGAACAGTTCAGGGGGAGATTAGGGGAAATGGGGCGGGACCACCCTTAACAGTTCGTTTCCACCCCGCTGAAACTCGTAGGGGACTGTTTCCACCGTCAGATGATAGCCCGCTTGGGGGAGTTGTTCCAAAATGGGGGTCAGGTGGGGGGAAATATCACCGGCGAAGTTGGTCACAATTGGGAAAATTCGCACCTCTCGGGCGACGCGGGCCAATTCTTGGATGGCGTTGAGGTGAAACTCTAAGTCCAGCTGTTGGGAATAGCTAAATAAGAGATGGCCACAGAGGGCCAGGTCAAATTCACCGGTTTTGAAGGGGAGTTGGGGGAGAGTCTGGGTTAGATAGCGGTTTTGCTGGATTCCTTGAGGGAAATCCTCCAGAAAGCGATCCATGGTGGCTAGGCGGACTTCCCCCAGATGATGGGGGCTGGTGAACTGGTCCCAGACAAAGCGATCGCGGTTGTCTTCGAGGGCGGCGATAATTTGGGGATAGGTGTCCTGAATCCGTTGCTGAATCTCCTCGACGGAGAACTGATAGATGGGATCACAGGAGATGACTGAGGTTCCCTGGGCCGTGGCTTCGGCGTTGAAACTGGAGGGACCCCCGGCACAGTCGAGAATTGAAGCTTCTAAATCTAGGTCCGTGAGGGCGAACATCTGGCGGTAGTCGGCCAGCGATCGCCCCCAGGGAACCACCTGTTTAAGGGTTAGTCCCATTCGTCCTCCCATCGGGGGGTGTCGAGCGAGTTTTTAAGACCTCGGGAATGGCGGCGATGATGCGATCGCTCACCGATTCCGGGCTATCCCCCGAGGCGACCTCAATGCGTAAATCCGCCTGTTCATAGCGCGATCGCCGTTCCTCTAGTATCTCTTGCAGGGTTTTGAGAGGATCATCAGTTTGCAACAGAGGGCGACTCTCATCATCTTGGAGACGTTGGATTAACACCGCTGGCGTCACATCCAACCAGATCACTAAACCATAGCGGAGGAAACTCCAGTTATTTAAATCCACCACAATTCCGCCCCCTGTGGAGATGACCGAACGCTGGTAAGCCGACAGTTGCGAGAGAACTTGAGATTCCAGTTTTCGGAAAGTTGCTTCCCCCTCTTGGGCAAAAATCTCACTCACCGACTGTCCTGCAACCTGTTCAATGAGGCTGTCAGTATCAAAATAACGATAGCGAAGCTGACGCGCCAGGTGGGTTCCGGTGGTACTTTTCCCAGACCCCATCATCCCGACGAGATAGATGTTGAGTCCTTGCAGAAGGTCTTTCGCGGACATGGAGCGCCTTGGACAATGTGCGTCCTCTAGTTTATCCGGCTTTGGCAATCGGGAAAAGCTAGACCCTCAGGGGCGATCGTTCTTCCTGAACCCCCATCTCGGAAGTCTCAGTCTATGATAGGGAGAACATAAAACCTTTTTTAAGATTACTAGCTTCACACCTGAACCCTTCAGCATAGATATCAATGACTGGGCAATTCGCGTTAACGGATCGACAACAACAGATTCTCTGGGCGACCGTCCGTCACTACATTGCGACGGCGGAACCGGTCGGCTCAAAATCCCTGGTGGATGACTATAACTTAAGTGTGAGTTCGGCTACGATTCGCTCGGGGATGGGACTTCTGGAAAAAGCCGGAATGTTATATCAACCCCACACCTCCGCCGGCCGGGTTCCTTCAGACTTCGGCTATCGAGTCTATGTGGACTATCTCATGACTCCCTCCGATACCCTCGCCGATCAGGCCCAACGGCTGTTCACAGAACGCCTCAATTGGGAAACCTGGAGTTTAGAGGCGGTGTTACGGGGGGCCGCCCAGATTCTCTCAACCCTCAGCGGTTACATCACCCTTATCTCCCTCCCACAACTGCACACCGCCAGTTTGCGGCATTTGCAACTGTTGCAAGTCGACCCCGGTCAGGTGATGCTGATTGTGGTCACCGATGCCTATCAAACCCAATCCATGTTGATGAGTGTCCCCAGTCCCGACGATGACGGCGAGGATGGCCTTGATCCGGACATTCTCGATCGCGAATTACAAATCCTCTCCAACTTCCTCAACAGCCAATTACGGGGAAAAGCGATCGCCGACTTAGCCGCCTTAGATTGGGGAGAACTCGATCGCCAATTCCAACGCTACGCCGACAGTCTCAAAACCCTATTTGTGGATTTGGCCCAACGCCTCGAACAGCCACTGATGAGTCCCATGGCCATCAGTGGCTTAGCGGAAGTCTTGCGCCAACCCGAGTTTACGGAACTGCAACAGATTCAGTCTCTGGTGCAACTGTTGGAGGAAGAACAGGAACAACTATTTCCCCTAATCTTTGAACCCTCAGAACGGCCGGGGGGCGATCGCCGAGTCAATGTCCGCATCGGGTCTGAGAATCCCCTAGAACCGATCCGCTCCTGCACCCTCGTCTCAGCCACCTATCGCCGAGGGTCCCAAGCCGTCGGAAGTCTCAGTCTCCTCGGCCCCACCCGCATGACCTACGACGGGGCCATCACCATGGTCCAAGCCGCCGCCGACTACCTCTCCCACCAACTCAGTCTCATGGACAGTTAAAGAAGGAGAGGGCGAATAGCCGTTCGCCCCCACTCTGTGTCCTCCGCGACTCTGTGGTTCTCCTCTTGCCTCTTGCCTCTTGCCTCTTGCCTCTTGCCTCTTGCCTCTTGCCTCTTGCCTCTTGCCTCTTGCCTTCTTCAAGCCAAATACGTATAACTCCGCAAACTCTGTTCATAGTTCTGCAAAAGCCGCTGAGACTCCTCAATCGAGATTTTGCCCGTTTGTAACGCGGCTTCAGTGGCCTTGCGGACATTCTCTAGCAAGTCCTTTGCGTTGTACTCCACATATTCCAAGACCTCCGTCATCGTATCTCCCTTGACCAGATGTTCAATTTCGTAGCCATTGGGAGTGAGGTGGATATGAACCGCGTTGGTATCTCCAAAGAGGTTATGGAGATTTCCCATAATCTCCTGGTAGGCCCCCACAAGGAACATCCCCAGATAATAGGGTTCTCCCGGTTTGAGGGGATGGAGTTCCAGGATGGATTTGCTTTGTAGGCGATCGATAAAGCGATCAATTTTTCCGTCACTGTCACAGGTGAGATCGGCCAGGGTTCCCCGTAAACTGGGTTCCTCGTTGAGACGGTGGATTGGGAGAATGGGGAATAATTGCTCGATCGCCCAACTATCGGGTGCGGAGCGGAAAATGGAGAGATTGGCGTAGTACATCGAGGCCAGGGTCTTTTCCAGAACCTCTAATTCCGTCGGAACATCCGCTTGCTGGCGCACGATGTCATAGATTTTACGACAACAGGCCCAGTAGAGTTGTTCAGCTTTGGCCCGTTCCCTGAGACTGAGATAGCCAAAACTGAAGATACTGGTGGCTTCATCTTTGAACTGAACCGCATCGTGGTAGGCCTCCTGGTACGTCTCCGGGGTGATGGAGTCGTAGGTTTCCCGCAGGTTGCGTAAAATCAGATGTTCTTTCTCGGGCCCCACTTCGGGAATCCCCGAGGGTGCGTCACTGCTTCCGAGGACATTGAAGATAAGGAGGGAGTGGTGGGAGGCGATGGCCCGACCACTTTCGCTGATGAGGGTGGGGACGGCTTGCTGTTTCTCGTCGCAGGCTTCTTTAACTTCCGCCACGATGTCATTGGCGTAGTTCTGCATATTGTAGTTTTTCGAGGCGTAGAAGTTGGTTTTGGACCCGTCGTAATCGACTCCTAAGCCGCCTCCCACATCGAGATATTGCATCTTCGCGCCGAGTTGGGCCAGTTCCACGTAGATTTGGCTGGCTTCGCGGATGGCGTCTTTGATGGCGCTAATACAGGAGATTTGCGAACCGATGTGATAGTGCAGCAGTTGTAGGCTATCGAGGAGGTTGGCCTGGCGGAGTTGGTCGACAGCCGTGATGATTTCCGGGATGGTGAGACCGAATTTAGCGCGATCGCCACTGGACCCTCCCCAGCGACCAATTCCTTTAGCACTCAGTTTGGCACGAACTCCCACCACGGGTTTAATTCCCAACTGTTGGCTAACGGAGATGACTAACTCCACTTCTTCGGGTTGTTCCAGGACGATGATGGGGTGTTGGCCTAAGCGGGTGGCTAACATGGCGGTTTCGATATAGCCGCGATCTTTGTAGCCGTTACAGATGAGTAGGGAATCGGGGGTTTTGAGGCTGGCTAAGGCGATGAGGAGTTCTGGTTTGGAACCGGCTTCTAAGCCGAAGTGATAGGGGTTTCCGAAGCGTACTAAGTCTTCGATGATGTGGCGCTGCTGGTTGCACTTGACGGGGAAGACCCCTCGATAGACTCCCGGATAGTTGTAGCGGGCGATCGCCTTGGCGAAGCAAGCGTTCAGCCGTTCGATACGGTCTTCGAGAATATCGCTAAAACGCAGCAGTAGGGGGAGTTCTAGGTTGCGCTTTTTGAGGGCCTCCACCAGTTCATAGAGATCTAACGACCCGCCGCGATCGCCCTGGGGAGAGACGGTGATATGGCCGGCGGAGTTAATCCCGAAATAGGGATCTCCCCAACCCCGGATGCGATAGAGGTCTTCGCTATCTTCGATGGTCCAAGAGGAGGATGAGGGGGGTTGGGGACCTGTCCCATTCTGGGAAACGGTGTCACTCATGGGGGATGTGGCTGAATCAACCATGGGGATTACTCTCCTGACAGGGGTCACTGAGTCCACAGTGTATCGCAGTTGTCTCGGGAGTTGGGGGCTGAGTTGGACGATCTCCGTGGAGGGTGGGGGGCGATCGCTCCAAAATCCGTGATTTCACTGATGTTTTTGGTCAACTTATCAATCAAGTCTTTTGAGCAAGTAAAAGATACGTAAAATCCCTGATAAATAAGAATCCAAAAATATAAAACAGATAAAAACAACAGTATTTTTAGGGAGTTTTTATTAAAAACCTATCTAATATCAATAAGACAAAACTATCAAACTCATCTCCGGAAAATTTGGGCAACAGACCGTAAATGTAAAGCAACGTAAGCAATACTCGTTTGAGTTGGTTTTTCGTTTTAATCCAGCATCTAACCATCCAGAAATTCACATACTACCTTGCGGGAAATGACTATGCTAGATATAAACGATTTTGCCCTAGTTTACCTTGATGAAACCACTGATACATTCATGGGAAATGGACAAAACCAACTCATTATCGGTGGAATTATGAACGACACCATTTTTGCTGGGGGTGGTAATAACTGGATCTTGGGTGGTGTTGGTAATGATGTCATCGAAGGGGGTTCTGGTGATGATAGCCTCTATGGGGGACAAGGGGATGACCTCATCATTGTGAATGACGGGAATAATTTTATCAGTGGAGACCTGGGCAACGATACCCTCTATGGGGGCAGCGGTCAGGATACAATGGTTGGTGGTGCTGGGAATAATGTCTTATTTGCTAGAGAGGGCAATAATTTCCTATTTGGTAACCCAGGAAATGATGTCCTTTATAGTGGGAATGGGGATGATTCTATCTATGGCGGACGTGGCAATGATGTGATTATTGCCGAAATGGGGAATAACCTGCTCAGTGGTGATTTAGGCGATGATTCTATCTATGGTGGCTCAGGGGATGACACCATTTATGGCGGAGATGGGAATAACTATATTTCAGCCAGGCGGGGGAATAACCTGATTTTTGGTGATTCAGGTGATGACACCATTTTTGCGGGATCTGGCAACGATACCATTTATGGGGGAAATGGCAATAATTTCTTGATGGGGGGTCTAGGAGATGACCTGATTTACGGTGAAATGGGAGATGACACCCTCTATGGGGGTCGGGGTCAGAATACCCTTCATGGCGGACAGGGACGGGATGTGTTTGTCCTGACTCCGAACACTGGGGGAATGGAGGCCTCACTCGCTGATGTGATTGCGGATTACACCGTCAATGAAGACTCTCTATTGTTGATGGGGGGATTACATGGCGATCGCCTAGAGTTTTTGGCGGGAGAGGGAGAGTTGGCTGGAGATACGCTGATTCGCGATCGTGAAACCGGAGAATATCTCGCTATCCTCAAGCACATCACAAACCCTCAGGAGATTGAGATGGCCAGTGATTTGGATGCTCCCGATATGGAGATTGGACTTGGAGAAGACTTTGAGTTTGATGAGATGGAGTCTGATACTCCAGTCGAGGATATAGCTGACGACTCTGAAGAACCTCCTGTAGAAGATGAACCTCCTGTAGCAGGTGAACCCCCCGTTCAGGACGATGACTCTGAAGAACCTCCTGTAGAAGATGACCCCCCCGTTGAGGACGATGACTCTGAAGAACCTCCGGTAGAAGATGAGGAGGACGAAGAACCTCCCGTTGAGGACGAGGAGGAAGATGAGGAAGATGAGGAGGATGAGGAGGATGAGGAAGAACCTCCCGTTGAAGACGAGGAGGAAGAACCTCCTGTTGGGGACGAGGAGGACGTCATCTCAGAACCCCTCCCCGCTGCAATTAGTACCACAGCAGTACAGTTCACCCCGACTACAGACGAAGCCACTCTGGCCGCATCCAACGCACAACGGCTAACCTTGGGAAGTCAAACCATCTATATTGGCTATTGGCAGAAAACTGGCATCAACCAAGACCCGATTATCGCCAGTTTTGACAGCGAAAACCCGGCTAATAACTGGGTTCGCACCGATTACGAGTCCACCGGTGCTGACGGACGAGGCTATGGACTCTTCTGGGATGGCCAGAATCTTTACGCTACTTTCAGTACCGACGGAACCCAGGGAGATCCTAGTCAAGATTGGCGACGGGCCACAGGAGGTGCCACTCAGCAGTGGTTACGGAGTTACGGAAGTGGCACAGGGAAAGTAGCAGTTTTAGGTCGCATTGACCCCAGTACCGGAGACCTTCTCGATGCCGCCTTCCTCTCATCGCGGTTAAATGAGGAGGGTCGGATCAATAGCCTGCAAATCACCGACATCACCACTAATGAGGCGGGAAATCTTGTGGTGAGTGCAAACTCCTGGTTTTCTCCCCGTAATCCTGATGGTTCTCGGATGACTCAAGTGGATGATACTCTCTCGTCCCCCTTTGATTACACCGTGGAGATTACACCCGATTTGAATACTGTCATCAGTACTTCAGCCGTGGGTTGGGCATAGGCGCTACACTGTCATCGAGCCTCTATGGCGGTGCATCTACATTATCTAATTCAGCGTAAATTCCCATGCTTTCCTTTGATCTCAATAGCCTGACTCTGGTCACCCTCGATGATACGGATAATCGCTTCATCGGTAATTCTGAGAGTCAACTGATTCTCGGTGCGGCGGGAAATGATACCATCGCCGGAGTGGGTGGAAATAACTGGATTTTTGGCGGTCCCGGCCAAGATGTGATTGAAGCCGGTGAGGGAAATGATGCGCTCTATGGCGGACAAGGGGATGACATCCTCATCGCCAGACAGGGAAACAATCTGCTGAGTGGTGATTTGGGGAATGATACCCTCTTTGGTGGCGCGGGAGGCGATACCCTCGTCGGTGGTGCGGATGATGATCTGATTCAAGGTCGCCAGGGTGAGAATTTTCTGTTTGGCAATGAGGGGAATGATACCCTCTATGCTGGGTCGGGAGATGATAGCCTCTATGGGGGCCAGGGGGATGATTGGATTTTGGCCCGAGAGGGGAATAATCTCCTGAGTGGCGATCGCGGTAATGATACTCTCTACAGTGGCTCGGGGACTGATACTCTCATCGGCGGTGAGGGGTCCAATACCTTTGTCCTCACCCCAGGGATGGGGAACGCGGAACTGGCTCAGGCGGATCTGATTTTGGACTATACCCCCAATGAAGATTCCTTAGTCTTGTTTGAAGGATTGACGGAAGACCGTTTGGAATTTCTGGCGGGAGAGGGAGAGTTTGCTGGGGATACGGTGATTCGCGATCGCACCAGCGGCGACTTTCTCGCTATTCTCAAAAATATCAGTGACCCGGTGGTGCAACTGGATATCAACAGCGACGCAGAAGAACCGGATTTACTCGATTTTGACTTGGATCTCGATGAGGACTCCGATTTGGGACTCGGGGATGATGACGACCTCCCTGATGATGAGTTTGCACCCCTTCCCGCTGCAATTAGTTCCACGGCCGTTCAATTTACCCCCAATACCGACGAAGCCACCCTGGCTGCATCCGATGCACAACGGCTAACCCTGGGAAGTCAAACCATTTATATCGGATTCTGGCAGCAAAGTAGCATCAACCAAGACCCGATTATCGTCAGTTTTGACAGCGAAAACCCCGATAATAACTGGGTTCGTACGGATTATGAGTCCACCGGTGCTGACGGACGGGGCCAAGGACTGTTCTGGGATGGAACGAATCTCTATGGGGTCTTTAGTACTGATGGAACCCAGGGAAGTCCCAGTGAAGATTGGCGACGGGCCACAGGAGACGTCACCCAGAACTGGTTACGGAGTTACGGGCCAGGTGGCGGCGCCAAAGTTGGGGTCTTAGGTCGCATTGACCCCGCGACGGGGGAACTTCTCGATGCCGCCTTCCTCTCAGCGGTGTTAAATAATGGGAACAGTAACACTCTCACGATTAAGGACATCACCACCAATGAGGCGGGAAATCTTGTGGTCAGTGCAGAGTCGTTTTTTGGCCCCCGCAATCCTGACGGCTCCCGCATGACTCAAGTGGATACCAGTCTCTCGTCTCCCTTTGATTACACCGTAGAAATTACCCCAGACCTCAATACGGTGGTTAGTACCTCCGCCGTGGGGTGGGCCTGAGCCAATCGGAGTTGATAGCGTAACTCAGACCCCTAGATGATGTTGAAATGGTTTAGGGGTCGTTGGCGATCGCCGAATTTGCAAGGCCCTGTAGATTCTCCAACGCCTCCTCATCTTCCGGGCCAATACCTTTGAGTGCAATCCGATAACGAACTCCCTCCTGTGACCATTCGATCACAGGGGGAGAACAGGATGCAGCACAGATCATGGGATTGAAGTTCCCAGTAATCCCGTCATTGAGGGAAACCGTCTCGGCAAAGTCCTCACCCACCCCATAATAGTCCCCATCCGTTGTACGTCTGGCGGCGAAGACCCCGTAGGAACAGGCCGTGGCTCCGCGACAGTTAGGGGCCAGGGATAAATAGATTTGGTAACTGTCTTCCGTGGCTTCAGCTTCAACGTAAAGCGGTGTTCGGTCATCCTCATGAATGGGAACGTAACTGGGAAGACGAATGGGAATCTCGGTAGTTGAGCGGACCTGGGGGAGAACCTCAGCAAACAAGGGAGCTGGCTCAGCGGTCTCCCTATGGGCCTGTGCTAGGTCTCCTGAAGGCTGGGGATCAGGGATATTAGAGGAAGCTGCCGATGGCGGCTCCTCAACGGCGACAGGACTCACATCTCTTGGAGACGCTGCTGCTGAGTCGGACTGTATCGGCTCCTCAACACTAGCATCCTGAATAGCGAGGTCTTCAGACTGCTCCTGAGCTGAGGAGAAGTTATCGCAACTGTTCAGCAACATTGCTGAACTGACGATGGCTAGGCTCAGAACTTGAATCGATTGTGATAAAACAGGTCTCATTTAATAGGACTCCTAATACAGTATAATGGTTAAAATGTCAATATTCTTTCTAACAAAAATGGATATTGTCCAGTCCAATCCTGATTTAGAGTAACATTGACCACCGGTCAAACCCTGAGGTTGGGACTAAATCTGTAAATTTTTGTAACAAATTGCGGAGATCTCCGTAAAAATCGCTCTCAGCGACCGACAGATTTATGAACACCCCAGAGAGTATCGCCGAGGTTCAGCATCAGCTAAGGAATAGACAGAACTCCCTAGAGCGATCTATACCCCAGTTTCAAGGCTGAATCCGAGATGCTACATAGACCGCGACTATGGATGATGAGCAGTTAAACCAACTCGCGTTAGATGCACAGCACACTCCTCCTGGAAGCCCAGCTCGACAAGTGGCCTTGACTCAGTTGATTAATGGACTCATTAACTCCGGTCGTCTTAGTTATCCTCCCGGCCCGGGACTGTCTCCGGATCGATATCAAGATTACCGCTCTGAGGCATTGCAGAACTTGTTTTACTATATTTGTCAGTCTATTGATAAATATGATAGCGAGCGGGCTCCCGTAATGCGCTGGGTTAATGTGTTATTGGAACGCCGTTTTTTCAAAGATGTCTCGTATCGGAGGATTAGTTCTCAAAGAAATATCATTATTGAACCTTTGGAGGAACGGTTACTATCCCCGTCCGAATGGAATCTTATTTTTGGAGAAGATCAACCCTTTTTGTCTGATTTAGTTCGACAATGTTTTGAGGACGACCCAGATGGAGTCTTTCGAGAGTGCTGTTTAGTGACCTATCCTCAGGTAAATTTTCAAATTCTTGTCCTACGACGCCTCGACGGGTATCAATGGCAGGAAATATCTGAGGAATTTTCCGTAAAAGTTTCAACCTTGAGTACCTTCTATCAAACTTGCCTGCGTAATCTTTCACCCTATATTGAATCAACAATTCGTGACACCAATCCTTGATAGAGTTTTGCCTTCCTAAAACACATGAAACTCAATACTTTCTTTACAGTTCCTTTGACGAATCATCAACGAGATGTGGCAAAAATATTTCGTCAACGATATATGCAAACCACCAAAGCTTATCGAGTGTATCGCCAAGTTTTGGCACTCCACGCGGTTAATTTTTATGCTCAATGTATGGGAATTACCACAGATTTTAATATTAGTTCACTCTGGAATCCGGTTCAGCAACTCTTATCCGATGTGACTGAACTACCGATTCCGGGACTCGGAACCTTAGAATGTGGCTTAGTAGAACCGCCGATCGCCCATCCCACATCTCTCGATAAGAACAGCCATGACCTCATGGTTTATATTTCTCCTGAAGCCTTCGATAATCGACTCGGCTATATTGCAGTGGGTTTTAGTGAAACCTATGATTATGCTTACCTGCTTGGCTTCCGGGAAACGGTCTCCTCATCCGAAACGCCCCTGACGAGCTGGAATAGCCTCACTGGTCTATTTCCAGTTCTATCACAGTCCCGTTCTTCTCCCGCCAGAGTTCGTCTGCGTCACTGGCTTCAGGATCAGTTTCAGGCGGGGTGGGAGAGGTTATCTGATGAGTTCATTTGGGAAGAATTATTCCCTGAAACACGAACACCCGTGATGGCGGTTACCTTTCGAAATCCTTCCATTCAAGCCGGTATTCAACGAGCCAAACAGCTTCAGTTTAGTGATGGACAAATTGTTGCCCTAGAAGTAGGGGTCTATCCACTGAGTGAAACGGAAATTGACATCCGAGTTCAACTCATTCCCGCAGTGGGGTCCTCACTTCCGTCCGATTTAAACATGATGATTCTTGACTATCAAGATGATGTGATCATGCAAACTCAATCAAGAGGAACTCCTGCATTACGGCTAGAGTTTAGTGTAGAACCTGATGAAATCTTTAAACTTAAACTGCAACGGGAAACGGTGAGTTTGGTCGAGACGTTTTCCTTTTAACGATGGTAAGAAATAATAGGCCATCAGCCAGGGGATAGCAAGAGGTAGTCAAGGCCAGCGGGCTTTGGCTTGGCCCGCTGTTACCTTGATGTGTGTTCCTTAAGGGGTTACCGTGACTCGGGCCTTGAGATTGAGGATTTTTTGAATGGTCTCTTCTACTGATTTATCTGGGGTGGAGGCTCCTGAGGTAATTCCGACCACTAGATGGCCATCGGGGAGCCAGTTTTCTGTGACTTCTAACTCATCCTGTTCCAGGGGTTTGTGTTCAATGCGATTCCCCGGACCGATGCGATGGGCGCAATCGATATGATAGGAGGGGATGCCGCGCTCGATGGCAATTTCTTGTAAGTGTGTCGTGTTGGAGGAATTAAAGCCACCAATCACGACAATTAAATCCAGGTCTTCCTCAACTAGCTCCAACATGGCATCTTGACGCTCCTGGGTAGCATCGCAGATGGTGTTGAAGGACATGAAATGTTGATTGAACTCCGTGGGCCCATATTTTTGTAACATGGTGTGCTCAAAGAGTTTGCCAATCTGTTCCGTCTCACTTTTGAGCATTGTGGTTTGATTGGCAATCCCCACACAGCCTAGGTCGCGGTCGGGGTCAAAACCTTCAGAATGGGCATTTTTAAATTTTTCTAGGAACTCAGCTTTATCGCCCCCCCGCAGAATATAGTTCGCCACATATTCGGCTTCCTTGAGGTTGAGAACCACGAGATACTTATCGGCAAATGAGGTGGTTGCCAGGGTTTCCTCATGTTTGTATTTGCCATGGACAATGGAGGTATGGTTACGTCGCTTGTGTTTTTCAACGCTGTTCCAAACCTTGGACACCCAGGGACAGGTGGTGTCGACAATGGTGCAACCCCGTTCATCAAGAAGCTGCATCTCTTGCACCGTCGCCCCGAAGGCGGGCAGGATGACTACGTCCCCGGGTTGCACTCCGGAAAAGTCTTTTTGACCTTCAACCACCTGGATAAATCCTACATTCATCTCTCGCAGCCGTTGGTTAACGCCGGGATTATGAATGATTTCATTGGTGATCCAGATCCGCTCTTTGGGAAAGTGACTGCGGGTTTCATAGGCGATCGCCACGGCCCGCTCAACCCCCCAACAAAATCCAAAGGCCTCCGCTAGACGAATGGTTACCTGATCTCGTTCGAGGCGGTTCTGATTAGCCCGAATCTCACCAATCAGATCGCTTTGATATTCCGTTTGCAGTAGTCCCTCAACCTCAACCTCATGTCCAAATCCACGGCGGTGATAGTTATCAGATTGTTGGAGAGCACGCTTAAAGGCTTTAGTATCCATAGTCTATGAAATGGGGGTTCGCGATCGTTGTTCTGCACATCGCAGATGCTGTTATTGTAGCGAGTTAGGGACAAGCTATCGGGTCGGGATTCTTTAAGGGTGGGGAGGCTAAGCTGCTGAGGGTCTGGGTTGGACAGAGGTTGAGCGATTCCTATAATGTGTTGGCCAGGATCAGGGCGATACGCCAGAGTTCATAGCCCTGTTCGTTTAGATGTAAACCGTCCGTGGTCAAAGCTGGGTTGAGGTAGCCCGTCTCATCCACAAATAGGGGATATAGGTTGAGATAGGTCGCTCCCTCCACTTGGGCGATCGCCGCCAGGCGTTGGTTGAGTCGTTCAATGCGTTGGTTGGGGACCTCTCGTAGTTTCTCCCGGCCCTCCCAGGTCGCCTTCTCGCCGCTATGGGGCAAAATCGATTGAACCACGACCTCGGTATTGGGATGAATCCAGAGAATATCCTTGATAATGCGGCGGTGGTTCTCCAAAATGGTCTCATCGTCTTCCCCCCGTAACAGATCATTGATGCCAATCATGATAAAAATTCTATCGGGGCGAGTACCATCCAACAGGGGCAATCGCTCATAAAGTCCTTGGGAGCCTTCTCCAGAAATCCCTTGATTAAGCCAGGTGACGTCTAGGGGAAGTAGTTCCTCAGGAAAACTTAAGGTAATGGAGTCTCCTGCCAACACGTAGAGGCGTTCTGGAGCATTAGCGGCGATCGCTTCCACCTCCTCTCGTAAGCGTTCCACTCGCTCCTGATAGGTGCTTGGGGATAATTCCTCCACCCGGGGTTCGGGGGAGGGAACTGGGGTAGGCGTTGGTGTCGGTGTGGGAGACGGCTCCACCGTGGCCACGGAAGTTCTCTCAGGGGCTGTAGGCGATTCGTTGGCCTGTTGCCGGCTCAGCAGAATCGTCACGGTGACTAGCAAGATGCCATTCGTCGCAAGGGACAGAATCCCCCAGGCTGGGATAGGCTTCGATACTTTAGACACAGGCTGTGATCGCGAGACAGGTCCAACTTTCATTGTGCGTTATTGCAGCCAAGGAGCAACAGCATAGCCCGAAATCATGATCTAATGAGGAACTTGAGGCTCAGGGACAGTCCAGAACAGACCGTGCAACGGCTGAGTGAACACAAAAGAACCGGCTCCACCCTCACAAGTGAAACCGGTTGCTCGTGGGGAAAAATCCCCTCGATTTAGTCGCGACGAGGATTAGGAACCACTAGGCTTAGACGAGGACATACTGCCCATCGCCGTTTCCTTCAAGAAACCATGATAGGCTTCCATCCCATGTTCCCCGATATCGAGACCGTTGAACTCTTCCTCTTCGCCGACACGAATCCCGCCCAAAATGGCTGCTACAGCATACCAGCAGATGAAACTCATCAGTACTGTAAAACCACCAATGGTCAGAACACCGATTAGCTGAGCGATGAAGTTACCACCGCCAAAGATGCCCACGGCTAGAGTTCCCCAAGCTCCGTTGACCAAGTGAACGGAAATTGCCCCAACAGGGTCATCAATTTTGACAACACGGTCAAAGAAGGAGACAGAGAACACCACGAGGACACCACCAATGGCCCCGGTGAGGGCGGCTCCCCAGTAAGGCATGACGTCACAACCGGCGGTAATGGCAACTAAGCCGGCCAAAATACCGTTGATGGTCATGGACAGATCCGGCTTACCATCTCGGAACCAAGAGGTAAAGGTTCCAGTCACGCCTCCGGCCGCTGCGGCTAGGTTGGTGGTGACGGCAATATAGGCAATGTTGGAAGTTGCCGCTAACTCGGAACCCGGGTTGAAGCCAAACCAGCCAATCCAGAGAATTAAGCATCCCAGAGTGGCAATACTCATGTTGTGGCCAGGAATCGCTCGGGGCTGGCCATCTTCGTATTTACCCATACGGGGACCGAGAATTGCGGCTCCCACTAAGGCGGCCCAACCGCCAACGGAGTGGACCACGGTGGAACCGGCAAAGTCGCCAAATTCCCAAGCACCATCCGGACCAAATGAGGTCAGCATCCCGTCGCCTGACCAAACCCAGTGACCAGAGATGGGGTAGAAAATCCCCGTTAGGAGGAGGCTAAAAATTAAGAAGGCATCGTATTTAATCCGTTCCGCCACGGCCCCAGAGACAATGGTGGCTGCGGTGGCTGCAAAGGCAACCTGGAACAGGAAGGAAACAGAAATCGGCAAGTCATCTGGGAAGGGATCGAGGCCGTAGGTGGCTGGGTCGCCACTACTGAGGAACCACCCACCGAAACCAATGAAGGCCGTGGAGCCTTCGCCGGTGGCCCCTTCACCATACATCAGGGAAAATCCGATCGCCCAGTAAGCAAGGGTTGCCAGGGCAAAAACAATTAGGTTTTTTGAGAGGATGTTGACGGCATTTTTCTGACGACACATCCCAGTTTCGAGCATTCCGAAACCGGCGTTCATGAAAATAACCAAAACGGAGGCGACGAGAACCCAAACGGTGTTGAGAACGCCTTGAACGTAGGCAGCATCCACCTCTTCGAGAATTTCGATTCCCTGGGGATCGGCAGCAGTGGCAGCTAAATCCCAAACGCCTAAAATTAAAGCAGTCAGGGGAATACAGGCCAGCCAATAGATCGGCACTCGCCGTCCAAGGGTGAGAAGTTTAACCAGGAATGAGTTGCGGTTTTTGCCGCGACCCCGTCCTGGTGTCGCTCCAGGTCGTGATCTGAGGGTAATCTTAGAGGTCATGTTTAGACTTTGGATTGAGATTAAGCAAACGGACAATCGGTTTAACCAACCTGAGAACGGTGAACGGACGCAGTCAGGAAAAAACCAGTCCGTTTCCGACACAGCACACTCGCGCTCGAACACTCAGCAATCCCTTATTGCTTCCAAAGCTCAAGCTGGTATGCCCTTGCGCTCCCGCAGAGATTGAAAAGTGGCGTTGTGCGATTGAGTCACCCTGATTCCACCAATTCTCATAGGGTTTATTCTGTATAAGACACTACATTTTGTCGGCGATCGCCCGGAATCTTCCGGGAAACTGCTGAATATTCGCCGATTCTTGGGCAAAAATCTCTTAGATGTCAGAAAACCTTGTGATTTTATACTTAAGTGTCATGACTGTTGAAGATAGGCGGTGGCTCCGAGTTCATCAAGTCGCTGCTGTCGTTGCAGAACGGAGTCTTTCAGGTCTTGACGATACTCTTGGACCTTTTGCAGGAGGAAGACGTCATGGCTGCCCAAGATCTGGATCGCCAATAAACCCGCATTTTGGGCATTGCCAATGGCCACAGTGGCTACGGGAATTCCCCGAGGCATTTGCACAATGGAGTAGAGGGAGTCGAGACCTCCTAAATGGCGGGTGGCAACGGGGACCCCAATCACCGGTAAAGGGGTTAATGCGGCGACCATCCCCGGAAGGTGAGCGGCTCCCCCGGCCCCGGCAATAATCACCTTTAATCCCCGTTCATGGGCGGTTTTCGCGTAGTCAACCAGACGTTCAGGAGTACGGTGGGCCGAGACGATCGCCACCTCATGGGAAACCTGAAACTGCTGGCAAATCTCAAGGGCAGCATTCATGGTGGGGAGGTCGGAATCGCTGCCCATAATGATGCCAATTTGTGGGGTCTTGGGGTCAGAAGAGGTCATTGGTACAATAGCTGAGTCCTGCTCAGACTGAATCAAACTAAATGGCTGTAACGATTATTCGGGGCAATGTGCCGGGATACAAGGGACCCGAGGGAACATCCTCCAGACAGCAGCAGCTTGTCCTAGAGTGCGATCGCATTACGGCCATTACCCCCATGACGAACTCAGAGCCATCCCTCCTTGACCGAGGAAGCCCCCGAGATGGCGATGAAGACTGGATATCCCTAGGAGGCTGTGATCTCCAGATTAACGGGGCGCTAGGCTTAGCTTTCCCCGATGTAACCTCCGAGGATGGCCCCAAGTTAGACGCCATTAGCCGCTATCTCTGGCAGGCGGGGATTGATGAGTATCTCCCCACCCTCGTCACCACCTCCCTAGAGAAGTTCCGGGGGGCGTTAGAGGTCTTTGAAGGCTTCATGACGCAACAACCCCCTCCGCAAGAAGCGGCTCAGGTTTTGGGACTGCATCTGGAGGGGCCCTGTTTAAATCCCCAGAAACGGGGGGCCCATCCCCAAGAATTTCTCCTCCCCCTCTCCTCAGAGACCCTTGAGCAGGTTATTGGGCCCTTCAGCAACACGGTTCGCTTGATGACCCTTGCACCGGAATTAGACCCCAGTGGGGAGGCGATCGCCCACTTACAGTCTCAGGGAATTCACGTCAGTCTGGGCCATTCCCTCGCCAACGCCGCTCAAGCGAATCAAGCCTTTGACCAAGGGGCCCATCTCGTCACTCATGCCTTTAACGCCATGCCCGGACTTCACCACCGCGAACCGGGCTTATTGGGGGCCGCCCTAGTGCGTCCCGAGATCTCCTGTGGAGTAATTGCCGATGGAGAACATATCTGCCCCACCATGCTGCACCTATTGCTCAAGGCGGCCGCTGACCGGCTGTTTTTAGTGAGTGATGCCCTAGCTCCCTTAGGACTAGGCGATGGGACCTATCCCTGGGATAGCCGCCAAATTCAAGTCACCCAGGGAACCGCACGGCTGCCCGATGGAACCCTCGCTGGAACCACGCGATCGCTCCTAGAGGGAGCCTTAAATCTCGTCAACTGGGGTCTCTGTGACATTGAAACCGCCATTTCCTTAGCCACCATCGCCCCCCGTCGGGCCCTAGGACGCTCCAGCAATTTAATTGGGGCATCGGCCCGGCAACTGCTACGTTGGCGACAGGTGGACGGACAATGGCACTGTCAACGCCTGATCGTTGAGGCTTAAGGGTCCAAACTGATTTCAAATCAGCTACTCCTCATCCCCTGAAGCCCTAGCCGTTTTGGTGGCCGCCATATTGAGACTAATCAGCGTGTCCATAATCCGCAGGCTACTGCAATCCTTAAACAGATTGAACTCTGTTAACTCCTCATACTCCTCAAAGCCCACTTCTTCCAAATAAATGGCCAACGTCTCAAAATCAAAGCCCACCCGATGCACATCAAACTCATTGGTTTGTCCCCCAAACATAATGCTCATCAGATGCAGTCGTTCAAACGCCATCAAGTTGGGGTTGAGATAGAGCCAGCAGAGAGTTTGCAAATTGGGGACACTGATCAACAACTTGCCCCCAGGTTGTAGAACCCGATGCCATTCCCCGAGAGTCACCAGTAACTCATTGTTCAGACTATGGTGGAAATGCTCCAGAACATGACTGGCATAGATGGCTTCAACGGAATTATCCTCAAATTGACTTAAATCCGCCGCATCGCCCACAAAATCCACCTCGGGCCGCTCCTCGATATCCAAAATTTTCCAGTCGGGATGAGCCTCTTTGCCGCCAATATGAAGTTTGAGTCCCATAACAACTCCTGAGTTGATTCCTTGAAAACATCTTGGGGGGCAATTTCCCGGCTCTAGGGCCGATTGTCCCCCAATCCCCCTATCATGCTAACGGTTAGCTTGACCGGGACTGAGAGAGGACTGATGATTTCCCTCCTCCTCAGCCTTGGAAGAGCTTTCGTTGAACCATAACATCTGCTTTGGGACAGCAATCGTAATCCCCGCCTGGTCAAAGGCCAGTTTAAGGCGACGGCGATATTCCCGTTCCACATTCCACTGTTGCAGCGGTTTGGTCTTCGTCCACATCAGCAGTTCCGTCCCCCGTTCATCGACCCCTTCAACCCCCGATAATATCGTCGGTTCAATAATCGCCTCCGTCCAATCTGGGTCAGCTTGCATCTGTTCCATGGTGCGACGCATCACTTGAAGGGCTTCTAGAGCATCCGCTTCCTGACTAATGCGAATACGGAAATCAATGCGAGACCATTCCTTGGTCAAGTTATGCACCACCTCAATTTGACTATTGGGAATCGTACTGAGCCGTCCCCCTTGTCCCCGCAAACGAGTCACCCGCAGGTTCATATATTCCACAAACCCCGGTCCATGGCCCACATCAATCACATCTCCCACCGCAAACTGATCTTCCCAGAGAATGAGAATGCCGTTGATCAGGTCTTTAATCAGGCTCTGAAAAACAATGGTCAGGGCCACACCGAAAATCCCCGCCCCGGTAATTAGGGAATCGAGGGGGAAGTTTTGCAGAGCTAAAAACCAAATGACCCCAATCAACCCCGCAATAAAACTCGTCATGCCCTTTAAGGCCGCGGCGAGGGTGGGAGCGCGGAGGATAAACCGTTGGGAAGCGGTCGGGTTGAGGGATTCTTGTTGCACCCAGGATTGCAAAATGTTGTCAAACAAGAGATCCGTTAGCTTGTTGGCGACAGCCACAAACAACCAAATACTCAGAATCTGCACCGGGAACCGTTGCAACCAAGCGGCCTGCACCCGAGTTGCGGGGAATTGATAGAGGATGGCAATCAGACCACCAATCCAAACTGCCAACTGGAGAAACAGCAAGACCCGTCGCAGCAGAACAATCATGCTAATCCGCCGTTCTAGAACAATCTGTGGCAGGATAGCTCGCAAAAATTGTGGGGTGGCCCGTGTTGTGCTAACCTCCCCTTCAGGCCCGAGGGTTTCTTGAGGGGGCTGTAGGTGTTCAGGATGCCGTTGTCGTGACAGGTGTTGATAATGGCGGGTGGTTCGCCGTTGTAAGAACCAAATGATGGGACTGCACACGAGCATGATGGCCGCCAAGGCTAGAGCATTACGCCAACGCTGCTGTCGGGCCCCTGGGAGCCGTTCTTCTTGAGCACGAATGAGAGATTCGCGAATCTGCTCACTCCATTGCTGAGCGAGTTGTTCGGGGGTGGTGTCGGCAACTTCGGCGTCAAACTGCGTCACCGTCAAAATCTGTCGATTGAGCAGGTTGTCGTTGTCCTCAGCCGAGAGGACGGGTTGGTTATTGAGGATGTCATACCGCACCTGGAGAGAGTCGGCATCGAAGCCATCCTCAATGATGGTATTGAGGTTACGCTCAATTTGTGTCACCCGTTTTTCCAACTCGGGAATAGTCCGAGGTTGATCGGGGATAGTCGGTGGGGAGGAGATTTGCAGCACCGTGAATCCGCTGAGACGGACGGGGGCTGTGTTGGAGGTTCCTGGCGCTGGCTCGATGGGAATGGGAATTGGGGTTTGGGCTTGGACTGGATTGGGGCTGAGGCCCACCAGACTGACCACGGTTCCTAGTGAAAGCAGTAGCACCAGGATAAATTTAACTAAGTGCCGCAGACGACGCACTCTGAACATTGGCATCTTTGACATAGGACAAGATGACCTCATTGCAAAACATCAGTGGATTCGAGATCGATCGTTTGGGACTTAGGAGTCCACAAACCACTCGGAAGCGCGTTGACCCGGATCGATGGGGATACTTACGGCTTTGCCGAGTCGGGGACGTTCGCGAGTTTCGTTAATATATTGGCGAACTCGGTCGGCGCTGTTCCAGGCGTTGAGATAGTCAGCAATCTGATCTAGATGGCTGGCATAGTCTTCTGGGGAACGGGGAAATGAGGCCTGCTCTAGATATTTCCACATCACTTGCAGGAAAATTTTGCCCTGGGTGCGGCGTAGTTGCAGATCGTAGGAACAGCCCCACTTCTCAAGCAGTAGTTGCTGTAACTCTTGTCCAGTCACGATAGGTTGGCTGTGGTTAGTGCGGTTGGCCATGGGGGATGTTGAGGGGCGAGGGTCAGACAGACGGCGATCGCTCGGGGGACTGAGCTTGTATTTTACATTTCTTTACTGATTGTGCCAGAGGGATTCTCAATTTTCCAGGACGACTCAATTCGCCTGAGTTGCTGGCTTTTTTGGCCCCTGCACCGTGGTATTATGAATAAGTGTTGCGCCATTTTCATTTTTTTTGCTCGCGACGGGACACTTGATCCGATACAATCCCAAACGGTATGCGTCCTGATTGGTGGTCTCACAATAAGGGGCGCAGATGAAACGGTGATGCCGTTTGTTAAGCAAAATCAGATACAACCATAATACGTAAATAGCTCCATGACTCAGGCTTCCGGCTCAACCGATGTCCCCTCCATGGGACGACGGCAATTCATGAACTTTCTGACGTTTGGTGCAGTTACCGGAACCGCTCTCGGTGCGCTGTACCCCGTCGTTAAATACTTTATCCCCCCTTCTAGTGGTGGCAGTGGTGGCGGTATCGTCGCTAAGGACGCTCTAGGAAATGATGTGAAGGCCAGTAGCTTCCTGGCTGAACATAATGTGGGCGATCGCGTCCTCACGCAAGGCTTCAAGGGAGACCCCACCTATATCGTTGTTGAAGGCGAACAGGCGATCGCCGATTATGGCCTCAACGCGGTTTGCACCCACCTCGGTTGCGTGGTTCCCTGGAATGCAAGTGCAGAGAAGTTTATCTGCCCATGTCACGGGTCCCAGTACAACAAAGCGGGTAAAGTGGTTCGCGGTCCCGCACCTCTGTCTCTGGCCCTCGTCCATGTGGATGTGGCTGAGGATGATAATGTGGTTCTCACCCAGTGGACTGAAGAAGATTTCCGCACTCAGGAAAAACCCTGGTGGGTTTAAGCTCCCCCAACCTCTCCCCTCCAGGGAGAGATATTTTTGAGAATTAACCTAGCCATTGAGAGAAGAGAACGTTGTCACAATTGATGAAATACTCTAGTGCTTGGGCGACAAAACAGTTCGCCCCTTTGATGACCCAGTTGAGGAAAGGAATCCTGGTGAGTTTGGCGGCCATGGCTGTCTTTGTTGCCAGTGATGTCCTGTTCCCTCAAACGGCCGCGGCTTACCCCTTCTGGGCCCAACAAACGGCTCCGGAAACCCCCCGTGAAGCTACCGGACGTATTGTTTGCGCTAACTGCCACTTAGCAGAAAAACCGACGCAAGTGGAAGTGCCTCAGTCGGTTCTCCCGGATACGGTGTTTAAGGCTGTGGTGAAGGTTCCCTATGATACCTCCATGCAGCAGGTCCTCGGAGATGGTAGTAAAGCGGGCCTGAATGTCGGTGCGGTTTTAATGCTCCCCGAAGGCTTTAAAATTGCTCCCGAAGACCGCATCCCTGAAGAACTGAAGGAAGAAACCGAAGGCATCTTCTACCAAACCTATACTCCTGAGCAAGAGAATGTGATTCTGGTGGGTCCTCTGCCAGGGGATAACTATCAGGAGTTGGTCTTCCCGGTTCTATCTCCTGACCCCAGTCAAGATTCCTCGGTTCACTTTGGCAAGTACTCGGTCCATGCTGGCGGTAACCGAGGTCGCGGACAAATCTATCCCACGGGCAGCAACAGCAATAATATTGCTTATAAAGCTCAGAATGCTGGTACGATCGCCGCCATTGAGCCGATGGATGAAGGGGGCTATGCCGTGACCCTCACCACCGATGATGGGTCAGAGGTGGTTGAGTCAATTCCCCCCGGTCCGGATATGTTGGCCTCGGTCGGTGATGTCGTCGCCGCTGGTGATGTGCTGACCACAGACCCTAACGTGGGTGGTTTTGGCCAGAAGGATACGGAGATTGTTTTACAAAATCCCGCCCGGATTCAAGGCTTATTGGCGTTCTTTGCCATCGTAACGGTGTCTCAAATCATGCTGGTTCTTAAGAAGAAACAGGTTGAGAAGGTTCAGGCCGCCGAAATGGACTTTTAAGCCATAAGCCATTTGGCATGGTAAACGAATGGTTTAAGGGATGGGGCGTTTTCAATTTCGGTTGGGAACGCCTTTTTTCTAAAATTTAGATTCTGTTGCTAATTCTATTACTCAAAATTTGTTGTGGCCGTTGACGAAAAAATTATTACAACTCCCTCTGGAGACTGGTTTTATCGTGAGGTACATCCCCCCAACTCCAGGGTAGCGCCGCCGGTGGTCTTCCTCCATGGCTTGCCGTCCTTAGGCTACAGTTGGAGTGCTTTATTACCGGATTTAGCCAGCGAGGGCTTACAGGGAATTGCCCCGGATTGGCTAGGATTTGGGCGATCGCACAAACCCCAAAAACGCGACTTTGCCTATACCCCTGATGCCTTTGTTGAGGCCTTAGATGGCTTTCTCAAGGTTCTGGAACTCGATCGCATCTCTCTGGTGATTCAGGGGTTCCTGGGGTCAGTGGGCCTCCAATATGCCCTACGCCATCGCGATCGCATTGACCGTCTAGCCATTCTCAATGCACCTCTGTCTCCCACAGCGAAGCTTCCCTGGAAACTCAAGCAGATGAGTTTTCCCCTCGTCGGCGACATGATGACTCAGGACCCCCTACTGATTGACCGCACCCTGGAAGCCGGAAGTGGCTTTGTCATTCCCGATGAAGATTTAGATGTCTATCGTCGTCCCTGGCTCAAAACCTCCGATTCAGGGCGATCGCTCCTCTATACCTTACAAAATCTTCAGTTGAAGACAGCCATGGCTGAAATTGCCAGCGGCTTCGAGTCTTGGACTCAACCCACACAGGTTATTTGGGGCATGGTTGACCCCTGGCTGGCCCCGGAACCCGCCCAAAGCTTCGCCCAACAACTGGAAAATGGGGAGTTTATCAGTCTCCCAGAAGCCGCTCATTACCCTCAAGAACATTGGTCCGAGGACGTTGGCAAATCCTTAATTCCTTTTCTGCGCCGCTCATCTTAACTTCCATTGCTAGTTTAACGATTAACCCATGTCTAAATTCATTCTTTGGGGCAACTATTGCGAGAATGCCCTGGAAAAGCGACAACCCTACCGCAAAGCTCACCTCGACGGCTTAGCCAAACAGAAAGAATCGGGAGTTCTCGTCACCCTTGGGCCGACGGAGGATAACACCCAAGTTTTTGGCATCTATGAGGCGGAGGATGAAGCCACTGTTCGCAAGCTGATTGAGAATGACCCCTATTGGCAACATGGAATCTGGACCGAGTATGAGGTGAAGGCTTGGATTCAGGCGTTTTAGGGGGAGAGGCAGGAGGGTCACCACAGAGGCACAGAGGACACAGAGGAAGAGGCAAGAGGCATAACCCACCCCTAACCCCTCCCAGGAGGGGAAGGCATTACCGTCGGGTGGATTTTGTGGAGATTTGTTAAGATTTGCGCGATCGCCCCTAAAAAATGTAACGTTTTGGCAAAGAAGTCTAAGCCGTGCAGTAGGATCGGAAAACACGGAGAACCGCTCAAAGTCTTTTCTATGAGAGGGTTTTACGGTTCTGCTTTCCCGTCTCTAACTCAAGAGGGATAGCCGTAGCGAGTCATTAATTCTATAATTTTGTTAAGAACCGTTTATTTGATGTTGCTTTTTTGCGGATGTTATGCGTAGCCGCTTCTTTTCCTCTGTACCCGTCGAGATTCCCGTCCCGGACCAACCGGTCCCCATTCAGCATTACCTGCGGCAACCCCAGCGACTGGTGAAAGCCCTCGTCGATCCGAAACGAGTGGACGTTCTCAGCCCCGATTGTTTCCGCCTAAAGATGCGTCCCCTACATTTCCTGACCCTAACCGTCCAGCCCACCGTTGATATGCGGGTTTGGGCCGATGCCAAAGGAACTGTGCGGCTACGTTCCGTCGGCTGCGAAATTCGCGGCGTCGAGTACATTAACCAACGCTTCTCCCTAGATTTAGTCGGACGGCTAGAACCCTACACCCACAACGGCAAAACCACCCTATACGGGAAAGCCGACCTCAAGGTCGCCGTTGATATGCCCCCCGCCTTATGGCTGACCCCCAAACCCATCATCGATGCCACAGGTAACACCCTATTAGCCAGTGTCCTACACACAGTCAAACAGCGCTTAACCCGCCATATCATCGCCGACTATCGCGCCTGGGCCGGAGAAACCCAACAAGACCCCCCCATCTCCCTCTCCCCCAATATGTCGCCCAACATCCAAAGCAGCTAGCCTCTTGCCTGTTGCCATCCCCTCCTGGGAGGGGCAGGGGTGGGTTATGCCTCTTGCCTTCTTCCCCCTATTGCCTATTGCCTTTTGCCTTTTGCCTTCTTAAAAAAACACCATGCTAAACACCGACGACCAAAAAACCGCCAAAAAAACCCTCTTGCGGAAAATTCCCCATGCCCTTTATATCTGTGGCGTGAAAGACATCAACAGCGATAACCTCAACGGATTTACCGCCAGTTGGGTGATGCAATCCTCCTTTGAACCGCCCTTAATCGTTAACTGTGTCAAAAATGATAGCGGTTCCCATGCAATGCTCAAGTCCAGTGGCGTGTTCAGCCTCAGCTTCCTGGAACTGGGGCAAAAAGACCTGGCCCAGAAGTTCTTTAAGCCTCAAAGCCGGGTGGGTAACAAATTTGAGGATGTAGAATTTTACACCGCCGAAACCGGCTGCCCTATTATCAAGGACTCCCTAGGCTATGTAGAATGTCAGGTAGTCGGCTCCGTCGAGAAAGGAGATCACACCGTCTTTGTCGGCGAAGTCATTAACGCCGCCATCCACCGCGACGGAGAAATCCTCAACCTCGAAAGCACCGGCTGGAACTACGGCGGCTAACCTCTCCAGCGATGCGTTCCGGCTTGTCGGGGCGACCAATAAAAGGCAAAACGGGGGAATCGCTCTCGGGTTTGTCCTCTGTGTCCTCCGTGACTCCGTGGTTCTCTCTTGCCTCTTGCCTCTTGCCTCTTGCCCCTTGCCTCTTGCCTCTTGCCTTCCTATGCCTTTAATCCAAGTTAAAACCTCCGCCCCCGCTCCTGATAAAGCTGCCGTTGAAGGGATGTTACAGGCCCTGTCCTCGAAGCTGTCCGGCCATTTGGGGAAATCAGAATCCTACGTGATGACCGCCTTTGAGGGGGATGTCCCTATGACCTTTGGCGGAAGCCTCGACCCCGTTTGCTTCATTGAAATCAAAAGTATTGGCTCGATGAGTCCCTCCCAAACCCAAGCTATGAGTGCTGACTTTTGTCAGGAAATTGAGACTCGTCTGGGGGTTCCTAGTAAACGAACCTATATTGAGTTTGCCGATGCTAAAGGAGCGATGTGGGGGTGGAATGGTTCGACCTTTGGTTGACCCCCATGGCTGAAATCCCTTCAAGTGCTGAAATCCCTTCAAGTTCGGTCGCCGTCGCGTTTCTAAACAGATGCGGCGGCGACAGTTGTCTCAACCGTCCTGCACCATCGGCTCAATGTAAAGTCTTGTGATACCATTCTGGGTAGTTTCAGGTAACAGTCTGTAACCTGAATGCTCTCGCGTTGGGGTGAGAGAGGACAAATCTATGCAGGTCACCAGAGTCTAAACTTGTGAATTATCCGAACAACACGGCGGGGATGAACCAACCGGAACCGCTCCGGATGGGGGTAATCGGGGTCGGGAACATGGGACAACATCATACTCGAGTATTAAATCTCCTCAAGGATGTTGAGTTGGTGGGGGTTGCTGACATTCAGGTAGACCGGGGTTTAGATACGGCGAGTAAGTATCGGGTTAAGTTTTTTGAGGATTATCGCGATCTTCTCCCCCATGTGCAGGCAGTCTGTGTAGCGGTTCCGACACGACTTCATCATGCGGTGGGGATGGCCTGTTTACAGAATCGGGTTCATGTCCTGATTGAGAAACCCATTGCCGCAAGCTTATCGGAGGCGGAATCTCTGGTCAATCAAGCGGCGGAGTCGGGTTGTATTCTCCAAGTGGGCCATATTGAACGCTTTAATCCAGCTTTTCAAGAACTCAGTAAAGTCTTAAAAACGGAAGAGGTGTTGGCGTTAGAGGCTCATCGCCTGAGTCCCTATTCCGATCGCGCCAATGATGTGTCGGTGGTCTTGGATTTGATGATTCATGATATCGATCTGATTTTGGAGTTGATTGGCGATCGCGTCCTCAACCTCTCCGCCAGTGGGAGTCGCATTTCCGGCTCGCTCCACCTGGATTATGTCACCGCTAATTTAGGCTTTGCTAATGGGGCGATCGCCACCCTCACGGCCAGCAAAGTCACCCACCGCAAACGGCGTACCATTGCGGCCCATTGTCAAACCTCCCTCACCGAAGCAGATTTCCTCAACAACGAAATCCTCATTCACCGTCAAACCACCGCCAATACATCCACAGACTACGGCCAGGTGTTGTATCGTCAGGATGGGCTGATCGAAAAAGTCCGCACTAGCAATATTGAACCCCTCCACGCAGAATTAGAGCATTTTGTCAACTGTGTTCGCGGAGGAAACCAACCGTCTGTTGGCGGCGAACAGGCCCTACGCGCCCTGCGTTTAGCCAGTTCCATCGAACAGATGGCCCTCGATGGCAAACTCTGGGATTCCCCAGATATGGAATGGCTCTCGAATCGGGCAATGTTGCATTAAGGGTAACGATTGATCTACCCAAATAACCAGACCAAAAGATTGGCGGCCCCCCTGTTATTTACCCCTAAACCTTATGCCTGTTGCAAGACGTCCTTTGCTACGCCCCGGAGATGGCATTGATTCCCAGGAGTTTGTTGAACCGGTACAGCTCCTGCAACGGATTATGATTAAACTCAGGCTGTTGCCCATCAGTCAGCCGATCAATGGTCGTTTTGACTCGGCTCTAGAAAAGGCAGTCAAAATCTTCCAGATGGAGAATAATTTGCAGATGACGGGAATTGTCGGACCTGAAACCTGGGCCGTCATCGATCGCAAGTTAGGCATTACCCCCTCGCCCTCCCCCACCCCCTCTCCTTCTCCGGCCCCCTCTCCTTCTCCCCAACCGGTGCAACGCTATCCGGTTCTCCAACGGGGAGATGGTATCCAGCATCCTGACCTAGCTGATGCGGTCAAAACCCTGCAAGAGTTGCTGGTTAAGGCCCGCATTTTTCCTGCCAATGAGGTGGTTGATGGCAAGTTTGGTCCGAACACGGAAGACGGAGTCCGCCGCTTTCAATCCCTCAATAATCTCCTTGTGGACGGAGTGGTGGGGCGAGAAACCTGGTCAACGTTAGTCAATGGCCCGGTAGAAGTCTTTGAACCGGAACGGCAGGGTGGTTTATCTCAATTTGATGTCCCCCGGATTATTGCCTCAATTCCTTACCCCGATATTCGCGCCTATGCTCGCGATTCAGTCCCTTTGATTTTGCAGTCCTGTTTAGACTATGGGGTCACCGACTTAGGGCAGATTGCCTATGTCTTGGCCACCGCTGAACATGAGTCCCATCTGGGCAAGTGGATGACGGAACTCGCCAGTGGCTGGGCCTATGAATGGCGCTCTGATTTGGGTAACATCTATGCCGGAGATGGCCCTCGCTACAAAGGACGGGGTTTTGTACAGATTACGGGACGAGCGAATTATCGCTATTGGTCTGGCCGCTTGGGGATTGACCTGATTGGCAACCCGGAGTTAGCGGCTAACCAGGATATCGCGGCCGACTTACTGGTATTAGGAATGCGGGATGGCTCCTATACGGGCCATAGTCTCAATGACCATATTCTGGGGTCGCGACAAAATTTTGTCAGTGCCCGCCGTATCGTCAATTGGCTCGATCGCGCTGAACATATTGCCGCCATCGCCCGAGAATTTTTACGCGCATTACGTTAATTAAATTGTGGCCTTGAATCGACTTCAACCGGTTAGCCTCAGTTGGCTCGATCCGCTGATTCTGCTGGGGGCGATCGCCCTATTCTTCCTGGGGTTAGGAGATTTCCCCCTCTACGAACCTCACGAGGGCCATTTTGCCGGAGTTGCCCGAGAAATGATGTTACGGGGAGATTGGCTCACCCCCCATCTCAATGGCGCTCCCTATCTCAATAAGCCCCCCCTGCTCTACTGGGCGATCGCCCTCAGTTATAGCACGTTTGGCATTAATGAGTTTGCCGCCCGCTTGCCGTTGGCCCTAGGGGGAATCTGGGGCGTGTTTATGGTCTGGCAATGGGGGCGAGACCTCGGCTCAGCGGCCACCGGGCGCGTGGCAGCATTGATGTTAGCCAGTGCCTGTGGTTGGTTTATCTTTAGCCACCAATTGCTGATTGATTTACTCCTGTCGTCCCTGTTGATGACGGCCTACTATTGTCTCTGGAAACTGGTCCTCTTCCCGAGAAATTGGCTGTATGGATTGGGCTTTTGGGGTCTATTGGGCCTGATTGTCTTGGCCAAGGGGCCATTTATGCTGGTCTTCCCAGTCATTGCCCTGCTGGTGATGAGCTTAATCTACTCCCCGGGACGTATCTGGCAAGGACTGACCCCCAGCCTTGGCATTCCCCTCTTCCTGCTGTTGATTGTCCCTTGGGCGATCGCCATTGAACGAGCGAATCCGGGATTTTGGCAGTATTTTATCGCCAACGAGAACCTAGAGCGTTTAGCCGATCGCCGCTATCCCCCAGACTACGCTGTCTCCCAAATTAGCGCCCTGGGCTATCTTGGCATGACCCTAGTTTGGGCCCTACCCTGGTCCCTGGTTCTACCCCAAACCCTCGTTCATACTTGGGTTAGTCTGCAACAGTCTCGCCAGGAACAGGCCAGTGGACTGATGCTGTTGGCCATGACCGCCCTCCTCCCCGTTCTCCTGTTTCTCCCCATCTCCTCCCGCCTGATTTACTACAGTTTGCCCAGTCTGCCACCGCTCATCCTGCTAACGGCCCTCTGGTGGACTGGCGGCCAGGCCCGTCGAGGGGTGGCCATGGCTGGGGGACGCACCCTGGCCGCCGTGACCCTGATGGCGGCTGGGGTAGCCGTTGTTCTGGCTCGCTGGCAACTTTTAGATCAGCTTGAGGTGGACTTAGGTCAAATGGAGTTCCTAGCCTGGCCCATTGCCCTCAGTTTTGGCATTGGGGCCCTCTTGGCGGGGGGTCTGTTACTGCGACGACAGCCTCTTCCCGGTTGGCTCACCTTAGTTCTGGGAATGGCGATCGCCTATTATTTCATCATCCAAGGCTTTAGCGCCTTTGCCGAAATTCGCTCCTCCCAACCCCTCATCAGCCAAGCCGAAGCCGAACTACCCGAGTCAACCCTTTGGGTGTTTGAAGGCTCTCGGGAACTGGGGGCCGCCGGGGCCATGAGTTTTTATCTCAATCCTGACGGGGAGCGATTCCCCGAATTTCCCACCCTGGATGATGGTTGGGTGTGGGGCCAGGGCGATCGCGCCTATCGTATTGTCTATGTTCTCAGCGATGCCGGCGAGTCTCGCAGCTTGCCAATTTTTCCCGGCCCCAGCCCTCGCTATCAGATTTCAGACGCAGAATTACAAGCCTTTTGGCAGAGCGATCGCCCCGTCGTCTTTGTCACTGACTTTCTGCGGGATCCAAATGATCCCAACGATCCCCTAACACGCAATCTCCCCGACAATGCCGGCGACCCCCTACTGGTGATTGGCCCCAGATATCTCTATGGCAACCCCGCCGCCCGATGAAACCCAGCCTCGGCCCAGAAAAAACCCCGATATCAAAGGACATCGGGGCAACAGTTAGCCATTGAGAACTCGGTGTAGTGAGTCCTAAGAGTGTAACCACTCAGGGACAGCTTCTTCCTTGGTGTTGGTATTACGGGAGGGAGTTTCACGCTCAAACTTCATGTGAACCGAGCGGGTTTGTTCCCCATCAACCGCCACCGCTTTGATGGGATAGTCAATCAGACCATCCTGGAAGGACATCTGGAAGCGGAAGGTGCCATCAGAATTGAGTTTGATAGGACGGCCGCCAATGGTGACCGTGGCATCGGGTTCCGTGGCCCCATAGACAATCAATTCCGCATCAGCCACCAACCAGAATTGGCGAGGACGAATCGGCGGCATTGAGGCCCCCATGCCCACACCGGACATGCCCACGCCGGACATGGTCAAACCGGACATGGTAGGAACAGCCCACATTCCCACACCAGAGGGGAAGACAAAGGAACTGACCGCTTGTTCGGGGACTTGGTGCATCGACCCAAAGATAGAACCTGCCACCCGTTGTGCTTCGGCGGATTTGGCCATCCCGAAGATTTCTTCGTAGAGGGGATTGCGCTCGTCCGCTTCGCTGGGAACCGGTTTTTTGCTGGGGGGAACCAGAGTCGCCACAGTTTTTCCGACTAGAGGTTCATCCCAGTTGACGGTGACGAAAATATCTTCAATCCAGTCAGAAGGATAGACAGGGGGAGTGTGAACCGTGAGGGAGCGGGCCAACACCAGCCAACGACCATCGGCACAACGATAGCCGATTTCGACGGCATAGTCGCGATCGCTGACGGGAATTGGTAAGTACCATTCCCGGGCCAGTTCATCACAAGGATATTCCTGGATGCTGTGAGGCGGTTGATAATTCAGATCAATGTCCGTCGCGTCGTACACTCGCAGGGCCAGTTGCTGTCCCCCTTGACGACGTAACTCTTCTTTCTGCTCATTGGTGATGTCCCAATAGCAATAGGCCCATTGGGGGTCCCGAGGCATCAAGACAATCCGGCTTTCACCATAACCTTCAGGTAAATCGGCTAATCCTTCATCGACTGAGGCGAGTTCACCGCCGGTGCGATCGTCTTGGCCGAGTTCAAACTTTGCTGCTTCCACTTCTTCCTGTGCCTCCAATTGACGTGATGGACTACTCAGACTGGCTGTTTTGGGACTTGTCGTTGTGGGACTTGCGGTTGTGGGATTAATTTTTTCGGGCAAGACCGCTTGAATGGCGGAAAGCAGTTGAGACTTCCGCATTCGGCTATATCGAGAAATGCCGCACTCGCTGGCCACTCGCCGGAGTTGCCGCAAGGTCATTTCTTCGAGGGGTGGACGTTCTTGTGACATAGTGCTTGCTGGTCTTTCTCAACATGGCTGTCAAGTAAACCTGACAGATTGAACGGAAGTTCACAAAGATCCCGTTGCTTTAGCTTTAATTCGGGATCGGGTTAACGCGCCCAACTGATGTTCATCTTGCAGAAGATGCTCCCATTCCGCAAGGGGCTACAACGCTTGATTCTTGAGGGATTCACGAAGTTACAGGCATTTAGGGGATCGTAATGTCAGGAGACGTTGACATAAGAGCACAGGAGATCCCCAGCTGATCCCCTGTGCTTGTCAGGAAACCATGACTTAAAAATAGGCAGCAGAACTGGGGGGATAATCAGTAGAATCCCCCAAGACCTTATTCTCAGCCCAGGTTGAGTCGGTCTAGGGGACTCAGATCTGAGCGCGGATGGTGAATTGGTAGTCTCCCCCCGGTTCAAGCTGATAGTCCCGTTGTTCGAGGAAGCGGCCGAGGGGTTCTTGGATGAGGGCCCGGCCCAAAGACGGTTCAATATCGAGGCGAGATTGACTAAATAGCCAACAAAATTCCCAAGTAAAGGACCCCGCCGTAACTTCCCCCTGCAAGGTTCCTCCCTCCCAGGAGCAGTCCGTCACGCGCAGATAGGCAGTGGTTTGAGGTAACTGTGGAGAACTCAACCGTACTCTCAAGAAGTTAACTGGAGGTCTTAGAAGACGGTGGTTGGGCCAAATTACGGCTGTTGTAAAGGCTCATGGACTTTTCAACCCCCTCCTTGAGACTCAGCTCAATCGCATCGCGAACCAGAGTCATCACCTCCGTCATGATCTGAGTCTCGGAGGGGGAAAACTTGCCCAAAACATGGGAAATGGAGGGATTCTCCCCCGGCTGGGGTTTGCCAATTCCCACCCGCAGACGGGGGAAGGCTTGGGTTCCCAGGTGGGCAATAATGGACTTCATGCCATTATGTCCCCCCGCTGAGCCTCCCAGACGCAAGCGAATGCGTCCTACGGGTAAGTCCATGTCATCATAAACCACCAGAACCGAGGCGGGGTCAAGCTTATACCAACGGGTTACCGCTTGCACGGCTTCCCCGGAACGGTTCATATAGGTGGTGGGTTTAAGCAGGTGAATCTTTTGGCCGGCCATGGCTATCCCTTCCCCATACTCCCCCTTGAACTTACGCTGTGCGCTTAGGGGAATCTGCCAGGTGTGCGCTAACGCATCCACCACAGCAAAACCAATGTTATGACGGGTGCGATCGTATTTCGGGCCGGGATTCCCCAACCCGACAATCGCACTCGGAAGCAAAATCGATGTCGAAGCAGCGTTCACAGTCATACAAGCAAGAGGGACGTCAGGAAGATTAAGCTGCCGAATCTTGGCGATTGGCGTTGGCCGAATTCGCCGTCGTCGTCGAGGCGTTGGACTCAGAGGTGGAGTCCGTGGCCGAGCTTTGAGAGATTTCCCGGGTTTGCTGAGCCTTCAGTTGTTCACTTTCGCGCTTCAACTCGCTCTCAAACTCTTTTGAGGCATCCTGGAAGCTGCGAATGGCCTTACCCAGACTGCTACCAATTTCCGGCAGCTTCTTCGGGCCAAAGATGAGTAAAGCAATGACCAAAATTACGATCGCTTCGGGCAAGCCAATACCAAAAATATTCATTATCGCGACTCCATAGGAGATTCCATAGTAAGCGTAGCGCATCAGGGGGGCTTCGCCGCCGTTGCCCCCATCGTGCCCCATTGTACCGACAAAAAATCCCGGTCGAACCGGGATTCTCAGGTTTGGGGCATCATCCCCTGGGTTCTAGCGGCTGAGGTTCGCCCAATCCACGTCCACCCCTTCAATCAGGAGGGAGGAGTTATAGATTTGCAGAATAATCAGCAAGAAAACGAAAAACAGCAACATGAACACTCCCATCAGAGGAGTGGTTCCCCAGCCGGGAACAACCTTCCCGTACTCGGAGTTCAGAGGTTTGAGGATATCGCCTAGACGTGTTTGTTGTGCCATGTGTTTAACCTAAAGTTGGGCGCTCTGTGAAAAGTTGTAAATTTTCGTAATATTATAGAGGAAACCATCTCATTTTTAAATTCTATTCATGGAACCTGCAACAGTTCTTAGTATTTCCACCGCTGCGGTGCTGATTGCCATCACCGCCTACGGCATCTATGTCTCCTTCGGCCCCCCCTCGGAGGAACTGGCTGATCCCTTTGAGGATCATGAAGACTAACCCTCTCAAGACACACACCGCTCCCTGACTGTCTCCTGGCATGGAACCCCTGGCGTTTGTTAGACTGTAAACAAATGTAAAAACAGCTTGACAAGGGAAGGCGTGATATGAACGTAACGGAAATCCAAGAGCATCTTCAGAGTGACGACCCTCAACATCGGATGCGGGGGTTAACGGCACTGCGGGATTATAGCCCCGAGGTGGCGGTTCCCCTCCTGACCCCCTTAATGGGAGACCCGGAAGTGTTGGTGCGCTCCTTTGTCGCCATGGGATTGGGACGTAAGCGCAGTGAGGCGGGGTTTGCCGCCCTCGTAACCATGTTAGGGGATGGGGATGCCAATATCCGAGCCGAGGCCGCCAGTTCTCTGGCCCTCTATGGCCCAGCCGCCGTCCCCTACTTACGTCGCCTCTTCCAAGAGGATTCAGGATGGCTCTCCCGTCATGGCATTATTGCCTCGATGATGGAGATGGCTCAACCGCAGGTCTTGTTAGAACTCTGTCAGCAGGGCCTGAGCGATCGCAATCTCCTGGTGCGAGAAACGGCCTTGGATGGCTTGGGAACCTTGGCCAACACGGAGGAAGCCCCCCGCGCCCTGGACTTGTTACTGGCTCAGGTGGATAATCCTCAATGGCAATTGCGGGCCCGGGTGGCTTACGCCCTACGTCACTTCCGAGATGCTCGCGCGGTGGCGGCTCTGGAGCAACTGCGACAGGACTCAGACCATCGCGTCGTTGCTACACTATTAGATGCCGCTCTCTAAACGTCGTTTGTCGTTTTTTGCCAAACCGTGTTGGATTCCTTCTCTCGTGCTGTCCTCGATGCTGAGGCCCAAACCGCCTACGTCGAGGGCGATCGCCTAGCCCGACTGCGCCAGTTCGCCGCCAGTCACGCCTACCGAATTAGCGCCGTTGCCCTCATTCGCCAACAGGCCAATGACATTATTGCCCAAGCCATCTCAACCATGGTGGCGGAAAACCCCGAGTTAATTCAACGGGGAGGAAACTGTTACCCCAGTCGCCGGATGGCCACCTGCATTCGCGATGGGGAGTTCATCCTGCGCTATGTTAGTTATGCCCTGCTGGCGGGAGATTCCGCTATCCTGGAACAACGCTGTCTGGAAGGGTTAAAGCAAACCTATGAAACCCTAGGAGTCCCCCTGTCTTCGGCCGTGAGTGCGATCGCCGAAATGAAAGCCGCCACCCTGGCTCAACTGGAGGTTCAACTTCAGG
Organism: Phormidium yuhuli AB48; assembly: GCF_023983615.1. Classification (GTDB taxonomy): domain Bacteria; phylum Cyanobacteriota; class Cyanobacteriia; order Cyanobacteriales; family Geitlerinemataceae; genus Sodalinema; species Sodalinema yuhuli. The sequence goes on along the minus strand of NZ_CP098611.1, from coordinate 3,801,050 downwards.
AGGCTGACGTGAGCCTGAAACAACCCCTACTCGCAGAAGTGGCTGACTACTTCGAGATTGCCATTGCTGCCCTTCGTTGAGGAGCGAACCCCTATGAAATCTTCCCTCACCCCCATATTGGCCAACGCCGAGGTGGCTGGACGCTTCCTCGATGATACGGATTTGGCGGCGGCCAAGCTGCCCCTAGAGCGCGCAGAAGCCCGTTTAGAGGCAGCGGAGAAACTGGCAATCTATCATGAGGGTCTGGTTCAGGATGTGGTTGATAGCCTCTTGCGTCGCTCTGGTGCGACACCGGTGGATATTGAGCGCGCCATTGACCGGGATTTATGTTTAATTCAATATTGCTTAGTGGTTGGGAATACCAGTCCCTTTGATGAATGGGGGCGATCGCCCAATCGCTCGGCGGCGGTGGCTGGGGTCAAAGCCGAGATTTTTAACTATATCCGCGATCGCGGCAGTGCGGGGCTAAAACTCTCCCCAGCGGCGGCGGCGGAACTGAAGTTTTATCTCAACTATGCCATCGAAGCCTTGAAATAAATCGGGTTGGATCACTGTGTTTAAACGCTCAATTCTGCTTCTGCTAAGTCTGATGGCCCTAAGTGGCTGTGCCGATGAATCGGGTAACCGCTCCTTAGAAGATTCCTTTGCGGCTGATCCTCAACTTCAGCCGACAAGTCCTGAGTCAGAGGCAACAGAGGGTCCTGTCGCCATTCCCGAGGCCCCTGAGTTAGAGCGATTCCCTCCAGACTTGCCCCAATATGAGCCGGCCACCTGGTTAGAAACCACCGAATTGGAGGGCGATCGCCTCCGCAGTCGTTGGCATAGTGATGACCCTCCCGAGGTGATTGCCGAGTTTTACCGGGGTCGCTTGCAGCAGGACAACTGGCAACTGGAGGAAGACAGGGTTGAGGGAGAGGAAATCCGCTTGCAGGCCAGCCGTGAGGGTCAGGATTGGCCGCTGACCGTGGTGATTCGTCCCCGGACCGCTGCCGAGAACGGGACAAACCAGGCTCAAACTGATAGTCCCCAGGGTACGGAGTTTGAACTCACCTATGTAGCCACTCCTATAGAGTCAGACCCCGCTCCTCCAGAGGAATCTGAGGCCGCCGCCCCTCAGCCCAGCCCGGCCGTCCCTGGGGCCCCATCTCCGGAGGGGCGATCGCCCCAAACCACCTCTTTTAGTGATTTAGAGCAGCTATCCGACTCCCTGGCGTCCTACGTCAAGGATGTGGCCCAACTGGGGATTCTCTCCCCCCTAGAGGGCGATCGCTTTGGCCCCGAGGAGACCATAACCCGGCGAGACTATGCCCGCTGGCTCTTGGAGGCCAATAACCGCTTTCATGAGGGCCAATCCGCGAGACAAGTGCGTCCGGCCCGAGGAAACCGGGAACCCGCCTTTCAGGATATGCCCCAAAGCCATCCTGACTTCCCCATTATTCAAGGGCTCGCCGAAGCTGGCATCATCCCCAGTCCCCTCAGCGATGATGACGGCCCCAGCCTATTTCGTCCTGACGATCCCCTACTACGCAAAGATTTGTTGCGTTGGAAGGTTCCCCTGGATGTGCGTCGCGGCCTACCTGATGCCAGCGTGGAGGCGGTGCAAGAGACCTGGGGCTTTCAGGATGCCACGGGCCTGCCCGCTGACGTTCTCGAAGCGGTCTTAGGAGATTTCGAGAATGGAGAACGTTCTAACATCGGTCGGGCCTTTGGCTTTACCCGGCTGTTGCAACCGGAACGACCGGTCACTCGGGCTGAGGCAGCCTCCAGTCTCTGGTCCTTTGGCTCTGACGATGAGGCGCGATCGGCCCCAGAGTTGCTTGGGAATTAATCATTGAGAACTGAGAACCACGAATAACCCCCGCCTCTCAGGAGTGAGGACGGGGGTTTGGCAGAATTACTTAATCTTTGTGATGGCTCATGGAAACGATGTTGAGAACACCGGCTCAAACTACCAGGTCACGGGGAATGCCGAAGGAGTCGTACCTTGTCCGGGACAGTTGGCCAGAGTGGATTCCAGCGAACCACCAGCGGTCATACGAGCTTGGGCGGGCATGAAGCCAATATTCCCCACGGAATCTTCCAATTCAAACCACATTCCACCATCATCACCCACAAAGGCATTGCGGATCATGTTGACCTGTTCGTTCGGCAGCATGTTCGCGATTTCAGTGGAGCCCATATCAGGTTCCGTGTAGAGAACATTTGCTCCCCGAACTCGACGGCAAGTGTCCCCAGGACGCTCTCCAATGCGTTGTGCCAGTTCCAGAGAATCAGAGCCTTCAGCTAAGGGAGCGGCGTTCGAGGGAGCCTTGAGACCCGCAGCGGTAAGGGAAACAAGCCCAAGTAGGGCAGCGGACGCACTGAGGCGGCTTAATTTCATGTTGTTCAACTCCTCAAAGTTTACCAGTTAACTTACAGGGGAATTATAAACTAACTTTTACCCATTGTGCCATCTGTCAAAAAACTTAAACTTCTTAATACTGTAAGCTTGCTATCGTCGCCCGAGATCGACAATCTTCCCCAATCAGCTTAGTCCGATTTAGGCGACTGGGGATTGCGTTAGAGATTGGATTGAACCCTTGCCTTTTCTGGGATGGAGCAGGCACATTTAGGCGTATCTCTGTGGGGGACGGTGGCTTGGGGGCTAAAGTTCCGAGACGTCTCAGCGGTAGGGCAATGCCCAGCCGGGATGGGGGCATTTTAGCTGTTTGTTGGAGAGACCTAACGGGCTATCACCGATTGAGAGATGGGCTTAAAAATTGGCAGCACAATCCTAGGTTCAGGAGATACTTTTCCTGAACTCCTGAAATATCTTATGTTGCCAGAGTTAGGGATATATCGTGATGTCTTTAACCCTATGGATTGCCCCTTAACGTTTCGAATGGCGCCAAGACATAGGCTTCATCAAACGGGTTGAGGGAATCGGGGTGGGTCTGGGGTTTACCAATTCTGTTTGGAGTCCTCCTGCTGCGGTGATGGTCAGGGGTAGAGACGAAAACACCCGGGATTAAAGCTACCCGCCAGTATAATCGATTTGCCTGGGATGTCCAGACTTAGGGGGATTCACTCAAGGGG